>NZ_JARWQD010000302.1 GCF_029869545.1 Nocardia wallacei | reverse complement strand
CCCCGGGGCGCTGTGGGGGGGGGGTCTGGGGGTCTACCGCGCTGCCCCGGGTCCGGCCGCTATTGCGCGCCCCGGGCGGGCGGGGATGGTCGGCGGGCACCGCCAGCAGCTCCGGCAGGCCGTCCAGCGCGCGCCGCCAGTAGTCGAGCTGACGACTCGCCGTCGAATCGGGATCGTCCTCGCTGCCTAATGTCTCGCGTTGCCACAGCGTGTAATCCGCGTACTGGACCGGCAGTTCGGACCAGCGCGGGGCCTCGCCCGCCGCGTGCGCCCGGTACGCCTCGGCGACGTCGGCCGCCAGCGGCTCCAGCGACCAGCCGTCCATCGCGATGTGGTGCACGACCAGGACCAGCACGTGGTCCTCCGCGCTCAGGCGCAGCAGCGCGGCCCGCACGGGCACCGTCTTGGTCAGGTCGAATCCCGTGGCGGCGATGCGCCGCACCTCGGCGTCGATCTCGGCCGCGGTGACCTCGGTGACGGTCAGCGCGGCGGCGGCCGCGGCGGGGTCGAGGACCCGCTGGTACGGCTCGCCCTCCAGTTCGGGGAATACCGTGCGCAGCGTCTCGTGGCGTTCCTGGATCGCATGCAGCGCCGCCCGCAGGGCCTCGACGTCGAGGGCGCCGTGCAGCCGCAGCGCCACCGGGACGTTGTAGGCGCCCGCGGTCCGGTCGCCCGCCGTACCGTCGCCGGATTCGTTGAACCGGTTGAGGAACCACAGCCGCCGCTGCGCCGCCGACAGCGGCACCCGCCGCGGACGCGCCCGGCGCACCAGCTCCGGGGTGCTGTCGGGACCGCCGCCGCTGTCCAGCCGGGCCGCCAGCGCGGCCACCGTGGGCGCCGCGAAGACGGCGCGCACCTCCAGCCGGGTACCGGTCGCGGCGGCCAGCCGGGCCACCAGTTGCGTTGCCAGCAGCGAGTTTCCGCCGACCTCGAAGAAGCTGTCGTCGGCGCCGACGGCCTCGGCCCCGACCAGCTCCGCCATCACCTGCGCCACCAGCCGCTCGGTATCGGGCTGCGGCTCGCGCGCCGCGGTGCTGAGCAGCTGCGGCTGCGGCAGCGCGGCGCGGTCCAGCTTGCCGACCGGCGTCAGCGGGATGCTGTCGAGCACCGTGAGACTGCCCGGAACCATATGCGCCGGAAGGCGTTCGGCGACGTGGCCGCGCACCTGCTCGAGGTCCACCTCGCCCGCCGGTTGCACGTAGGACACGATGCGGTCGGTGCCCGCGATCTCGCGAACCTCGGTGTGGGCGAACCGGATCGCCGGATGTGCGGTGAGCACCTCGCTGATCTCCCCCAGCTCGATGCGGAAACCGCGCATCTTCACCTGATGGTCGGTGCGGCCCAGGTACACGATCTCGCCGCGGTCGTTCCAGCGCACCACGTCCCCGGTGCGGTACATGCGCGCACCCTCGGGACCGTACGGGTCGGCGACGAAACGCGCCGCGGTGAGCCCGAATCGGTCGAAGTAGCCGCGGGCGAGCCCCTGGCCGCCCAGGTACAGCTCGCCCGGCACCCCCACCGGAACCGGGCGCAGCCGCTCGTCGAGCACCAGCGCGCGGGCGCCGCGCACCAGCGTGCCGATCGTGATCGGCTCGCCCACGGTGAGCGGCGCGGTCATCGTGATGACCACGGTGGTCTCGGTCGGGCCGTACCCGTTGAACAGCATGCGGTCGGGCGCCCAGCGCGCCACCAGCTCCGCGCCCAGCGCCTCGCCGCCCACCACCAGCGACCGCAGGTGCGGCAGCGGCCAGCGTTCGTGGTCGATGGTGGCCAGGGCCGCGGGGGTCATGAAGGTGTGGGTGACCCGCTCCCGGTCCATCAGTTCCGCGAGCTCGTCGCCGCCGTAGACATCGGGCGGGCAGATGATCATGGTCGCGCCCACGCCGACCGCCAGCAGCAGGTCGAAGATCGCGGCGTCGAAGCTCGGGGTGGCGAAATGCAGTGTGCGCGAATCGCGTTCGACGCACATGCGGTCGCGGATCTCGTCGGCGAAATTGGACAGACCGGCGTGCGTGACCGCCACGCCCTTGGGCTTGCCGGTCGATCCGGAGGTGTAGACCAGATAGGCCAGTTCGGAGGTCCACACCGAGCGCACCCGGTCGGCGTCGGTGACGGTGCCCGCGTCCAGGCTCTCGACCTCGTCGATCAGGTCGGGATCGTCGAGCAGCAGCCATCGGGTGTCGTAGCCGCCGACGGCGGCCTGCCGCAGCCGGTCCCGGTGTGCCGAGAGCGTGACGCCGCTCCAGCAGCCGGAGTCGGTGAGCATGTGCCGCACGCGGTCGGTCGGGTAGTTCGGGTCCACCGGCACGAAGGCGGCGCCCGACTTGGCGATCGCCAGCATGGTCACGACCGACTCGATCGACCGGGTCAGGCCCATCGCCACCCGGTCACCGGCCCCGAGGCCGCGCCGGACCAGCGCCCGCGCCAGGCGATTGGAGTACCGGTCCACCTCGCCGTAGGTCAGCTCGATCTCGCCGAAGCGCAGGGCGATGCGGTCCGGATGCAGGTGCGCGGTGGCGGTGAAGTAGTTCGCCAGGCTGCACTGCGGGGTCGGCACCGCGCCGTAGGCCGGGGTGAGCAGCGTCCGCTCCCCCTCGGTGCGGGCGTCGATATCGCGCACCCGCACGCGCGGTTCGGCCGCGACGGCGGCGCACACCATGAGCAGCCGATCGGCCAGCGTGCGGACCGTCTCCGCGTCGAAAAGCTCGGCGGCGTAGACGAATTCGAATCCGCGCCCGCTACCGCCGCGCTCCGGCAGCACCCGCAGTTCCAGGTCGAACTTGGCCAGCGCGATATCCAGTTCGTCGGCGCGCAGCCGCAGCCCCGGCAGTTCCAGCGGCGGGACCGAGTTCTCCTCGACGGTCAGCGCCACCTGCAGCAGCGGGCGGGCCGGGGCGCGGGAGCCGGGCTGCGCCTCGTCGCCGCGGGACAGTTCCTGCACGATCCGGTCGAAGGGCAGCTCCGCGTGCGCCATGGCGGCCAGCTCGCCGTCGCGGTCGACCTGCAGCTGTTCGGTGAAGCTGCGATCCGGGTCCACGTCGGAGCGCAGTGCCAGGGTGTTGACGAACATGCCGACCAGCTCGTCGAGCTGCGGGTCGGTACGTCCGGCGACCGGCGTGCCGATGACCACGTCCCGGCCGCCGGTGACGATGCGCAGCAGCACGGCCAGGGTCGACCGCAGCACCATGAACAGGCTCACGCCCTGGGTGCGGGCGAGCGCCTCCAGGCCGCGCTGCAACTCGTCGGGCATGTCGAACGGGACCACCCCGGCGCGCTGGGTCGGCTGCGCCGGGCGGGGCCGGTCGTAGGGCAGCGGCAGCTCGTCGGGCAGGTCCGCCAGCGTCTCCCGCCAGAAGCGCAGCTGCGTGGCCGCGGGGCTGTCGGGATCGGACTCCGCGCCCAGGCAATCGCGTTGCCACAGGCTGAAATCCGCGTACTGCACCGGCAGCGGCGACCAGGCCGGCGCGACCCCGCCGCGGCGCGCCGCGTAGGCCACGCCGAGGTCGCGGGTCAGCGGTGCCAGCGACCAGCCGTCGGCGGCGATGTGGTGCAGCACGATGCCCAGCAGGTGGCAGCGCGGCCCGGTGCGCAGCAGCGTCATGCGCAGCGGGATCTCGCGGGTGAGGTCGAAGCCGCGCTGCGCCAGTTCGCGCAGCTGCGGCCCGGCGCCCGTCTCGTCGGTGGTGATCGGCTCCAGCATCGGCACGCAGCGGTCGGCGTCGAGCACCTGCTGGTAGGCGCCCGCGGTGACCGATCCCGCGCCCTCCGATACCCCGGCCTCGGGGAACACCGTGCGCAGCACCTCGTGCCGCACCATCAGATCGCCCAGGGCCGCCCGCAGCGCGCCGACGTCCAGGTCGCCGTCGACACGGATCACGAAGGCGATGTTGTAGGCGCTGGATTCGGGCGCGTAGCGGTTGAGGAACCACACGCGCTGCTGCGGCAGCGACAGCGGCACGCGCTCGGGGCGGGGGGTGTGCACGGCCAGCGCGACCTGCCGCGTCCGGGGAGCGTCGGCCACCCGGGCGGCCACGGCGGCCACCGTCGGCGCCTCGAAGATCACCCGCACCGGGATGTCGACACCGAATTCGGCATGCAGCGCGGCGGTGAGCCGGGTGGCGAGCAGCGAGTTGCCGCCCGCGTCGAAGAAGCTGTCCTCGGCGCCGGGCACCCGGTGGCCGAGCACGGCCCCGAACACCTGCGCGACCCGCTGCTCCAGCTCCGACTCCGGCGCCCGCGACGGTCCGGCGGTGACGAACTCCGGCTCCGGCAGCGCCTTGCGGTCGAGCTTGCCCGACGGCCCGATCGGCACCTCGTCGAGCACGGTGATCGCGGCGGGCACCATATAGGCGGGCAGCCGCTGCCGCGCGGTCTCCAGCACCGCCGCCGGATCGATCTCGCCGTCGGCGGTGAGATACGAAGCGAGCCGGGTGTTTCCGTACTCGCCGGAGTGCACGACGGTGAGGGCGAACCGGACACCGGGATGCTCTCGCAGCACGTGGTCGATCTCCCGCAGCTCGATCCGGAATCCGCGGATCTTCACCTGGTCGTCGGCGCGGCCGAGGAACCGCAGCTGCCCGGTGGCGTCGGACACCACCAGGTCGCCGGTGCGGTACATGCGCTCGCCGCGGCGGCCGTGCGGATTGGCCGGGAACCGCTGCGCGGTCAGGCCGCGGCGGCCGAGGTAGCCGCGGGCGAGGCCGGGACCGGACAGGTACAGCTCACCCGGGACGCCCGGCGGCACCGGGTGCAGGCGGCCGTCGAGCACGAACAACCGCATCCCGCGCACCGGCAGGCCGATGGGCACGGGCCGACCGGCGGCCATCGGGCCGGTCGCGGTGGCCGCGACCGTGGCCTCCGACGGGCCGTACATGTTGTGCATGCGGCGCCCGGTCGTCCACGTCTGCAGCAGCTCCTCCGGGCAGGCGTCGCCGCCGACGATCACGGCCTCGAGGTCGTCGAGGCCCTCCGGCGGCACCGTGGCCAGCGCGGCGGGGGTGATGAACGCGTGCGTCACCCGCTCCGCGCGCAGCAGCCGCGCCAACTCGGCGCCGCCGTACAGGCCCGCCGGGGCGACCACGATGGTGGCGCCGGCGGCGAAGCCCAGCAGCAGCTCCAGCACCGAGGCGTCGAACGACGGCGACGAGAAGTGCAGCGTGCGTGCGGAATCGGTGACGCCGAACAGATGCATCTGCTCGTTGGCGAGCGAGGCGAGCCCGGCGTGGGTGACCACCACGGCCTTCGGCGTGCCGGTCGAACCGGAGGTGTAGATGAGGTAGGCCGGATGGGCGGTGCGCAGCGGGTGGTGCCGGTCGGTGTCGGTCACCGGGGAGTCCGGGAACTGTTCGACCGCGGTGCGCAGCGCGGGCGAGCCCATCAGCAGCCAGTCGACGTACTGCTTGCGGTGGCGGCCGCGGCGCACCGGCCAATCCGGCATGGCGGCATGGCATTGCGCGTCGGTCAGGCCGAGCATCGCGCCGGAGTCCGAGAGCATGTGCGCGATGCGGTCGGCCGGATAGTCCGGGTCGATGGGCACGTAGGCCGCACCGGTCTTGGCGACCGCCCACACGGCGGTGATCGAGTCCAGGCCGCGTGGCAGCGCGATCGCCACGACCACCTCCGGCCCCGCGCCGTGCTCGATCAGCACGCGCGCCAACCGGTTCGACGTCTCGTCCAGTTCCCGATAAGTGGTGTCGCGGCCCTGGTAGCGCACGGCGACCGCGTCGGGCAGCCGCTCGGCCGTCTGGCTCAGCAGGCGCGCCAGCGTGATCGCCGGTTCGCCGGGCGCGCCCTGGATCGGCACCAGGTTGCCGGTCTCGCGCGCGTCGAGGATGCTCAGATCGCCGACCGGCACGCTGGGGGCGGCCACCGCCGCGGTCAGCAGGCGGACGAACCGCTTGGCCATCGCCTCCACCGTCGCGGCATCGAAAAGGTCGGTGGCATAGCCGAATTCGGCGGTCAGCGGGCCCTCGTCACCGGCCGCGCCGGACCCCGGCCCGTGCCCGCCGGTCTCGTGCACGGTCAGCTGCAGGTCGAATTTGGCGACGCCGACATCCATCGGCAGCACCCGCGCGCTGACCTCCGGCAGGTCGATGCGCAGCTCCGGGACGTTCTCGTAGGACAGCATCACCTGGAACAGCGGATGCCTGCCCGCGTCGCGGGCCGGGTTGACCATCTCCACCAGCCGCTCGAACGGCACGTCGGAGTTGGCGAAGGCGTCCAGGTCGGTCTCGCGGACCCGGTCGAGCATGCGGTCGAAACCCGCGGCGGGGTCGACCCGGGTGCGCAGCACCAGGGTGTTGACGAACATGCCGACCAGCTCGTCGAGCGCCGGATCGGAACGGCCCGCGATCGGCGTGCCGATCGCGATATCGCCGGTGTTGCACAGCCGCGACAGCAGGGTGGCCAGCGCCGCGTGCAGCACCATGAAGGTGCTCACGCCCCGGTCGGCGGCGAGCGCGGCGATGGCGCGCCGCGTGGTGGCGGGGATGGTGAACTCCACCGTCCCGCCGTCGGCGGTGCGCCGCTGCGGCCGCGGGCGGTCGGTCGGCAGGTCCAGCTGATCGGGCAGGTCGGCGAGCGCGGAGCGCCAGTAGGCCAGCTGCCGCGACAGCGCGCTGGTGGGATCGTTCTCGTCGCCGAGCAGTTCGCGCTGCCACAGCACGTAGTCGGCGTACTGCACCGGCAGCGGCTGCCAGTGCGGCGCGGCACCGGCGGCGCGGGCGGCGATCGCGGTCATCAGGTCCCGGGCGAGCGGGGCGACCGACCAGCCGTCGCCGCAGATGTGGTGCAGCACAACGAGAAACAGGTGCGCGTCCGGACCGGTGGTGTAGAGCGCGACCCGGATCGGGGCCTGGCTGCGCAGATCGAATCCGTAGCGGGCGTATTCGGTGGCCAGCTCGAGCGCGTCGGCACCCGCGGCATCGATGGGGTCGAGGGTCAGCGGGATCTCCGCGGCCGGGTGCACCACCTGCACCGGGCCCTCGGCGGCGTCCGGGAAGGTGGTGCGCAGGCTCTCGTGTCGTTCCAGGACGTCGAGGAGTCCGGCGCGCAGCGCGGCGAGATCCAGCGGTCCGGTGAGCTCGACCGCCAGCGGCATGTTGTAGGACGAGGCGTGTTCGGCGAACCGGTTCAGGATCCACAGCCGCTGCTGCGCCAGCGACAGCGGGATCCGCTCCGGGCGTTGCGCGGCAACCAGTTTCGGCGAGGCCGCATCGGGGTTGTGGGTGTCGAAGCGGGCGGCCAGGGACGCGATCGTCGACGACTCGAACAGGTCCCGGATGGTGAGCCCGGCACCGAAGGCGGCGTTGACGCGGGCCACCACGCGCGCCGCGGACAGCGAGTTGCCGCCGAGGTCGAAGAAGCTGTCCTCGACGCCGATATCGCTGCCGCCGAGCACCTCGGCGAAGATGCCCGCCAGTCGCCGCTCCACCTCGGTGCGCGGCCCGGTGGCCGAGCGCGATGCCCGGCGCAGGCCCGAATCCGGTGCGGGCAGGGCCTTGCGGTCGACCTTGCCGTTGGGGCTCAGTGGTAGCTCGGCGAGCACGGTCAGGTGCGCGGGCACCATGTAGCCGGGCAGGATGCGGCGCACACCGGCCAACACCTCCGCGGGCTCGACGGTGGCTCCGGGGGCGGCGACCACATAGGCGACCAGTTCATCGCCGCCGGGCGCGGTGTGCGCGACGCACACCGCGCGGGCGACCCGGTCGTCGGCCAGCAGCGCCGCCTCGACCTCGCCCAGCTCGATGCGCAGGCCGCGGATCTTGACCTGGAAATCGGTGCGGCCCAGGTACTCCAGCACACCGGCCGGGTCCTCGCCGCGCCAGCGGACCAGGTCGCCGGTGCGATACATGCGGCCCGCGCCGTCCGACGCGAAGGGATCGGCGACGAAGCGCTCGGCGCTCAGCGCGGGACGGCCGAGGTAGCCGCGCGCCAGCTGCACGCCCGCCAGATACAGTTCGCCCACCACGCCGGGCGGAACGGGGCGCAACCGCTCGTCGAGCACGTAGGTCCGGGTATTCCACACCGGCGCGCCGATCGGCACGCTGTCGCGGTCCGGGGTGCAGTGCCAGGAGGTGACGTCCACGGCGGCCTCGGTGGGGCCGTACAGATTGTGCAGCTCCGGCGCCGCGCCCGAGCGGCCCAGCGCCGCATGGAAATCGCGGACCGTGGCGGCGGGCAGCGCCTCGCCGCTGCAGAATACGCGGCGCAGGCCGGTGCAGCCGCGGACATCGCTGTCGGTGACGAACACGGACAACATCGAGGGCACGAAATGGGCCGTGGTGACGCCGCGCTCGGCGATCAGGGCGGCCAGGTACGCCGGATCCTTGTGCCCTTCGGGGGCCGCGATCACGAGCCGGGCGCCGATCTGCAACGGCCAGAAGAACTCCCACACCGAGACGTCGAAGGTCGCGGGCGTCTTCTGCAGCACGACATCGGTGTCGTCGAGCGGGTACTCATGCTGCATCCAGCGCAGCCGGTTGACGATCGCGGCATGCGAAACGCCCACGCCCTTGGGCTTTCCGGTGGAGCCGGAGGTGAAGATCACGTAGGCGAGATGCTCGGGCCGCAGCGACGCGCGGCGGTCCCCGTCGGTGATCGCGGCACCGTCGTGACCGGAGACGTCCAGCGTGTCGATGTCGAGCCGCTCGGTCTCCTCCGGCATCGCGAGATCGGTGCCGGTGACGGTCAGCACGCACAGCGGGCGCGCCTGATCCAGGATCCGGCCGGTCCGCTCGGCGGGATGATCCGGATCGATCGGCAGGTACGCGGCGCCCGCCTGCACGATCGCGTACATGCCGACCAGCAGATCGATACTGCGCCGGATCGCCAGGCCCACCACGGTGTCCGGCCCGGCGCCGCGCGCGATCAGCGCCCGCGCCAGCCGGTTGGCCCGCTCGTGCAGCTCGCCGTAACTCAGTGCCTCGTCCTCGAATTCGAGCGCCACGGCCCGCGGGCAGGCGGCGGCCCGGTCGGCGAAGAGTCCGGCGAGCGTCCCCTCCTGCCGCGCCACCGTCGTCGAATTCCATTCGCGCAGCACCAGATCGCGCTCGGCGCCGGTGATCACCGGCACCGCCGCGGCGGGCATGTCCGGGTCGGCGGCCAGCAGCTGCGCCAGGAAATGCAGGAAACGGCCGTGGTGCCGGGCCAATTCGGCCTCGGAGTACAGCTGCGGATTGGCCTCGAAGTCGACGTGGATGCGGTTGCCCGCGCCGTTGTAGAGATTGATCGACAGATCCTCGACCGGCCCGGTGGACAGCACATGCAGCGAGCCGGCGAGGCTACCGAAGCTCAGCTCGCTGTGGAACAGCATGATGTTGACCATCGGCCCGAAGAACCCGCGGGCGTCGCGCGAGTAGCCGCAGTCGCGCCGGATGTCGTCGTGGCGGTAGCGCTGATGCCGCAGCGCGCCGGTGATCTGCAGTTCGGCGGCCTTCACCACATCGCGCACGGTGGTGGTGTCGTCGAAGCGGATCCGGATCGGCACCACGTTGGACACCACGCCGGCCGAACGGCGCAGCGCGACAGTGGTGCGCGCCGACATCGGCAGGCTCAGCACCACATCGGAATTGCCGGTCGCCGCGCGGACGTAGCAGGCCAGCGCCGCCACGAACAGCGTCGAGTTCTGGGTGTCGAAGGTTCCGGTGGCACCGGCGAGATCGGCCTCGACCGCGGGCTCGAGGACGGCGGCGGCGATGCGGCGGCCGGGATCGGGCAGCGCGGCCGCGAGGCCGGTGGTGGACAGGCTCATCGGCGCGCCGACCCCGGACAGCTGCTCCATCCAGTATTCCCGGTCGGCCCGGAAGCGGCTGGACTCGCGGTAGCTCGTCTCCCCCGCGTAGAGCTCCGACAGCGGGGTGGCGCGCGAGGCCACCGGCTCGGTGCGGTTCTCCAGTGCCGTATAGATCTCCGCGGTGCGGGTGAGCGCGTTCATCGCGCCGTAGCCGTCGATGACGATGTGGTGACCGCGGCAGTACCAGATGTAGTCGGCATCGCCGGTGCGCAGCACGACGTTGGTCGTCAGCGGATCGCGCTCCAGGTCGAGCGGCCTGCTGGCGTGCTCGTTCATCCAGCGCAGCGCCGCCGCGCGCGGATCCGGCTCGTGCCGCAGGTCGACCCGGGCCCAGCCCGGCCGCCGCGCGGGATCCACCACCTGGTGCGGAATGCCGTCGATCTCGACCAGCCGCACATGCCCGACCTGGGCCTCCGCCCCGAACCGCTCGATCGCGTAGAGCAACCGGCCCACGTCGAGGTCGCCGTGGATCTCCACGTACTGCGCGATCGTCAGCGGGACGTCCGGCCGGATCCGCTGTGCGTACCAGATGGCGGTCTGCGCGGGCGACAGGGCGAAGGGTTGTGCTGAAAATTCGCCGGAAGAGCATTGGTCGACACGATCCGTGGCCAATGAACTCATCAATCACTCCGTTCTGCCGCTGTTGACGCATCTCCCCGAGCCCACGAGAACGACACTGCGGCGGACGCGCGCACGCGTCCGCCGTAGGACGTGATCCACGCCCTATGATTCGGAGCATCGGGTCGGGCGGATCGGTAGCGATCTCGAGATGTTTAACTTCGAACGACGTTGGCGGAGAGTACTTTTAGTCGGCAATCTCTTCGCAAACATCGTGATTTTGCAGGATTGTGCACAGAAAACGCAGGTCGAACACGGTTCGGAGCAGAACCGGTACAGCGATAGCGCAATGTTCTGGCGAACCATGCGCGGCGGCGCGGGCCGATGCCTGGGGCTCGCACCGGTCCTGCCGTGTTCCGGGTGTTCGCTTGTCGGGGGAGACTGCGCGCGCGGCTAGTGACGCATCCGGCCGCCGACGGCGTCCTCATCGTCCGGATGTCCCGGCGGCGAAGTTCGCCGTCGAATAGCCACAGCCACAACAACAGCCGCGGCAAGGATACACAACACTCGTTCGGGCCACGGTCCCATCCGCGTCGCGGGTGTCGTCGCGTCGCGCAGCGGCAGCGTCGCCTCCAGCGCCGCCGGGACGAATTTCGGGGTCTGCTGCGCCACGGCGCCGTCGGCGGTGATGATCGCGCTGACTCCGCTGGTGGCGGCCACGACCAGCGCCCGCCCGTGCTCGACGGCGCGGATGCGCGACATGGCCAGCTGCTGGTAGGTCATCTCGCTGTCGCCGAAGGTGGCGTTGTTGGTCGGCACGGTGAGCAGTTGCGCGCCCGCGCGCAGCGAGTCCTCGAAGGCGCGGTCGAAGGCGACCTCGTAGCAGGTGGCGACGCCGAGGGCGACCGGCGGCCCGCCCCCGGCGGGCTGCGCGTGGACCACGCCGTCACCGGTGCCCGGCACGAAATACCCTGCGCGGTCGGCGTACTCCGAGAAATGCCGGAACAAGCCGCGCAGCGGCAGGTACTCCCCGAACGGCTGGATGATCTTCTTGTCGTGCCGCTCCCCCGGTCCGGCGTCGCCGTTCCACACGATCACCGAATTGGTGGTGGTGTCGTCGGAGTTCACCAGCACCGCCCCGACCAGGATGGGCGCGTGGATCGCGGTGGACGCGGCGGCGATCTCGGCGGCGGCGTCGGCATTGCGCAGCGGATCGATATCCGATGAATTCTCCGGCCAGATCACCACATCCGGCTGCGCGGCCTGTCCGGCGGCGACGGCGCGGGCCAGCTCCTCGGTGCGGCGGACGTGGTTGTCCAGGACCGCGCGGCGCTGGGCGTTGAAGTCCAGTCCGAGCCGCGGCACGCTGCCCTGGATCGCGGCAACCGTGATCGGCCGGTCGCCGTCGTCCGGGGCGGGCAGCGCGGTCCGGAGGATCACTCCGGTACACGGGATGATAGCCACAAACGTTGCGACAACGATAATTCCGGGCAGCCACCTGGGCTTTCGCCGGTCGCCGAGACGAAGCAGCAAGGCCGCCAGCGCCGTTGCGGTGAGGGCGACTGCGAAGCTCACCCCGGGCGCGCCCGCGAGGACGGCGATCGGCAGATACCATCCGTCGCCCTGCCCGAATGCCACACGCCCCCACGGAAATCCGCCGAAGGGGAAATTCGAGCGCCCCCATTCGGTGAGGGTCCACATCGCGGCCACCCACAGCGGCCACCCGGGCAGCGCCCCCACCAGCCGTGCCAGCATCCCGAACAGGCCGACGTAGACCGCGCACGCCGCCGACAGCGCCAGCCACGGCACCGGGCCCACGTAGATCCCCGTCCACGGCAGCAGGGGGACGAAGAAGGCCAGCCCCGCCACCAGCCCGTACCCGAAACCGCCACGCAGCCTGCCGTTTCCGCGCACCACCAGCGTCAGCAGAGCGATCCCCGGCGGCGCGAGATACCAGCAGGTCCGCGGCGGGAAGCTGGCATAGATCAGCAGCCCGGCCGCGATCGCGCCGAAGATCCGGCACCACACGGGATATCGCCGCACCACGTCCTGCGCTCGGCGAAGCGGACCGGAGCGGCGGGGACGCACGTCCGCCCGAGTCCCGGCCGCCGCCGAACCGGTTTCGTCCGTCATCGCCGAGGTGCTCCCGGCAGTCCCCCTCCGTCATCCCGGCGTGCTTCCGGCCGGAACCCACAGCGGGATCCCGGCCGCAAGCATGCCCGGATGGCGACGACATGCCGGAATGGCAGCCCCCGTCCGGCTCGCGCCGCCCAGCTCAACACCGGGTCGATGCTACGGACACCCGGCGTATCCGGTGACGCGGGGGCGGCCGCGTGGCAGCAGTTCACGCCGCGTAGATGACACTGCCCCGGTGCACGGTGCGCAGGCAGCGGGGCAGTTCGGTGCCCGGGTCGAGTGGAGGCAGGCCGGGGACGCGCGAGCGGGGGTCGGTGGACCAGCGCTGCACCTTGTCCGACGCGGCGGCGACCACGAGGTCAGTGGCGTCCCAGATCGCGTAGGACGCGGGGGCACCGGGGACGAGGGTTCCGGCGACACCGTCGCGGACCCCGCCCGCGCGCCAGGCCCCGCGGGTGGCCGCGGCGAAGGCGGCGCGCGGAGAGATCTGATGGCCGGGCGTGCGGTGGTGGGCCGCGGCGCGCACGGCCTCCCACGGGTTCAGGGCGGTGACGGGCGCGTCGGAGCCGATCGCCAGGGAGATCCCGGCGGCGGCCATGGCGGCGAACGGATTGAGGGCGGCGGCGCGGTCGGCACCCAGGCGGGCGGCGTACATGCCGTCCGGGCCGCCCCAGGCCGCGTCGAATCCCGGCTGCACACTGGCGATCACACCGCAGGCGGCGAGTGCGGAGATCTGCTCGGCATCGAGCAGTTCGGCATGCTCCACCCGGTGCCCGCGCGCCGCGACCGCGGGGGTGCCGAGTTCGTCGGCGACCCGCGAGAAGCCTTGCGCCACAGCGTCGAGCGCGCCGTCGCCGATCGCGTGGAATCCGGCCTGGACCCCGGCCTCGGTGCAGGCGCGCACGTGGGCGGCCACCGCGTCGGCGTCCAGGTAGCCGACGCCGGTGGTGTTCCGGTCGGCGTAGGGCGCGCGCAGCAGCGCGGTGTGGGAACCGATCGAGCCGTCCGCGAACAGGTCTCCGGCCAGGCCGTGCACGCCGAGTTCCGCGATCAGCGCGCGGGCCTGCGCGGCCGAGGTGACGGCCTCACCCCAGTACGCACGCACCTGCACGCCGTGCGCGAACTCCAGCAGTTCGGTCACATCCGCCCGGCCCGAGATCTGCGGACCGGCGCATTCGTGTACGGCGACAATGCCGTTCGCGGCGGCGTGGTCGAGGGCCGCGCGGCGGGCGGCGTCGCGCTGGGTGCGGTCCAGGCCGTGCAGCGCCGCGGCGCGCACCAGGTGGTGGGCGTCGGCGCGCAGCGGCTCACCGGCGGTGTACCCGGCCGCCGCGGTGACTGCGGGGACGGCGTCCAGCAGCGCGGAGGACGCGACCGCCGAATGCGCGTCCACCCGAACCAGATACACCGCGCGGCCCGGTCCGGCGGCGGCATCGATCTCCTCGACCGTCGGCGGCCGCCCCTCGGGCCAGCGGGTCTCGTCCCAGCCGTCGCCGAGCACCGAGCCCGGATGCGCGAGCGCGTAATCGCGGACCAGGTCCAGGCAGTGCGTCAGCGAGGTGGCCCGGGACAGATCCAATCCGGTCAGCTGCAGGCCCAGCGCGGTCACGTGCACGTGCGGGTCGACGAACGCGGGGGCGACGAAAGCCCCGTCCAGCTCGATGATTTCGGCGTCGGGATACAGCGCCCGCCCCGGCCGGTCGGCCCCCAGCCACACCACCGTGCCGTCGGTCACCGCCATCGCCGTGGCATCCGGGGAACTCGAACTGTAGAGGCGACCGCCGACCAGCAACTGGGTACTCACGACGTCCCAGTGTGCCTCACCGGTCACCGGGCCGTGCCATCGCCCGTTCGGTCAGCGGCCGTCGAGCATGGGGCGGGAGTTGCCCTGCCCGTCGTCGTAGTACTCCTGCACCACGACCCCGTCGACGACATCGCCGCTCGGCTCCACCACCACGCCGTGATAGCCCGCGGCCATCGACAGCCGGTCGATCCGGCGGGTGGCGAACGCCGACACCACCGGGCGCAGCAGCGCGCGGGTCGGCAGCAGCAGAAGCAGCCCGGCCAGCGAGGTGACCAGGCCCGGCACGAACATCAGCACCCCGCCGAGCGCGACCAGGGCGCCGTCGGCCACCGCGGTGCCGGGGGCGATCTCGCCGAGCCGGGCCCGGCGGAACTGGTCGAACACCCGGCGTCCCTGCGAGCGCACCAGGATCAGGCCCAGGCCGGAACCGGCGATGAGCAGCAGGATCGTGGGCACGGCACCGATCAGATGGCCGACCACGACCAGCGCGGCGATCTCGACGACCAGGTAGAGGGCGAACAACAGGGCAGGCATGACGATCCTTTCGAGGACGATCTACCACATCCAACGCCCGGGACGCCGGATTTTCTCCCGGCCGCGGCTGAGTTCCTGCTGAGAAACCCGCTCACGCGCCCGGCCGCACCAGCCCGGTCTCGTACGCCAGCACCACCGCCTGCACGCGGTCGCGCAGGTTCAGCTTGGTCAGCACCCGGCCCACGTGCGTCTTCACCGTCGCCTCCGACAGGAACAGGGCGGCGGCGATCTCGGCGTTGGACCGCCCCGCCGCGATCTGCTCGAGCACCTCGCGCTCGCGGGCGGTGAGCACGTCGAGCACCGACGGGTCGCGCATGCGGGCCGGGTCGTCGGCGATGAGCCGGTCCAGCAGCCGCTTGGTCACCTTCGGCGACACCACCGCATCCCCGCCGGCGACGCTGCGGATGGCCGAGATGAGATCCTCCGGCGGGGTGTCCTTGAGCAGGAAGCCGCTCGCCCCGGCCCGCAGCGCGCCCAGGGCGTGCTCGTCGACGTCGAAGGTGGTCATCACCAGAACCCTGCTGCCACATCCGGATTCGAGGATCTGACCGGTGGCGGTGACGCCGTCGACGACCGGCATGCGCACATCCATCAGGACCACGTCGGGCGACAGCTCCCGGGCCCGCGTCACCGCGGCGGCGCCGTTGTCGGCCTCGCCCACCACCTCCACGTCGGGGTGGGCACCGAGCACCATCTTGAGCCCGGCTCGCATGAGTTCCTGGTCGTCGACGACGAGAACGGTGATCGGCACGCCCCCAATCTATCGGCAGCGCACCGCGCGCCGTCATTCCGTGGCGTCGCGGTCGAGCGGAATGGTGGCGCGGACCCGCCAGCCGCCCTCCGCCCGGCGCCCCGCCTCCAGCGTTCCGCCCAGGACCGCCACCCGCTCGCGCATGCCGACCAGGCCCAGTCCGCTGCCGACGATGCCGGTGCGCGCGGTGTGGTCGGCCGCGCTCGGGGTACCGGCCTGGTGACCGAGATCGTCGACCTCGACCAGGACGTCGTCGTCGCGGCGCCGCACCCGCACCCACGCCTTCGGGTCGGGCCCGGCGTGGCGGAAGGTGTTGGTCAGCGACTCCTGCACGATGCGGTGCACGCCGAGACTCACCTCCGGCGTGACCTCGTCGAGTTCGCCGGTCAGCTCCAGCTCCACCGCCAGGCCCGCGTTGCGCATCATCTCCACCACCTTCGCCAGGCCCGCGGTGCCGTGCTGCGGCAGTTGTTCGGGGGCGTGCTCGGTGCGCAGCAGGGCGACGGTGCGGCGCAGTTCGCGCAGCGCCTCCCGGCCGGTCCCGGCGATGGTGTTCAGCGCCTGTTCGGCGATTTCCGGGTCGCGGCGCAGCGCGTACTTGGCGCCGTCGGCCTGCACGATGATCACGCTCACCGCGTGCGCGACCACGTCGTGGAGTTCGCGGGCGATGCGGGTGCGTTCGATCGCGACCGCCTCGTGCGCGCTGCGCTCCCGGTCGTAGTCGGCGACGGCCAGGCGGGCGGCGACCTCGGCGTCGTAGGCGTGGCGGGCGCCGAGGAATTCGGCCACCAGCCAGCACAGCGCGTAGTACATGATCGTGAACGACGCCGTCGACAGGAACGGCTCGTCCAGCAGCGCGATCGACAGGCCGCCGTCGGCCACCAGCCCGACCAGGTAGATCAGGCCGTCCCGGCGTCCCACGTATTTGACCAGCGTGTAGAGCATGAAGCCCAGGGCCAGCCCGGCCGGATGCGCGGCGATCTCGTCGGTGGCGTAGCCGATGGCGGTGTTGACGATGGTCAGGGCCAGCAGCGCGGCCGCGGCGGCGCGCGGGTAGCGGCGCCGGAACACCAGCGGCAGCGGGATCAGCACCGACATCACCAGGTACTCGGCGACGTGCCGCTGGTCGCCGATCGCGGCGACATCGGCCACCAGGAGCGCGAACGCCAGCATCGAATCGGCCACCAGGGGCTTGCCGCGCAGCCACAGACTGAATCGACGCATCCGCCCAGCCTATGTCCCGCGGGAAGCCAACGATTTGCCCGATCATCCGACGTCTGATTGGGTCGGCCGGTGGATCTCGCAGACTGGGCGGCCCTGCTCACCGCGGCGACCGCGGCGGGCTGGGTGGATGCCGTGGTCGGGGGCGGTGGGCTGATCATCCTGCCGACGCTGTTGCTGGTGGCGCCGACGATCGCGCCGCAGACGGCGCTGGGCACCAACAAGATCGCCGCCTTCTCCGGCACCAGCGCCGCCGTGCTCACCTTCGCGCGCAAGGTGCCGATGCGCTGGCGGCTGCTGCTGCCGGGGGCGCTGATCGCCGCGGTGACCGCGGCGGCGGGCTCGGCGGCGGTGGCGCTGATCGACCGCGAGTACTTCATCCCGATCGTGATGGCGGTGCTGATCGGGGTCGCGATCTTCGTGACCGCGCGGCCCTCGATCGGGGTCACCATGGCGACCGATCCGCCCACCCGGCGCAAGACGATCCTGGTGGTCGCGCTGGCCGCCGGGCTGATCGGCGCCTACGACGGCCTGCTCGGCCCGGGCACCGGGACGTTCCTCATCATCACCTTCGCCACGCTGCTGGGCACCGAGTTCGTGCGCGCCGCCGCGATGGCGAAGGTGATCAACTGCGGCTCCAATCTGGGCGCGCTGATCTTTCTCGGCGCCACCGGGCACGTCCTCTGGACGCTCGGACTGGCCATGGCCGCCGCCAACATCGTCGGCTCGGTCATCGGCTCGCGCATGGCGCTGGCGCGCGGCGCCGGATTCGTGCGCGCGGTGCTGCTGGTGGTCGTGATCGGCATGGTGATCCGTCTGGGCTGGCAGCAGTTCGGCTGAGCGCGGCGAGTTTTCGCCGGACGGTCAGCAGCGGACCTCGGCCATCATGTGCCGGATCGGGCGGGGCTCGTGCGGCGCGGGCTCGGCCAGCCAGGGGGCCAGCACCTTCGAGGTGGTCTCGCGGATCTTGCGATGCAGGCGCTCGCCGTCCTCGAGGGCGTGGCGGCCCGAGAACAGCACGGTCAGCGCGCCCGACACCGCGCCGACGACCGCGCCCACCAGTGCGGCGGCACCGACCTCGTCGAGTTCGTCCGGGAACGCCCCGCGCAGCTGCCGGGCGATCTCCTGCTGGGCTGCCAGCTGCGCGTGCGCGGCCCGCCCGCTCACCGCGGGCACCGTGCGCGACACCTGGGCGCGCAGCACCGAGATGCGGGCGGCGAGATCGTCGCCGAGATGGTCGCCCGGATTGTCCCCCGCCGCGCGTAACGCCCGTAACAGCACCTCGACGGGGCGCTCGTCCGGGCGCCGGGTGGCGATCGCGTGCACGGCGGAGCGCACCCGTTCGTCGGGCTCGGGGAACAGCAGCTCCTCCTTGCTCTCGAAATAGTTGAAGAACGTCCGCGTGCCCACCTCGGCGGCGGCGGCGATATCGGCGACGGTGGTCGCCTCGTAGCCACGGCTTTCGAACAGTTCGACGGCGGCCTCGAGGAGGGCACGGCGGGTGCGTTCCCGCTTGCGGTCACGGAGTGCGGATGGCGGCACGCGGGCAGACAGTACGGCATTGATCACGAAACACCCGGCAGGCCGCGTGTCGGCGCGTTTGTTTCCCGCTGTGCCATCCCGCATTTCGTGCGCGTTTGCATCGCATGCAACCTTGCACGGCGTGTCGCATTGGGCGGCAAGGCATTCCGGGATCCGGAACCGGCCGCTGTTGAACAGGGGGTCGGCAACCAATTAGCGTAGGCACCCGTGACGATCCCAACCCGGGTGGTGGACGAGGAATTCCGCGCCCTGCCGCTGGCCGCGCTGGCCGACGCCGCGCTGGCCGCGGCCCGAGCCGCCGGCGCCTCGCACGCGGATCTGCGCGTGCACCGCCTGGTCACCCAGTCGATCCGGCTGCGCGACGGCCGGGTCGAATCCATCGGCAACACCACCGATCTCGGCTTCGCGGTGCGCGTGATCGTCGACGGCACCTGGGGCTTCGCCTCCCACGCCGAGCTGTCCCCCGCGACGGCCGCCGCGGTGGCGCGGCGCGCGGTGCAGGTGGCGACCGCCCTGCGTGCGCTCAACCGGGAACGCGTCGAACTCGCCGCGGAACCGGCCTACCGCGACGCGCAGTGGGTCTCGGCCTACGACATCGATCCCTTCGCCGTGCCGACACCGGAGAAGGTGGCACTGCTGCAGGACTATTCGCAGCGGCTGGCGGCCGCCGACGGCGTCGACCACGTCACCGCGTCGGTGCTGCAGGTCAAGGAGCAGACCTACTACGCCGACACCGCGGGCTCGTCGATCACCCAGCAGCGGGTGCGCCTGCACCCGCAGTTCGAGGCGATCACCGTGGACGCGGCCGCCGGGGTCTTCGAGACCATGCGCACCGTCGCCGCCCCGGCCGGGCGCGGCTGGGAGTACGTCACCGGCGCCGACGGCCGCTGGGACTGGGACGACGAGCTGGCCCGGATCCCGTCGTGGCTGGCCGAGAAGGTGAAGGCCCCCAGCGTCACCGCGGGCCCGGCCGACCTGGTGATCGATCCGACCAACCTGTGGCTGACCATCCACGAGTCCATCGGGCACGCGACCGAGTACGACCGCGCCATCGGTTACGAATCCGCCTACGCCGGAACCTCCTTCGCCACCCCCGACCAGCTCGGCACGCTGCGCTACGGCACCCCGGTCATGCACGTCACCGGCGACCGCACCGAGGAGCACGGGCTGGCGACGGTCGGCTACGACGACGAGGGCGTCGCGGGACAGCGCTGGGACCTGATCCGCGACGGCATCCTGGTGGGCTACCAGCTCGATCGGGTCTTCGCCCCGCGCCTGGGCCTGGACCGCTCCAACGGCTGCTCCTACGCCGACTCCCCGCACCACGTGCCGATCCAGCGGATGGCGAACGTGTCGCTGCAGCCGGACCCGGTGCGCGACACCACGACCGAGGACCTCATCGCCCGCGTCGACGACGGCATCTACATCGTCGGCGACAAATCCTGGTCAATTGATATGCAGCGCTACAACTTCC
This sequence comes from Nocardia wallacei, assembly GCF_029869545.1. Taxonomy (GTDB): domain Bacteria; phylum Actinomycetota; class Actinomycetes; order Mycobacteriales; family Mycobacteriaceae; genus Nocardia; species Nocardia wallacei_A. The sequence continues at coordinate 4,002 of NZ_JARWQD010000302.1, read as the reverse complement.
AGTTCACCGGGCAGCGGTTCTTCCGGATCCGCAACGGCCGCCTGGACGGCCAGCTGCGCGACGTCGCCTACCAGGCCACCACCACCGACTTCTGGGGTGCGATGGAGGCGGTCGGCGGACCGTCGACCTGGGTGCTGGGCGGCGCGTTCAACTGCGGCAAGGCCCAGCCCGGCCAGGTCGCGTCGGTCAGTCACGGCTGCCCGTCGGTTCTGGTCCGCGGGGTCGACATACTCAACACACGTGCGGAGGCGGGCCGGTGAGCACCGAGAATCCCGGCGGCCACGTGCTGCCCTCACCCGAGGTCGTCGAGCGCGCGCTGCGGATCTCGCGCGCGGACGAGGCGATCGTGCTGGTCACCGACGCCTACGACACCTCGCTGCGGTGGGCCGGAAACTCCATGACCACCAACGGGTCGTCGATCTCGCGGGACTGGGCGGTCATCTCGATCTTCCGCGACGGCCCGCATGCCGCACGCGTCGGCAGCGTCGGCTCCACCAGCGTGGACCCCGCCGATATCGAGGCCGTGGTGCGCGCCAGCGAGGAGGCCGCCCGCACCGCCGAACCCGCCAGAGACGCCGTGCCGCTGCTGGATCCGGATCTCGTCGAACCCGGCGGCCCGGACCGCGGGCTGCCCTGGGACGGGGCGCCCGCCGCCACCGACATCGGCGTGTTCGCCGGGCTGGCCCGCGATCTGGCCACCGGATTCGACGGCGCCGACCGGCTGTACGGCTTCGCCCACCACCAGCTGCATTCCACCTGGCTCGGCACCTCCACCGGGGTGCGCCGCCGCTGGGTGCAGCCCACCGGATCGGTGGAGATCAACGGCAAGCGCGGCGACGGCGCGGAGCTGGCCAGCGCGTGGGTCGGCACCGGCACCAGCGATTTCACCGATGTCGATGTGCCCGCGCTGCTCTCGGAGCTGTCGCGGCGCCTGGACTGGTCGCGGCGCCGGGTGGACCTGCCCGCCGGACGCTACGAGACGCTGCTGCCGCCGTCCGCGGTCGCCGACCTGATGATCTACATGATGTGGACGATGGAGGGCCGCGGCGCGCACGAGGGCCACACCGCGTTCTCCCGCGCGGGCGGCACCCGGATCGGTGAGCGGCTCACCGATATTCCGCTCACGCTGTACTCCGACCCGAGCGCGGCCGGGCTCGAATACCGCCCGTTCGTCGCCACCCCGGCATCCTCGGAGGCGCTGTCGGTCTTCGACAACGGCCTCACCGCGCGCCGCGCCGACTGGGTGCGCGACGGCGTCGTCGAATCCCTGGTCTATCCGCGCGCGACCGCCGCCGAATTCGACGCGCCCGTCACGGTTCCCGGCGAGAACCTGCTCATGACCGGCGGCTCGGACGCGGCGCTCGCCGATATGATCGCGCGCACCGAACGCGGGCTGCTGCTCACCTGCCTGTGGTACATCCGCGAGGTCGATCCGGCCACGCTGCTGCTCACCGGCCTCACCCGCGACGGCGTCTACCTGGTGGAGGACGGCGAGGTCACCGCGGCGGTCAACAACTTCCGCTTCAACGAGAGCCCGCTGGACCTGCTGCGCCGGGTCACCGAGGCGGGCGCCACCGAGATCGCCCTGCCGCGCGAGTGGAAGGACTGGTTCACCCGGACCGCCATGCCGCCGTTGCGGATTCCCGATTTCCACATGTCGTCGGTCAGCCGGGCCACGTAGCACCGTCGTCCGTCCCCCGTACGCGCCGTGCGTGTGGCAGAATCGCCCCACCGCACACTCGGGCCCGGGAGGAGCTCGTGATCCAGCACAACCGGACAGCCGACTCCCTTGGGTTCGGGCCCGGCGTCGGCGCAATGCGGCGCGCGGCGCGAACCTCGCTGGTATATCTGCGTATTCAGCCCCGAAAGAGCGGGCGGGAACGACGCAGCAGCATTGGCACTCCGGGCGGGAACGACGCAGCAGCATTGGTACCCCGGGCGGGAACGACGCAGCAGCATTTGTACCCCGGGCGGGAACGATCGCAGCAGCGTTGGTACCCGGCTGTGAGGATGTGCGGCGGCGCGGGAACCTCGGCGGGGCCGGATGCGTCCAATCGATGACAGATACGCACGCGTTGCAACGGGGGCAGCATGGTAGATGACAGTGGTCGGCAGCTCTTCGGCCCGCTGATCGAACAGGCCAGGACAGGCGGGGTGTCACTCCAGGTGGACCCGCAGGCATTCCTCGCGCTCGATCAGGCGATGGACAAGCGCAAGACCGACATTCGCGCCATGCAGCAGCTGATGCAGCAGGTCGGCCAGCACGAGTCGTGGGGCATCGGGGAACAGGCCGCGGTGCTCACCTCGGCCCAGGCGATCGTGCGGCGATTCCGCGAGGCGGGCTCCGGCGGTAGCGGCAGCGCCTACGAGGCGCTCGAGGGCCACTGGCAGGTCGCCGATCAGATCCAGGGCCTGTTCCGCACGATCCGCGAACGGCTCGAGCAGACCGACGCCGAATTCGCCGCCCGGTTCCGCGCGCTCGCCCCGGGCATCGGAGGCGCGCAGTGACCACCTCCTCCCCCGGGATCACCGATCCGGAAAATGTCGATTCCCTGACCCACCAGCAGATCTACGACGCGTTCCAGACCGTCGACGACCGCACCGCGCAGGTCGTCACCTCCTGGCAGCAGACGCGGGACCGGTGGCGCGATTCCACCACCGAGATGGTGCAGGCCGTCCGCACCGCCGTCGACGGCCGCTGGACGGGTGCGTCCGCCGACGCCGCGGTGCAGGCGCTCGTCGGCTACGGCACGCAGGCCGGGCAGCTGGCGGACCTGTTCGACCAGGCCGGGCAGGCGGTCGCGAATACGGCGCTGGCCGCCGTGACGACCAAAGCCTATGTGCCGAAACCGGTTCCGGTGACCGCCGACCAGACCAAGGACCCCACCGGCTACGACGGCCAGTCGCGGGCGGCCCAGCAGGCCCAGGACGACGCGCGGCAGGTCATGCAGCAGCGCTACCTCATCCCGCTGCTCGACCAGGACGCGCGCATTCCGGCCTTCCCGCCCGCGGTGTCCCCCGCCTCCGATCCCGGCGCGGCCGGGGATATCGAAACCCTGCTGGCGAGTGCGGGATTCCCGGGTGCCGACATTCCGGCGACCCTGACCGCCGCCCTGTCCGACTCGCCGCTCGGCGCCGGTGCGCCGACGACACCGTCCGCCGCCACCGGCACTTCCCTGTTCGGGGGGCTCCCCCACACCGGCCGGGAGACCGATCCGTCCTCCTCGGTGTACGGCACGTCGACCTCCACGACCAGCCCGTCCACTACCAATTCGCTGTTCGGCGGTCCGCGCACCAGCAGGCCGAGCAGTCGCACACCGGCGAATTCGACCGTCCCCGGCGCCGATACCGCCGGGCAGGAGACGTCGCGCCCGCAGTCCGGGCGGCCGAGTTCCGGCGAGCCCGCCCCGGATCGCCCGGATTCGTCGACATCATCCACCACGGGTGGGACCGATCCCGTGCACACCGTGCCGGATTCGCCGCTCCCGGAGATCTCGACGGTCGCTCCCGAGCACCACCACACGCCCGCCACCACCTCCCCCGACTCCGACGCCACCACCTCCTCCGGCGCACACTCCGCCACCACGAGCAGCGGCGGCTCGCCCGGCACCGGCGGCACACCCCAACCCTCGAATCCCCCCGCATCCCCGACGAATTCACCGACCCCGGGCTCCCCTCCCCCCACACCGGCACCGAGCGCCCCGGCAACCCCGGCCCCCGCCCCGATCCCGAACACGCCTGCCCCACCACCAATCCCAGGCACGCCCCTCGCAGGCCCACACACACCGATCCCACCCGCCCCACCCGTCATCCCCCCACCAGGTACCGCCGGACTCCCACCCGGACCAGGCGCACCACCCCCGGCCGCCCCCGAGCCCCCCCCCACGCCCGCCACCACCTCCCCCGACTCCGACGCCACCACCTCCTCCGGCGCACACTCCGCCACCACGAGCAGCGGCGGCTCGCCCGGCACCGGCGGCACACCCCAACCCTCGAATCCCC
>NZ_JARWQD010000301.1 GCF_029869545.1 Nocardia wallacei | reverse complement strand
CGCCGATTACGACCTAAACCCCCCCGGCCAGCCGGGGTTTGCGCGGGGGCGGGCGCAGCGACTCGAGGGCGCCGCGCAGAGCGCCGCGCACGCCGGCGGCCGGGGGGGGTGTGGTGGCGTTGCTGCGCAGCATCGCCTGGGCGTGAATTCGCCCGGTACGGGCCGGGATTCGGTACAGCCGCTCGCCGTTGGCGACGACGGCGCCGATCCGGTTGCCGCCGCCGCTGGTCAGATAGGTGACCGCCGCCGCCGCGGCGACCACCAGATCGCGCTTCTGGCACAGCGCGGTGCCGAAGTCCAGGCTGGCCGACAGGTCGACCACGAGCCAGGTCTCGAGCTCCCGGTCGGCGATCATCTGCCGCACGTGCGGGTGCGTGGTGCGGGCGGTGACCGACCAATCCATCTGGCGCACATCGTCACCCGGCTGATACAGCCGCGCGTCGCCGGGCTCGGACCCCGGGCCCGGAATCAGGCCCTGGTGGTCGCCGTGCAGCACGCCGTCGAGGCGGCGGCGCACGGTCAGCTCCAGGGTCTTCAGCGCGGCCTTCAGCCGCGGGTCGTCGATCTGACCGGAACGAAACGACGGTGGTGCCGGATTTCCTCTGCTGGACGGGACGTTCGCTGACATCGTCACTGGGGCAACCGAATCCGATGCTCCGCTCACGGATGCTGCGGCTGGCCGGCGGCCTGCTGGCCGTTCGGCGCGGGCGGCTGCGGGGCGCCCTGGGGCTGCGGGGCACCCTGCTGCGGCGCCACCGGCGGCATCGGCGCGGGCGGCTGCTGACCCTGGCCCGGCGCGTTGGCCTGCGGCGCCACCTGCGGCAGGCCGACGGTCTGCAGGACACGGCGGATCACGTCGTCGGGGCTGACCTCGTCGGCGAGCGCGTCGTAGGACAGCACCAGGCGGTGGCGCAGCACATCCGGGACCACCTCGACCACATCCTGCGGCACCACGTAGTCGCGGCCGCGGATGAGCGCCACCGCGCGGGCCGCGGCGATGATGCCCAGGCTCGCGCGCGGCGAGGCACCGTAGGCGATCCACCCGGCGACATCCTCGAGTCCGAACTCGGCGGGCTTGCGCGTCGCGGAGATCACCCGCACCACATAGTCGACCAGCGCGTGGTGCACGAACGTGTTCGAGGCGAGCTTCTGCAGCCGGATCAGCTCCGCTGGCTCCAGGATCTGCTTGGGCTCCGGCGGGGTCACGCCCATCCGGTAGATGATCTCGCGCTCCTCCTCGACCGAGGGGTAGTCGACGACGACCTTGAACAGGAAGCGGTCGCGCTGCGCCTCGGGCAGCGGGTACACGCCCTCGCTCTCGATCGGGTTCTGGGTGGCCATCACCAGGAACGGATCGGGCATCGGGAAGGTCTTGCCGCCGATCGACACGTGCCGCTCGGCCATCACCTCGAGCAGCGCCGACTGCACCTTGGCGGGCGCGCGGTTGATCTCGTCGGCGAGCACGAAATTGGCGACCACCGGACCCAATTCGGTGTCGAACTCCTCGCGGCCCTGCCGGTAGATGCGGGTACCGACGAGGTCGGTGGGCACCAGGTCGGGGGTGAACTGCACGCGGGAGAAGGTGCCGCCGACGACCCTGGCGAACGTCTCGACCGCGAGCGTCTTGGCGATGCCGGGCACACCCTCGAGCAGCACGTGCCCGCGCGCCAGCACGCCGACGAGCAACCGCTCCACCAGGCGATCCTGGCCGACGATCACCCGTTTGACTTCGTAGATCGCCTTCTCCAGGGTCTGGACATCGCGCTCGAGGGTGTCGGGTGCCGGCGCGCCCTTCGCCGGATTCACCGTGCTCACACCATCAGTCGAAGTCACAAACATCCCCGCTTTCGCCTAGTCCGGCCCCGTGAGGCTCGCCGCTGCACTTGTGGTTCACGCGCGTTACCTGTGGTTCACCCGTGTTCCCCACCACTATTCCAGGTTTGGCATCCTCCCCCAACGCGGCCGGGGGATGACGGCCCGTCCGCGTCTCCGCGGCGCGTCGCGCGACACGCGCAACACGGTGAACCCTAACGCAAACGCCCGGCTCCGCGCCTGAGAGGAGGCTGGGAGTCGTCACGTCAGCAGGCGCACCGCGTACGGCATGATGCCCCCTTCGCGCACCGGCGAAACCTTGACCACATCGCCGGATTCGGGCGCCTCGACCATCTTGCCGTCACCCAGGTACAGCGCCACGTGCTCGCTGCCGTTCGCCCCCCAGAACAGCATGTCGCCGCGTTCGCGCTCGGCGACCGGCACCCGGGTGCCCATGTTGTATTGATAGCCGCTGTAGTGCGGCATCGAGATGCCCACTCCCGCAAAGGCGTAGATCATCAGGCCCGAGCAGTCGAAGCCGACTTTGTTGTAGTCGCCGTAGCTGTCGGCGACGCCGCCGTCGCGAATGCCCAGCGTGGGACCGTTCTCGTCGCCGCCGCCCCAGGAGTAGGTGACGCCGAGCTGCGACATCGCCCGATCCACCACCGTCTCGATCAGCTGAGTGCGGCTGCCGGACGGGCGGCTGGGCGGATTGGGCATGGCGGCGCGCGGCGGGGGCGCGTTGTGCAGCTGGGCGTGCGGGCGCTTACCGGCACCCGCCTGCGTGGCCCGA
>NZ_JARWQD010000300.1 GCF_029869545.1 Nocardia wallacei | reverse complement strand
CCCCCGCCCCGTCTCGACCCCCCCCCGCCTTTCCTCCCGCCCCCCGCCCCGCCGGGCGGCGCGGGGGGGGGGGGGCGGGGACGTGGAGGGCGTGCGGGAATAGGGGTTATCGCAGGGGCTGGGGGCGGCCCCGGGGGGCGGTGCGGAGCGGTGTGAGGGGGGTGGTGTGGATGTCGAAGCGGGTGCGCAGGGCGTGGCGGGCGGCGTAGAGGCCGGACATGCCGTGGACGCCCGGGCCGGGTGGGGTGGCCGAGGAGCAGAGGTAGACGCCGGGCAGCGGTGTGCCGTAGGGATTCCAGCGCGGGGCGGGGCGGAAGACGGTCTGCCACAGGCTCATTGCACCGGCCGCGATATCGCCGCCGACGTAGTTGGCGTTGTAGGCGGGCATGGCCGAGGCCGTGCGGACGTGCTGGGCCAGGATCAGGTCGCGGAAACCCGGTGCGAAGCGCTCGATCTGGGCGATGACGGCGGCGCTGACATCGCGGGTGGAGCCGTGCGGCACGTGTGCGTAGGCGTAGAGCGTGTGGCCGCCCTCCGGCGCGCGGGTCGGATCCACGACGCCGGGCTGGATCGCGAGGACGTACGGGCGCTCGGCGTGTTCGCCTGCGGCCACGGACTTTTCGGCGGCGACGGCCTCGGCACGGGTCCCGACGAGGTGGAGCGTGCCCGCGCTGGCACAGCCCTCGGCCTGCCACGGCACCGGGCCCGACAACGCGAAGTCGACCTTGCACGCGGCGCCGCCGTACCGGAAGCGCCGCAACCGCCGCGAATACCCGCCCGGCAGGCGATCACCGGCCAGGCGCAGCAGTTCGGCGGGGGCGGTGTCGAGGAGAATCGTTCGCGCACCGGCGAATTCGGCGAGCGAGTCGACCCGGTGCCCGGTCACGATGCGACCGCCGTGCAGCTCGACCTCGGCGGCCATCGCGTCCACGATGGCCTGGCTCCCGCCGCGCGGCACCGGCCAGCCGCCCGCATGCGCCAGAGTGCCGAGCAGCAGCGCGACGCCCGCGGCCGCGAACGCCCGCGGCGGCGTGATGGCGTGCGCGCTGACACCGGTGAACAATGCCGGTGCCATCTCCTCGCGAAAACGCAGGCCCCACAGCGGACTCGACTGTTCGAGCAGCCTGCGCCCGAAGCGCACCCCGGTCGGCGCGTCCAACGGTGGGTGCCGCAGGTCCGACATCCCCAGCTCGACCAGCCGCTCCCAATGCGCGACCAGCGGTCCGAACAACCGCCGCCAAGCGTTGCCGTCGCGCCCCAGCCCGGCGGCCGTCCGATCCAGGTCGCGCCACGCCACCCCGGCCACGCCGCCGTCGAGCGGATGGGCGTAGGAGGCCTCGGGCGTCAGCAGGTCGACACCGTGCGCGGCCAGATCGAAGGCGCGGAAGAACGGCGACGCCAATGCCATCGGATGCGCGCCCGCGCACACGTCGTGCCGGTATCCCGGCAGGGTGAGCTCGGCCGTCCGGCATCCCCCGCCGATCGTCTCCGCGGCCTCGTGCACCTCGACCTCGAGCCCCGCCCGGGCGAGAATCACTGCCGCGGCAAGCCCGTTCGGCCCCGACCCGACCACTACCGCATCCGCCATGTTTCCCACTGTATGCGCGCCGCACCGCCCGTCCCGCCACCCATGACCGGAGTCACCGAGACGACGACAGCCGCGAACGGGCCTCAGCCGCGGGTCCAGTGCCGCACGAGAATGGCTAGGCGCTGGTCGCGAAAGTCGGGGCGCAGGCGGCCGTCCTGGTCGAGGGTCGCCAGGCCGTGCAGTGCGCTCCAGGCGACCTCGGTGAAGGTCTCCACGTCGTCGTCGCCCGCGAACGGGCCGAACACCGCCGCCAGTTCGGCGAAGGCGTCACGCAGGGCCTGCGGTGCGTCCGGGCCGAACTTCAGGTCCACCTTCATCACGAACATGGCGTTGTAGAGGGCCGGACTGGTGCGGGCGAATTCGAGGTAGTCCCGCGCCACCGCCGTCAGCGCCTGTTCGGGAGTGGCCGCGGCCGTGCGCAACCGGCGCGCGCGGTCGGCCAGCACGGCGCAGCCCTGCTCGGCCACCGCGGCGACGATCGCGTCCTTGCCCGCGAAATGGCTGTAGAGCACCGGCTGGCTGTACTCGATCGCATCGGCCAGGCGGCGCACCGTCACCGCATCCCAGCCCTGCGTCTCGGCAATCTCGCGGGCCGTGTCGATGATCTGCTGATGCCGCTCGGCGCGCTGGCGTTCTTTCCGGGTCTGCGTGCTCATCCGCCAAATTCTAGCACCGCTAGACAAGATAGCCATGCCTGCTTGCCCGCCGCACCGGATTCCGGCCAAAAGCACGCCGGAAATTCGGATGGAGCGCTGGGCGGATATGAGTGCGCTGAGCGGGAGGCTTTCTATACGTCGGTGGAGAAGCGGATGCCGCCGTCGGGGATTTCTACGCCGGGCCAGACTCGGGCGCCGCGTAGTAGTTCGCAGCGGGCACCGACCTCGGCGCCGTCGCCGATCACGGCGTCGCGGACCAGGGCGCGGGGGCCGATGCGGGCCCCGAAACCGATGATGGACCGCTCCACGGTGGCGCCGGCCTCGACTCGGGCGCCGTCGAACAGCACCGCGCCGTCGAGCCGGGCACCGGCGCCGACCTCGGCGCCGCGGCCGACGACGGTGCCGCCGATCAGCAGTGCGCCCGGCGCGACCCCGGCGCCGTTGTGTACCAGGGACTCTCCGCGCTGGCCCGGCAGCGCGGGCGAGGGCGCGATACCGCGCACCAGATCCGCGGAACCGCGCACGAAATCCTCCGGCGTACCCATATCGCGCCAGTACGAGGTGTCGACGTGGCCCTGGATGTGGGCACCCTCGGCCAGCAGCGACGGGAACACCTCGCGCTCCACCGAGACGGGACGACCGGCCGGGATCTTCTCGATGTATTCGCGCCGGAACACATAGCAGCCCGCGTTGATCTGATCGGTCGGCGGATCCTGGGTCTTCTCCAGGAACGCCGTCACGCGGCCGCTGTCGTCGGTCGGCACGCAACCGAACGCGCGCGGATCGCTGACCCGCACCAGATGCAGCGTCACATCGGCATTGGCGGAGACGTGGGTATCGAGCACCGCCCCCAGATCGGTGCCGCCGAGCACATCGCCGTTGAACACCATCACGGTGTCGGCGCGCAGCTTCGGCAGCACGTTGCGGATGCCGCCACCGGTGCCCAGCGGCTCGGTCTCGGTGACGTATTCGATCTCCAGGCCCAGGTCGGCGCCGTCACCGAAATGCTCCTCGAACACCTCCGCCTTGAACGAGGTCCCGAGCACGACGTGGGTGATCCCCGCGTCGGCGATGCGGGCGAGCAGATGCCGTAGGAACGGGAGACCGGCCACCGGCAGCATGGGCTTGGGCGCCGACAGCGTGAGCGGGCGCAGCCGCGTGCCCTGGCCACCGACCAGGATCACGGCATCGGTCCCGTTGTCGGCGGCGGGCCTGGTGTCGGTGTCCGGCATCAATCTCCCCTGTTCAGGTTCGGTCCACGCGAGCGTGGTTCAACTCGTCGCGCACTACTGCTGCGCGGTGCGCTCGCGCAGCGCAGATCGAACCGCAAGCTTGCAGCGGATCGCAAGTCCGACTCGCAACGCGAGCCGCAGCGGCGCCTGCCACCAGTGCGGATGCCGGTCGGCCTGGAAACGATAGGCGGAAGCGTGATGGGCGGGCAGCATGGCCTCCGGATTGCGCCCGGCCGCATGGCCCTTCGCGTGCGTGACCTCCGCCGACGGCACGAATACATTGTGCCAGCCGGCGCGGCCCATGCGGTCGCCGAAGTCGACGTCCTCCATATACATGAAGTAGCGGGAGTCGAATCCGTCGATGGCGTCGAACGCGGAGCGGCGCACCAGCAGGCAGGAGCCCGACAGCCAGCCCACCGTGCGCTCGGAGACCTGCTCGTTCTCCTGCCGATAGCGGCGCGTCCAGGGATTGCCGGGCCACAGGGTGCCGAGTACGGCGTGCCCCGCGCCGTCGAGCAGTCCGGGCACCGAGCGCGCGGACGGATACAGGCTGCCGTCGGGCTCGCGCACCAGCGGACCCAGCGCGCCCGCGCGTGGCCAGCGGCGCGCGGCGGCGAGCAGCTCGTCGATGGCGTCGGTGCCCCAGCGGATATCCGGATTGGCGAGGATGACGAACTCGATCTCGGGGTCGATCTCGGCGACCGCGCGGTTGATGGCGCCGCCGTAGCCGATGTTGCCGCCGGTGCGCAGCAGGCGCACGTGCTCGTTGGCCTCGGCCGCCAGTTCGGGAGTTCCGTCGGTCGAACCGTTGTCGGCCAGGATCACCTGCGGCTTCTCCGCGGTGGCGGTGGCCAGGGTGCTGATGAAGTGCTCGAGATGCTCACCGGGGGAATAGGTCACCGTGACGACCGCCAGGCTCGGGCGCGCTGTGTCGGGGGTTCGCTCACTCACGACGATGCAGCCTAGTCGGCGAGGCGGTGCAGCGCGTCCCCCAGTGCATCGCGCCAATCGCGCAGCGGTGTCAGCCCGGCGTCGATCCAGGCGCGATCCGACAGCACCGAATACGCCGGGCGCCGTACGGGACTCGGGAATTCGGCACTGGTGCACGGCCGCACCCGGCCGGGATCGGCGCCCACACCGGCGAAGACCGCGCGGGCCAGGTCGAACCAGCTCGCCCGGCCCGCGTTGGTGGCGTGCAGGATCGGCGGGACGGCGGCGCCCGCGGCACGGCGGGCGACCAGGTCCAGCAGCGCGGCGGCCAGGTCGGGGGCGAAGGTCGGCGAGCCGATCTGGTCGTCGACCACGCTGACGGTGTCGCGCTCGCGCTCGAGCCGCCGCATGGTGGCGACGAAATCGCCGTGGTCGCCGGTATACACCCAGGCCGTGCGCACGATGTGAGCCGACGGCGCGAACCGCAGCACCGCCCGCTCCCCCGCCAGCTTGGAACGCCCGTACACGCTGGTGGGTCCGGTCGGATCGCCGGGCTCGTACGGCCGATCCGCCGTGCCGTCGAAGACGTAGTCGGTGGACAGATGCACCAACCCGGCGCCCACTTCGGCACAGGCCGCGGCGAGCACCGCCGGTCCGGTCGCGTTACCGGCGAAGGCGGCGTCGGGATCGGACTCCGCGGCATCGACGGCGGTGTAGGCGGCGCAATTGAGCACCGTGTCCCCGGGGCGCAGCACCGCCCGCACCGCGTCGGCGTCTTTGATGTCCAGGTCGCGCCGGGCGAACCCGACGGCCTCGGGTGCCAGCGCGAGCAGGGCGCGGCCGAGCTGGCCCCCGGCCCCGGTGACGATGAGCCGCGGGCGTTCACCAGCGGCGTTACCCCGCGCCGAGGCCACCGGCGCACGGGCGACGCCGGGCGACGCAGCGGCGGGATCGGGACCGGCGGGGGCGGGATCGGGACCGATGGCGGCAGCGCCGCCATGGGACTCGGGCGGGGGCACAGCAGGCACGCGGCCAGTCTGGCACGCCGCGCCATCAGCGGTTGAACCGTCGGCGCCGCCGCGTTGGCTAGCCTCGTTCCGGGGAAACAAACACTGTACGGGGTCATCATGCCGGGGTTGGGGGAAATGCCCGAAAGGAACGGAAGAGTGCCGGAGAGCAGACGCGAATCGGTGCGGCCGCGCAGCGCCGGTTTGCCGCCGCTCCACGGCACCCGAGCACGGGTGGGCGGGCGGCCGCCGCACCGATCGGCCCGGACGCTGGCCCTGGCCGCGGCCGCCATCGTCTTCGTGGTCACGGGATTCGGCTGGCACAGTGTCGACGGCCTGATCTCCGGGATCAACCGGATCGGAAACCTGGGCCTGGGCGGCGCCAAGGACGGCGCCACCGACATCCTGATGGTCGGCATCGACAGCCGTACCGACGCGCACGGCAATCCGCTCAGCGACGACGAGCGGGCCATGCTGCACGCCGGCGACGAGGTCGGCACCAACACCGACACCATCGTGCTGGTCCGCGTGCCCAACGACGGCAGCTCCGCCACCGCCGTCTCCATCCCCCGCGACTCCTATGTCGACATCCCGGGATCCGGTATGGGCAAGATCAACTCGGCGTACGGCAACGCCAAGGAGGGTGCCCGCGCCAAGCTGCTCGCACAGGGTAAATCGGATGCCGAGGCGGAGCAGCAGTCCACGCAGACCGGGCGGCAGGCGCTGATCAAGTCGGTCGCGGGCCTCACCGGCATCACGGTCGACCACTACGCCGAGGTCAGCCTGCTCGGCTTCGTGCTGCTCACCGACGCCGTCGGCGGCGTCGAGGTGTGCCTGAACGACGCGGTCTACGAGCCGCTGTCGGGCGCGGACTTCCCGGCCGGGCAGCAGCGCCTCAGCGGTCCGCAGGCCCTGAGCTTCGTGCGCCAGCGCCACGATCTGCCGCGCGGTGACCTGGACCGGATCGTGCGCCAGCAGGTGTTCATGGCGTCGCTGGTGCAGCAGACGCTGAGCGCGCGAATCCTCGCCAATCCCGGTAAATTGCAGCAGCTCAGCGATGCGGTCGGCCGCACCATCGTGCTCGATGAGGACTGGGATGTGGTGCGGTTCCTGCAGCAGCTGCAGGATCTGTCCGGCGGGCAGGTGAAATTCGAGACGATCCCGGTCAAGGATCTCAACGGCAGCACCGCCGAGGGCGAATCGGTGGTGAAGGTGGATCCGTCGGCGGTCAAGGCGTATGTCAAGGCCATGATCGCCGGAAGGTCCGAGGGCAAGGATTCCGACGAGGTCGCTCCGGCCACGATCACCGCGGACGTCTACAACGCCGGCGGCACCCCGGGCCTGGCCGGTCAGGTGGCACAGGCGTTGGTGGGCAAGGGTTTCCGCACCGGCACGGTGGACAACTGGATCGGCGGGCCGGTGCAGAGCAGCCGGGTGCTGGCCGGTTCGACCTCCGACGAGAAGGCCGAGGCGGTGGCCGAGGCGCTGGGCGGGCTGCCGGTGCGGGCGGAGGCCGGGCTGCCGGAGGGGGCGGTCCGGGTGGTGATCGCCGGTGACTACTCTGGTCCGGGTTCGGCGGCGGGCAGCCTGTTCGACCTGTCCGGGTCCTCGGGCACGGCGACACCGGTGCCTCCCGCACCACCCATCGACGCCGGCCAGAACGGACCGAAATGCGTGAACTGAATCAGACCGTCACCGAGGCCCTGCTCGACCCCATCCTCGCCCGCGACCCCGCCGGACCCCGGATCACGTACTACGACGACGCCACCGGCGCCCGCATCGAGCTGTCCGCGCTGACGCTGGCGAACTGGGCGGCCAAGACCGCCAACCTGATTCGCGACGAGTTCGGCATCACGCCCGGCGGCCGGGTCGCCGTGCTGCTGCCCGCGCACTGGCAGACCGCGGCGGTGCTGCTGGGCTGCTGGTGGGCGGGTGCCGAGGTGGTGCTGCGGCCCGACGAGGACGCCGAACTGGCGCTGGTCACCGCGGACCGGCTGACCGATGTCGAGGATGTCGCCGAGGTGGCGGCGCTGTCGCTGGATCCGATGGGCCTTCCGGTGCGCGATCTGCCGCTGGGCATCACGGACTTCGCGACCTCGGTGCGCACCCACGGCGACCAGTTCCTGCCGGGCGGCGTGGGTGTCGCGCTCGACGGCCTGCCGGTCGCCGACGTGCTCGCCGAGGCCCGCAAGTCCGCTGCCCGCCAAGGGTTTTCCGCCACGGACCGGGTGCTGTCCAGCACGCCGTGGGACACCCCCGCCGAACTGATCGACGGCCTCCTCGCCGTCTACGCCGCGGGCGCCTCCCTCGTCCAGGTCGTCAACCCCGACCCCGCCGAGCTGGATGACCGCACCCGCACCGAGCGGGTCACCACCACCCGCCCCTGACCCGTCACGCACCCCTTACACGATCCCGCACCCGGTACAGGGCCATGCAAGGCGTGCGAGAACATGCAAGGCGTGCGGCGTTGCGAAGTTGGTCGTGCGTCCTACTCGGGTAGGTGGCGTGCTCCGACTGTGGGACGTTTCACTGCGGGGCGTTGTTCCGTACCGTGAGAGAGAGGTCGGACGACGAACGGGGATGGGCGATGAAGCCGCGGTACTGGTTCCGGTGGTTGGTGGTGCAGGGCACGCCACGACTGGTGTTGAAGACCTACTCCCGGCGCGGAGAGGCGCTGGCGCGGTTGATGTCCGCGCCCTCCTCGGTCGAGGATCCGATACCGCTGCTGGAATCGCTGCGCGCCCGGGGACGGATCGTGCGCACCCCGCTCGGCTGGGCGACCACCGACCACGAACTGTGCCGGACCGTCCTGCGCGACAGCACCTTCGGAGTCGCCGCGGCCGAGGGATTCGTGCCCAAGCCGCTGCGGCGTTTCATGGAGCGGACCGAGCTGCCGCCGAATCCGGTGAGCCCGCCCTCCATGCTGGTGATCAATCCGCCCGACCACACCCGGATGCGCAAGCCGGTGGCCTCGGCGTTCACCCCGCGCGCGATCGCACGACTGCGCGACCGCGTCGAATCGGTGACCGCGGAACTGCTGGACGCGCTGCCGTCCGGGGGCGCGGCGGATCTGGTCGCCGCCTACGCCGCACAGGTGCCGATCGCGATCATCTCCGAGATGCTCGGATTCCCCGACCACGAGCGCGAACGCTTCCTCGCCTGGGGTGATGCCGCCTCGCCGCTGCTGGATATCGGCACCAGCTGGCGCACCAACCGCGCCGCCTCGGCCGCGATCGTGGAAATGGACCGCTACCTCGACGAGCACATCGCCCGGCTGCGCCGCGAACCCGGCGAGGACATCCTCTCCGGCCTGGTGACCGCCGGGGAGCTGGACGACCGGGAGCTGAAGGCGTCGGCCACGCTGCTGATGGGCGCGGGCTTCGAGACCACGGTGAACCTCATCGGCAACGGCGTGGTCCAGCTGCTGAACCACCCCGGCCAGCTGGCGCGCCTGCGCGAGGAGCCGGAGCTGTGGCCGAACGCCGTCGAGGAGGTGCTGCGCTTCGACGCGCCGGTGCAGAACACCGCGCGGATCGCCGGGCGCGACCTCGAGCTCGGGGGCGCGCCGATCCGCGAGGGCACCACGGTCGTGCTGCTGCTGGCCGGGGCCAACCGCGATCCGAAGGTCTTCGACAATCCCGAGCGATTCGACATCACCCGCCCCAATGCCAAAGAGCACCTGACGTTCTCGTCCGGCATCCACGTCTGCCTCGGCGCCAGCCTGGCCCGCATGGAGGGCACCTACGCGCTGCAGGCATTGTTCGAACGCTTCCCCGACCTGAAACTCGCGGGCACCCCGCAGCGGCGGCCACTGTTCACCCTCCACGGCTACAGCCACCTGCCGGTCACGCTCGGCCAGCGCGCCGAACAGACAGCGCCCGTATAGGCGCCCGGCCGTATAGGCGCGCCGCCCGAATTCCCGGCCCGAGCAGCCACCCCACCCGCGTTTCCGGACACGAGCAGCACCCCCGCGTTCCGGACGCGGGTAGCACCCCACCCGCGTTTCCGGGCGTGAGCAGCATCTCCACCCGTATTTCCGGCGTGCTTTTCGCCGGAATCAGCTGAAGCCGACGACCTGGTCGCCCCAGGCGGTGAGCAGGTCGTGGTCGGGGTCGTCGACGACACGGTCGGCGGCGTCGATGACCAGGGTGGTGCGGGTGGACTCGCGGTAGGGCGGCCAGTGCTTGGAGCCGTCGAGCGCCGCGGGCACGCCGTGTTCGGCGAATGCCAGCCAGCGCCGCATCATCCGGCCCGACACCTCCGTCGCGGCCCTGCGCCCGCCCAGCCAGAACGTCGGATCGTGGTTCAGGGTGCCGAAATTGCCGAAGACGTACGGCAGTTCGGTGGCGTGACCGGCACCGACCCGGGCCGCCTTGAGCATCGGCGTGGCCTGGTCGAAGCGGTACATCCAGGTGCGGGTGTGGCGGGAGTGCGCGTCGGCGACCCAGTGCGCCGGCATCCGGAAGGCGGCGTCGGTGGACATCGCCAGGGCGCCGCGCGTCGTGCCCAGATCCGGGTAGGCGGAGGTGATCTCGGCGATGCGCTCGGCGGGCAGATCGGGGTGATCGGCGGCGACGGCGTTCAGCATGGCGTTCACCGCATCCGGGGTGACGGGCATGATCGGCGAGCGGAACAGCCGGAACAGCGACGCCTCCTCGCGATTGGTGCCGATGATCAGCGGCACCCGATGCGAACGGCCCTCCTGGAAGCGGTCGGTCGGATAGGCGGGCAGCAGGTCGCCGTCGACCACCGGCGCCGCCGCCAGCCGTCCCGGACTCTGCAGCGGCACCTCGTCGAGCAGGATGCCCGCGGCGTCGACGATCCGCTCGATCGGACACTCCAGCAGTTCGCTGGCGCGCTCCCGCGGCAGCTCCAGCAGCTCGAGGAAGCGGCGCGCCACACCGGCGGCCCGCTCCGGCCCGAAAACCGTTGTCGCGGGCGGGCTCTGCGCGATCGCGCGATGGAACAGCCCGGCCGCCCGCGGCGAGGTGAGCAGCGCGGTGACGCAGCCCGCGCCGGAGGACTCCCCGAAGACGGTGACATTGCCCGGATCGCCGCCGAACGACGCGATATTGTCGCGCACCCACTCCAGCGCGGCGATCTGGTCGTGCAGGCCGAGGTTCGGAACGAAGTCGTGGCCCAGGGAGGACAGGTCGAGGAAGCCGAGCGCGCCGAGCCGGTAGTTGACCCCCACGACGACGACCCCGCCGGTCTCGACGAGCTTGCGGCCGTCGTAGATGCCCTGGGCCGCGGTGCCGAGGCAGTAGGCGCCGCCGTGCAGCCACACCATCACCGGGCGCGGCTCGTCGGAGGTGGTGGCCGGCGCCCAGACGTTCACCCACAGGCAGTCCGCCCCCATCCGCAGGCCGGAGTCCACCGGCACCATGGCACCCATGGACTGCGGGGCGATCTCCCCGATCTCCGTGCAGTCGCGCACGCCGTCCCACGGTTCGGGCGGCTGGGGGCGGCGGAACCGCTTCGGTCCGGCGGGGGCGGCCGCATAGGGAATGCTGCGCCAGACGTGCACCGAGCCGTCCCGCACACCGCGCACCTCGCCCGCCGTGGTCCGCGCGACGGGGCCGGGGCCGAACTCGTCCACGCCGGGGGCCGACTCGAAGTATTGAGTGCTCATCGTTCCGCACCTCCTCGTACTCCCTTCTAACGAGAGTACGTCCGAGATCATGTCCGACGGCTGTATCGATTCGGCGACACCCTCAGGAGGGTTCGATGTGGCCGCGATCGATGTGGCCGAGGTCGCGATCGGGATCGATGCGGTCGCGGACCCGCTGCTTGAGTACCGCGATCTCGGGAAATCCGCCGTCGGCTTTGCGTTCCCAGATCTGTTCACCGTCGAGCGTGATGCGGAAGACCCCACCCGAACCCGGAACCAGCGCGACCTGCGACAGCTCCGTGCCGAAGGTGCTCAGCAATTCCTGGGCCATCCAGCCCGCTCGCAGCAGCCAGCGGCACTGGGTGCAGTACTCGATCGCGACGTGTGGCATATCCGAACCCTACGCGAGGCGTCAGGGGCGGATCTGTGTGAAAGCGTTCTTCGGGCCACCCCTTTGCGTCGGTCTCTCGTATTTCTATCTGGAACAGTATGGGCGCCATTCGGGCGTCGCAACCTTTTCTAGCACATTCACGGCAAACGTTACGATTCGATATCACCGTCGATATACACCCACGCACCGCGCACCCTGGCAAACCTGCTGCATTCATGTAGGAATCCGCGCTTGCCCGCCTCGCGGTAGTGGGCGCGGAATTCGACAACACCGGTGTCGTCGAACGGCCCGCCCCGCTCGGTGCGCTCGATCTCGAGAAACAACCAGCGCTGGTGCGGGTCGAGCGTCAACCGCCGCGGCCGGGTACGCGGATGCCAGGTGGTCAGCAGATAGTCGGCGTCGCCGAGCGCGAAGGCCGTGTAGCGCGAACGCATCAGCGCGGCGGCGGTCGGGGCGGGCCGGGTGCCGTCCAACCGGGGCCCGCAGCACTCGCCGAAGGTCTCGCCGCTGCGGCAGGGGCACGGTGCGGTGACGGCGGGGCGCTCGGGCATGCGCCGATTATCCAGGGTGTGCCGGGGTGCTCGCGGCGCGGCCGAGCCCGTCCAATTCCTCGGCCAGCCGGGTGGTTTCGTCGTACCACCCGCGCAGCTCCACGACCGTCGGCGCCAGCTCGTAGTCCTGGTGGTGGCCCGCCCGCGACAGCGTCGCCCACAGCGCGGCGATCCGGGCGGCGGTATCGGCCTCGGTATAAGACTCCAAGGCCAGCAGCTGCGCCCGCATGCTGCAGCGCGCCACCGGCGGCGCCACCCGCAGCCACAGCTGATCGATGGACTGCTCCAGCACGATGCGCAGGATCCACACCGTGGCGCGCGACCACAGCCCGCCCGCGTCGGTGACCGATCCGCGCAGCAGTTCGTCGGCGGCGGCCAGGCGCTGCGCCACGGTCGGGGTCAGGGATTGATCCACTTGACGAGTTTCCTTGTGCCGGAGAGCAGTTCGCCGCCGCCGCGATCGATGCGGATATGCGCGCCCGCGGCCGCGTCGCGCAGCACCGCGCGCGCCCAGGCCGCCTCGCGGTCCATCAGGGCGTTGAGGTCGTCGACCCGGTCCGGATCGCCGAACACCGCCAGCGACACCTTCTCCCAGGTGGTCCGGGCGGCGTCCACGCGGCGCTGCACCTCCCGGTGGTCGACGCCCGCACCGAGCAGCGTGCGCCGGGCCCGGGCGAGCGCGGCGGCCTCGATCGCCGAGCGGCAGCAGGTCACGACCAGCTCCGCGGCGATGGCCCGCGGCAGCTGCCGGGTGCGCAGCAGGGCATTGGCATCGCTGAGATAGCGGCGCACCGGATCCTCGGTCACGCGGATCTCGACCGTGGAGCGCTCCCGCCGCTGCACGTCGAGCACGGTGGCATCCAGGCGCAGCCGCCGCACCGCCTCGGCCAGGCGCTCGTCGTGGGTGAACACCACGACCTGGCGGCCGCTGCGGGCGGCGGCGGCCAGCACCCGGGCCAGCCCGTCCACCTTGGCCGGGTCCATCGCCTGCACGGGATCGTCGATCACGACGAATCCGAACGGGCTCTCCGGCACGGTGGCCCGCGGCAGGAACAGCGCGAGCCCCAGTGCGTGCAGTTCGCCCTGGCTCATCACGCCCAGGGCGGTGCCGCCGGTGTCGTCGACGGTGACGTCCAGCAGCACCTTGCGGGTGGCTCCGGCGTTGCCCTGCAGGCGAATCGCGCCCAGGTCCACATTGCTCTGCTGGCGCAGCCCGCGCCAGATGCGCCGGGCGTGGTCGGCCAGCGGGGCCATCCGCTCCTCGCGCAGGCCCGCCGCGGCGGACTTGAGCCACTCCTCGGCGCGGCGCATGGTGCGCAGTTCCGGCTCGGCCGCGGCCACCGCCGTGGCCTCCTGCAGCCAGGCCGCGATGCGCGGGACCAGCGGAGTCCAGACCGCGTCCAGGCGGTCCAATTCCTTGCGGGCCGAACGGCGTAGCGTCTCCAGCCCGCGCACCGCGTCGGCGTGTGCGACCCGGAGCCGGTCGGCCAGGTCCGGAGAGTAGTCGGCGTCGCCGAGCGCGGCCCAGGCCGACCAGGTCCGCCGCGCCGGGCCGGTGTCAACGTTCGGTGCCTGCGGCGGGGGCGGATCCAGTTCCGCCGGAACGGGTTTCACCAGCAGCCGCGCCCGGTCCACGGCCCGCTGCAATGCCGTGCGGGCGGCGGTGAGCGCCGCGGCACGATCGGTCAGGCGGGCGATCTGGGCGTCGGTCTCGCGCTGCCAGGTCTGGTCGAGCGCGCCGCGGCCGCAGACCGGGCAGGCACAGCTACCGGCGGCGTCGACATGCGCGCGGGCCCGGCGCAGCAGATCGAGCACGCGCAGTTCGGATTCGGTGTCTCCGGTGGCGCGCGTCGCCAGGTCGGCGGCGCATCGGTCGATATCGACGGCGGCGGCATCGACCTCGGCCGGTTCGGGCAGCCGCAACCGCAGGATGGCCTGCAGGGCGGCCGCACCGGTGGGATCGTGCCGCGCGCCCGCCAGTTCCCGGCCGATCGCCCCCAGGTCCGCGGGCGTGCCCCGCAACAGCTCGGCGACCCGGGTGGCACGCTCGTCCGCGACGGTGGACAGCGCCACCAGCAGCGCACTGCGTTCGTCCCGCGATTGCCGTGCGGCACGCTCCAATTCGAGCCGGCGGATGCGGGTGCGCTCCTGGGCAGCGGTGAGGTCGTCGAGGCCGAGGAGCTGATGCAGGGCGTCGAACAGATCGCTGGGGCGGCCGTCGACGAGGGCACCGAGTTCGCTGTAGGACAGGAACGGCCGGTACAGCTCCAGCGCCCGGGCCCAGCCCTCGGCGTGAAATTCGGTGGGCGGCCCGTCCTTTCGCCCCTGTGTCCAGGTGCCGCCGGTGAGGTCGGCGCCGTCCGGCCACTCCCGGGTGATGGTGAGCTCACCGTCCGGGCCCGCCGTAGTCAGTTCCAGGTCGATGCGGGAGACGCTGCCGTCGTGCAGGTTTCGCCAGCCCTCCCGCCAGACCGCGGAGCGGCCCTCCCAGCGGCGATTGACGCCGGTGAGGGCCAATTCGGCGGCCTCGGCGAAGCTGGACTTGCCGGATCCGTTGCGGCCCACCACCAGCGTGAGGCCCGGGCCGGGGCGCAGCTCCAGCGCCGCGGCCGGGCCGATGCCGCGAAAGCCGCGAACCCGGATGGCGCGCAGGAAGATTCCGGTATATCCCGGGCCGGAGTGGGTGCGGTCGGACTCGCCGCCGAGCGCATCGAGCACCGTGTGCGCGACTTCGGGGGTGACGGACGGGTCGGAGTTCAGGCGGCGGGATACCAGCTCGGGCAACCGCGGCGCGACATCCTGCAGTCCTTCCCCCAACTGCCCTCCTCGTGCGCTCGGCCTTCGATGGGTGGGGCCCGCGACGGACCCCACGTCGTGCCGAACGCTACCGGATGGCAGCTGAATCCGCGCCCACGACAGCACATCCCGGTGAACCGGCCCGGGCGGGACGCTATGGCCATCGATACGGTTGATCCGCCCGATGTCCACCCCTCGGCCGTCCCGGCCGGGCAGTTCTACGGGGTTCACCCGAAATCGGGTGGCTCGGATCAACCGAACAGGTCAGAATGCCAGAATCGGGCAAGATAAGCAAGGCTGCTTAACATTGCAATCGTCCTCTGCGCCATCACATTTGGCTCGCTACCGACCAGCGAACCTACCGGGCGGCGCGCAGCAGGCGCAGCTGCCCGATCTCGGCGGCGTTCTTCATCAGCTCCGCGTTCACCCACGCCGCCGTGTGGGCGACGGTGCGATCCGCGTCCTCGCCCCAGGGGAATGCGGCGGGCGAGTCCAGGTCGGCATCGGTGTAGCTCTCCAGCCGGCGGCGCCAGCGGTCGCGCAGATCGCCGAGCCAGTCGACGACCCCGTCCTCGCCGGGCCAGTGGATCTCGCCGCGCTCGCGCGCCGGATGCCCCTCGGCATGGTCCAGCGTCACCGACCACCACCAGCCGATATGCCAGGTGAGCCAGGCGATCGTGGGTACCGGGATCGGATCGGGCTCGGTGTCGGACCAGTCGGGGATCCAGGCGCCGTCCGGGCCCGGCCGGACCGTCCAGACCAGCGGCGCCGGTTCCCAGCGGTAGTCGGCGGGGACGAGTGCGGTCAGATGCAGGTCGAGCAGGGCCCAGGTCAGGTCGAATTGCCAGCACAGCAGGTCACGGCGGGAGGTCGGCATCGGGCGATGATCGCACGGCGCGGCGGGGGACGCGATCGAGTTTGTCGGTGGGGTGGAGTAGAAATCCGGTCAGACGAGCGAACGGGGGGCGGCGGTGACGACGACACGAGCGGGGGTGCAGCCCATGAGGTGGACGGCGGAGCAGGTGGCCGCGCTGGCCCCGGATGCCGCCGCGCTGCACGCCGCGCGGAAGCTGCAGAGCGCATGGCGCGGCACCGGCCGGAGCGGATCCGCGCTGTGGGGGCTGTGCCAGGGCAGTGGCTCCGCGCCGTACCGCACGATCGTGGATCTGAGCGGGCCCGCGTACAAATGTTCCTGCCCGAGCCGGAAATTTCCCTGCAAGCACGCGCTGTCGCTGCTGCTGAGCTGGTCCGACGGAGCGGTCGGGGAGGCCGACGAACCCGCCGACTTCGCGGCGGAATGGATCCGAGCGCGGGCGGCACGGACCGACAAGCCCGCCGCCACGAAGACGCCGAGGGCGGCGACGGCCGAGCAGCGCCGGGCCCGGGTGGCGGCCGGGCTGGAGGATCTCGACGTCTGGCTGTGTGATCAGGTCCGGACGGGGCTGGCCCAGGCCGATCGGTCCTTCGGCGCATTCGAGGCGGTGGCGGCGCGCATGGTGGACGCGCAGGCGCCGGGCGTGGCCGCGGCGCTACGGCAACTTCCTCGCAATGTGGTCGTGCGCGAGGACTGGCCCGCGCTGCTGCTGCGCGAGTACGGCCGTCTGCGCCTGCTGATCGTCGCGCACCGGCGGCTCGCCGAGCTTCCTGCGGCCTTGGCGGCGAGCGCCCGCGCCCACCTCGGGTATCCGGTGACGGCCGACGCCGTGCGCAACGAGCCGCCGGTGCGCGATCGCTGGATGGTGCTGGGGCGGCGCATCACCGAGGACGAGCGGCTGTACACCCGGCGGGTCTGGCTGCGCGGACGCGGCACGGGTCGCTGGGCGGTGATCGTCGACCACTGTTTCGGCAGCCCCGGCTTCCCCACCGATATGCCCGCACCCGGCCTGATGATCGACGCCACGCTCCACTTCTATCCGGGCGCGGCCGCGCTCCGCGCGCTGTGGGGCGCCCGGTACGGCGCACCGGAGCCCTTCACAACCATCCCCGCCACCCCGACACCGGGCACATCTCCCGTCGGATCGATCGCGGACCGTGCGCGGGCGGTGGATACCGGTGCGTGCGGCGCTGTTGCCGGGGCGCTTGCGGACCATGCGCGGGCGTTGGGTGCCGATCCCTGGCTGCGGGCGTGGCCGATGCTGTTGCGTGAGGTGGTGCCGGTTGCGGGCGAGAACGGTTGGTGCGTCGCCGAATCCGACGGGACGGCGCTGCCGCTCGCGCGCACGGCCGAGGAGCCGTGGCAGTTGCTCGGGCTGTCCGGGGGCCATCCGGTCACGGTGATCGGTGAGTGGACGGCCGATGGGCTGGTGCCGATTTCGGCATTCGCGGCGGGCGAGATCGTCGATATCGGTGTGGAGGCGATCGGTGGTTCCGTCATCGCCTCGTCCGAGGAGTTGACCTCGGTCGCCTTGCTGGGGACGGCCCGCCGGGCACCGGATCCGACCCGATTGCCCGCGCCGGTCGCTACCCCCGCCGCACGGTTGACCGGCGATCCGGCGCAGGTCCTGCTCGACACCGCCGCGCTGCTCGACACGTTCGCACGCGGCGGCGTGGCCCCGGGCACGGCGACGCTACCGGAACCCGCCGCCGACGACGACCGTCCGGCACTACCGCCGCCCGCCGCGGCGCGCCTGGCGCGGCTGCTCACCGAGCGCTCCGCCTTCCTGCCCGAATGGTTCGAGGCGATCGCCCCGCACGACTACCGAGCCCCGGACGCGCTGTGCAGCCTGCTGCTCGAACAGGCCAGAAGCCAAGCGGCCCTGCGGGAACCGCTGCTGCGCCTGGCCGGAGAGCGGGGCCGCTGGCTGGCACGCCACAACCCGCGGTGGCGGAACCTGATTCGCCCCGGCGACGGGGACGACGTCTGGACGCACGGCCGTCCCGCCGAGCGCCGGGCATGGCTCGCGGCGCTGCGCGGCCGCGATCCCGAGGCCGCGCGCCGGATGCTGGCGGCGAGTTGGCGCACCGAGCCCGCCGCGGCACGCGCGGAGCTGCTGGCCGTCCTCACCGAGGGGCTCGCCCCGGCCGACGAGCCGCTGCTGGAATCGGCCCTCGACGACTCCCGTGCCGACGTGCGCCGCCGCGCCGCCGATCTGCTTGCCCGCCTGCCCGATTCGGCATTCGCCCGGCGCATGCGCGAGCGCGCGGCGCGGTGGCTGACACTGTCGGGCCAGCGGCTGGTGGCACAGCTCCCCCGCACCCTCGCCGATGCCGACCGTCGCGACGGGATCGCCGACCGGCCCGCCGCCACCGCCTATCGGCTCGACGGGGCACCGGACGCCGCGGCCGAATGGCTGCGCCGCGTCGTGGCGGCGACGCCGCTGCCGCACTGGGAGTCCCTGCTGACCACGCCCGACGCCGCGGTCCGGGTACGAATGGAGGAGGGGATGCTCGGCCCGATGTTCGCCGGGTGGGCCGACGCCGCGCTCGCCCAGCGCGATACCCGCTGGGCGGCAACGTTGTTCGACGTCTTGACCGCAACCCCGACCCTCGGCGCCGACCCGGATCTGCGCCGGGAGCTGTTCGCGCTGCTCCCGCTGGACGACCGGGTGCGCTACCTGCGGAAGCTGGACAGCAGCTGGCTGGCGGAGTTCGAACTGCTCGTGCGGGCGGTGCCGCGGCCCTGGCCGGTGGCACTGGCCGAACATCTGATCCGGCTGCTGCTCGAGCGCGCCCGGCTCGCGGCGGCGCGTCCCGGCGGCCCGGGCCTGTCCCCCGCCGCGTACCGGACCCTGTTCCGGACCGCCGCCGTGCACTTCCCGGTCGCCGTGACCGGCACCGTCGCCGCCGTCGCGCATCGCTGCGGTGATCCCTCCTGGCAGCGCGCCTTCGACCAACTCGCCCACGACCTGACCCAACGCACCATGATGCTCGAGGAGCTGCAGTGACCACGACCCAGCCGGCACCCGACGATCTGCTGCGCCCGCACGCCGAGCAGGCATTCGCCGAGGAACTGCGCGCCCTGGCCGCGATCGACGACCGTCCGCGTCCGCCGTCGTGGCGGCTGTCGCCCTGGGCGGTGGTGACCTACCTGCTCGGCGGCACCCTCGACGACGGCACCGTCATCAGCCCGAAGTACGTCGGGCCGCGCCGGCTCATGGAGGTGGCGGTGGCCACCCTGGCCACCGATCGCGCCCTGCTGCTGCTCGGGGTGCCCGGTACCGCGAAAACCTGGGTGTCGGAACATCTTTCGGCCGCCGTCTGCGGGACGTCCACGCTGCTGATCCAGGGCACGTCCGGCACGGCGGAGGAGGCGGTCCGCTACGGCTGGAACTACGCCCGCCTGCTGGCGGAGGGGCCGAGCGAGGGTGCGCTGGTGCCCTCGCCGATCATGACGGCCATGCGCCGGGGCGCCGTCGCCCGCGTCGAGGAGCTGACCCGCATCCCGTCCGACGTCCAGGACGCGCTCATCACGGTGCTGTCGGAGAAGACGCTGCCGGTGCCCGAGCTCGGCATCGAGGTGCAGGCGGCCAAGGGCTTCACCGTGATCGCGACCGCCAACGACCGCGACCGCGGGGTGAACGAGCTGTCCTCGGCGCTGCGCCGCCGGTTCAACACGGTGGTGCTGCCGCTGCCGGCGAACGAGGACGAGGAGGTCGCCATCGTCACCCGCCGGGTCGAACAGCTCGGCGCCGCACTGGAATTGCCCGCGGTGCCCGCCGCCGCGGAGGAGGTGCGCCGGGTGGTGCGGGTGTTCCGGGAGCTGCGCTCGGGCATGACCGCGGACGGGCGCACCAAACTCAAATCGCCGTCGGGCACGCTGTCGACCGCCGAGGCCATCTCGGTCATCACCAGCGGCCTGGCGCTGTCGGCCCACTTCGGCGACGGCGTGCTGCGCGCCTCCGACGTGGCCGGTGCGGTACTCGGCGCCGTCGTCAAGGATCCCGTCGCCGACGGCGTGGTCTGGACCGAGTACCTCGAGGCCGTCGTGCGCGAACGGACCGACTGGGCCGACTTCTACCGCGCCTGTCGCGAGGTACACGAATGAGCACGACCCGCGGCGACGCCACCGCCAGCGCACGCCGCACTTCCACCGACCGCGACGCCGAACACCCTGTGCGCCTGAGCGGTTCGATGGCCGAGTGTTCCGGTCGCGCTCGGGACGGGGCCGAGCCGCGCGCGGTGGCGCGGGGCTCGGGTCCGGAGACCCGGGTCTTCGGGATTCGCCATCACGGGCCCGGGTCCGCGCGGTCGTTGCGGTTGGCGCTGGACGCCTTTCGTCCCGATGCGATCCTGATCGAGGGACCCGCCGATGCCGATCCGCTGGTCTGTCATGTCGCGGCCGAAGGGATGCGGCCTCCGGTCGCGCTGCTGGCATATGTGCCGGACTCGCCCGCGCGGGCCGCCTTCTGGCCCTTCGCGGTCTTCTCCCCCGAGTGGCAGGCGCTGCGCTACGCGGTGGAACACGCCGTGCCCGTGCGCTTCTGCGACCTGCCCGCCACCCACACGCTGGCCCTCGACGCCGAACCCGGCGACCGCACCGACCCCCTCGCCGAACTCGCCTCCGCCGCCGGTTACGACGACCCCGAGCGCTGGTGGGATGCGATCATCGAATCCTCCGCCGACGCGGACACCTTCACCGCGATCACCGAGGCCATGGCGGCCCTGCGCGAATCCGCCGGAACCGCCGAACCGGAAATGCCTGCGGCCGTGAGACATTCGCACGGTGCTCGCACCCCTCGAGCAACCGCCTCTTCCCCGAGCCCAGGCGGCGACAATGGTACCGGCGGGCAGGGTGATTCGATTCGCGAGCCGGTCGATGCGCATACGCTGCGGCGCGAGGCGTATATGCGGCAGGCGATGCGGAAGGCGTTGAAGGACGGCGCTACCCGGCTGGCGGTGGTGTGCGGGGCCTGGCACGCACCCGCGCTGGACGGGAAACTCGGCCCGGCGGCGCCGGACGCGCGGCTGCTCAAAGGAATGTCGAAGGTGAAGGCGACGCTGACGTGGGTGCCGTGGACGCATTCGCGGTTGGCGGGAGCCTCCGGCTACGGCGCCGGAATCACCTCGCCCGGGTGGTATCACCACCTGTTCACCGAGACCGAGCAGCCGATCGCGCGCTGGCTGACCAAGGTCGCCGCCACGCTGCGGGTCCACGATCTGCCGGTGTCGAGCGCGCACATCATCGAATCCGTCCGGCTCGCCGAGACCCTCGCGGTGCTGCGGGCGCGGCCACTGCCCGGGCTCTCGGAGGTCACCGACGCCACCCGGGCCGTGCTGTGCGACGGCGACGAGACCATGCTGCGCATGATCAGCACCGAACTGGTGATCGGCGAGGCGCTCGGCTCGGTCCCCGAGGACACGCCCACGGTCCCGCTCGACGCCGACCTGCGCGCCCGGGCCCGGTCGCTGCGACTCCCTCAGCGGGCGGCGGCCCGGCAGCTCGATCTGGACCTGCGCCGCGATATCGACACGGCGCGATCCCATCTGCTGCATCGGCTGCGGCTGCTCGGAATCGACTGGGGCACACCGGCTGTCGGCGAGGTGCGCAATACCGGCACCTTCCGCGAGACGTGGACGCTGCGGTGGGAGCCGGAGCTGTCGGTCGCCGTCATCGAGGCGTCCCGCTGGGGTACCACGATCCGCACGGCGGCCGAGGCGAAGCTGCTCGACACCGCGTCGGCGCCCGGATCCTCCGTCGCCGATCTGAGCGCGGCGCTCGAGCGTGCCCTGCTGGCCGATCTCGGCGGCGCCGTCGGTGGTCTGGTGGCCCGGCTGGAATCGGCCGCGGCGCTGGACCACGACGTCACCCATCTGCTCGCCGCCCTGCCCGGCCTGGTCCGCACGCTGCGCTACGGCGATGTGCGTGGCACCGATGTCGCGGCGCTCGCGCACGTCGCCGACGGCCTGCTGGTGCGGATCTGCGCGGGTCTGCCAGGTGCGGTGACGGGACTGGACACCGACGCCGCGACCGAGGTGCGCACCCTGATCGACGGCGCCCACCTGGCCCTCGCCATCCGCGAGAACGCCTGGGCGACCGAACAGTGGCTGACCGCGCTGCGCACCCTCGCCGACCGCCCCGACATCCACGGGGCACTCGTCGGCCGTGCGGTCCGATTGCTCTGCGACGCGGGCATTTTCGATGATGAGGAGGCGGCCCGGAGATTGTCCGCCGCACTCTCGATCGGCCCCGCCCCCGCCGAGAAGGCGGCCTGGATCGACGGCTTCCTGGGCGGCCGCGGCCTGCTGCTAGTCCACGACCGGGAACTGCTGCGCCTCATCGACACCTGGCTGCGCGCCCTCGACGACGACCAATTCGTCGCCACCCTCCCCCTGCTCCGCCGCACCTTCGGCGCCTTCGAATCGGGTGAACGCCAGGCCATCGCGGGAGCCATTCGCGACGGCGGCCCGGTCACGGCCGCCCCACCCGGCAGCACCACCCGCGATGCCCGGCGCGGCGTACTCGCCATGCGGGCGGTCACCGACATCCTGGAGGTCACCGGATGACAACGAGTCACAGCGCGGACCTCGGAGACAGCGTTCTCGATGGGCCGCCGCGGACGTTCGGTTCACGAAACCTTTGTGCGGCACCAGCTCCCGAAATCGGCGTAGTCCGGAACGCAGCACCCGACGCCGTACCGAACGCGACGTCGGCACGGCACGACGGAGAGGCGGCAGCGTGACCTCGAGCGACGAAATACAGTCTCGCCGTTGGCGTTTGGTGCTCGGTGCGGCCGCGGAGCCGGAGTTGGGCGGGCTCGGGTCCGGGGCGGATGCGGCGATGGATCGGGCGCTGTCGGCGTTGTACAACGCGGACGAGCAGTCGGCGGCGGAGAAGCGGGCGGCCGGGCTGAGTGGGTCGGCGCCGAAGGTGGCGCGCTGGCTGGGCGATATCCGCACCTATTTCCCGTCGACCGTCGTGGAGGTGCTGCAGCGCGACGCCGTGCAGCGACTCGACCTCACCCAGCTGCTGCTCGAACCGGAGCTGCTGGAGGCGGTCGAACCGGATGTGCATCTGGTGGGCACCCTGCTGAGCCTGAACCGGGCGATGCCCGAAACCACCCGCGCCACCGCACGCACGGTGGTGGAGAAGGTCGTGCGCGAGATCGAGCGCCGCATCGCCGCCCGTACCGTCGCCGCGGTATCCGGCGCCCTGAATCGGGCGGCGCGGATGTCACGACCGCGGCTGCGCGATATCGACTGGGACCGCACGATTCGCCGCAACCTCGCCCACTACCTGCCCGAGCACCGCACCGTGGTACCGGAGCGCCTGGTCGGCTACGGCCGCCGGGCCCGGGCCGTGCATCGCGACGTGGTGCTGGCGATCGACCAGTCCGGCTCGATGGCCTCCAGCGTGGTGTACGCGTCGGTGTTCGGCGCGGTGCTGGCGTCGATGCGCTCGCTGCGGACCTCGCTGGTCGTCTTCGACACCGCCGTCGTCGATCTCACCGACCGGCTGGCCGATCCGGTGGACGTGCTGTTCGGCACCCAGCTCGGCGGCGGCACCGACATCAACCGCGCGATCGCCTACTGCGCGCAGCTGATCACCCGCCCGGCGGACACCCTGTTCGTGCTGATCTCCGACCTCTACGAGGGCGGCATCCGCGAGGAGATGCTGCGGCGCATCGCCGCCCTGCGCGAGTCGGGAGTCCAGGTGGTGGTCCTGCTGGCCCTGTCCGACGACGGGGCACCCGCCTACGACCACACCAACGCCACCGCCCTGGCGGATCTCGGCGTCCCCGCCTTCGCCTGCACGCCCGACCGCTTCCCCGACCTGCTGGCCGTCGCCCTCGACCGCGGTGATGTCACGGCCTGGGCACACGCCAACACCGGGAAGAGTTAGCCGAGAACCGAAGCGTCGCAACAGCTCCGGCGTCGGCAGGCCGCATCGCCGGTGCCGCACGCGAGCCGAGTCACGCGTCCGCGATCGCCGCCAGCGGCGGGGTCCGCGCGGCCCGCACGCCGGGCCAGAGCGCGGCCAGCACACCGACCACGCCCGAGCCGATCAGCATCGCCACCACCTGAATCCAGGGCACGGTGATGGTGCTCAGGCCGAGATCCCGCAGCGTGCGCAGGAATCCGACGCCCAGCCCGAGCCCCAGCACGACCCCGACCACCGCGCCGAACACCGCGATCAGCATCGACTCCAGATAGATGCTGCGGCGCACCTGGGCCCGCTGCATACCCACCGCGCGCAGCATGCCGATCTCGCGGCGGCGTTCGACCACCGACAGCGCCAGCGTGTTGACGATGCCCAGGATGGCGATCACCACCGCCAGCGCCAGCAGCCCGTACAGGATCGCCAGCATGGTGTTGATCTGCTGCCCCTGCGCGCCCTTGAACTCCTCCCGATCCTGCACCTGCACCACCACATACGGTGCCGTCGCCTTCTCGAGACCCGCACGCAGCGCGGCCATATCGGTGCCCGGCGCCGCGGTCACCAGCGTGAGCACATCGGTCCGGAACGCCACCGGCATCACCTGGTTGTACAGCGCCGGCGACACCACCATCGGCCCCAGCAGCTGGGTGTCCTTGTAGACGCCCGATACCGTGACACCGAACTTCTTGTTGTCCAGGCTGATCAGCTCCACCCGGTCACCGGCGTGCCAGTTCCGTTCTCCCGCTACGGTTTCCGAGATCAGGATGTCGTTGTCGCCGAGCGTACCCGGGCCGGAACGGATGTCGTAGTTCAGCACCCGGTCCAGCGCGCCGCTGGGCGAGGTACCGAACAGCTGATCGTCGCCGATCTTCATCGCCACGCCCCGCAGCGACACCACATCCTGCACGCCCGCGACATCCTTCGCCGCCTGCGCGGCGCCCAGGGGCACCCCGATCATCTGCGGCCCGGCCAGCACGTAGTCGGCCTTCACGCCCTTGTCGACCAGCTCACCGACGCTCGCCTTCGCCGAGGAACCCAGCATGCCGAACAGCGACACCAGCATCAGCCCGAGCGTCAGCGCGAACGCCGTGGCGGCCGTGCGCCGCGGATTGCGGGTGGCGTTGTTGCGAGCCATCCGCCCGATGGGGCCGAACGGCCGCACCAGCACCGACAGCCCGCCCACCACCGGCCGCGACAGCGCGGGCGACGCGGACAGCATCGCGAAAATCAGTGCGGCGGCGCCGATTCCGACGGTCAGCGCCGCGCTGTCGCCGGTATTGCGGGCACCCAGCACCGCCAGCACGACACCGGCCACCGCCAGCACCGCGCCGATGACCGTCCGCAGCCGCAGCGACTCGCCGACCGACGCGAACTCCTCGCGCATGGCCTCCACCGGCGGGATCTTCGCCGCCCGCCGCGCCGGTGCGTACGCACTGGCCACGGTCACGACAAGGCCGACGGCGAGCGCCGCGAGCACGGTTCGCGGCAGCACCTGCATGGTGCCGGTGGGCAGCCCGAGATCGAAGGCGTTGAGCAGCGCCGACAGCCCGAACGCCAGCCCGATACCGGCCGCGAGACCCACCGCGCTGCCGATCAGCCCGATCACGGCGGCCTCGGCGACCACCGAGGTGCCGACCTGCCTGCGGCTGGCGCCGACCGCGCGCAGCAGCGCCAGCTCGCGCAGGCGCTGCGCCACGATCATCGAGAAGGTGTTGTAGATGATGAACGTGCCCACCAGCAACGCCACCGAACCGAACGCCAGCAGGAAGTAGTTGACGAACTTCAGCGCATCGCCCAGCTGCGCCTTCAGATCCTCGCGCACCTGGTTGCCGTCCATCACCTTGTACTGCGGCTGCTGCAACTGCTGCGCGATCCGATCGCGCAGCACCTGATCCGAAACCCCCGGCGCGGCGGCGACATCCACGTAGGCCACGTGCTGGCCGTCGGTGAACAGCTGCCGCGCCTGCGCGTCCTCGAACAGGACCGCGATGAAACCGCCGGTGTCGGAGGCGACGTCGTACACGCCGCTGATGGTGACGTCGACCGTGCCGTGCGACGGGATCAGGATCTTGGCCCGATCACCGGCGGACAGGCCCGCCCGCTCCGCGCCGCCGGTGTTGATGGCGACCTCCCCCGCCCGGCTCGGCGCGGCGCCCTCGACGAACTTCTCCGGCTCCGCGATCGCCCGGTCCGGCGGCAGATACGATTTGCCCAGGCTGGGCGCGCCGCCGGTCTGCACGGCATGGCCGTCCTTCAGCAGCACCACCGGACCCTGCACGGCCGGGGCCACCGCACGCACCCCGGCGACGGCGCCGATCTTGTCGACATCGGCGTTCGGAATGCCCAGGGACTGGCGCTCTTTCGGCTCCACCCGCACGTCGACGCCCTTGGCCTGTTCGGCGAAGATGCCGTCGAAGGTGCGCTGCAGCGTGTCGGTGAACACGAAAGACCCCGCGATGAAGGCGGTGCCGAGGATCACCGACAGCAGCGTCAACGCCAGGCGGAGCTTGTGCGCGGCCAGATTGCGCAGGACGACCTTGCGCATGGGCTTACCCGACATCACAGGTTCTCCAGCGATTTCATCCTGTCCAGCACGGATTCGGCCGTGGGGTCGCGCATTTCGTCGACGATGCGCCCGTCCTCCAGGAACACCACCCGATCGGCGTAGGCGGCCGCGTGCGGTTCGTGTGTCACGATCACCACGGTCTGGCCGAATTCGTCCACCGCGGCCCGCAGGATCGACAGCACCTCCCCGGACGACCGCGAATCCAGGTTGCCGGTCGGTTCGTCACCGAAGATGATGTCCGGCTTGCCCGCCAGTGCCCGCGCACACGCCACGCGCTGCTGCTGCCCGCCCGACAGCTCGCTGGGCCGATGGTCGAGCCGGTCGCCGAGACCCAGCCGCTTGATCACCGTCTCCAGCCACTCGTGGTCGGGCTGGCGTCCGGCGATATCCAGGGGCAGCGTGATGTTCTCCTGCGCCGTCAGCGTGGGCACCAGGTTGAACGCCTGGAATACGAAGCCGATGCGGTCGCGACGCAGCCGCGTCATCTGCTTGTCCGACAGCGTGGTCAGGTCGGTGTCGCCGATGTGCACGGTGCCGGAGGTGGCGCTGTCCAGCCCGGCCAGGCAGTGCATGAGCGTGGACTTCCCCGATCCGGACGGGCCCATGATGGCGGTGAACTCGCGCTGTGCGAAGTCGGCCGACACCCCGTCCAGCGCCCGGACCTGGGTATCCCCCGATCCGTACAGCTTCACCAGGTCGGTCGCGCGGGCCGCGGTGGCAGTCGTCATGTGTCCAGTCTTCCGGGACGGCGGCACTCTCGCCATCGGGGATCTCCCCCAATACCTTGGGCGGAACATTCCCGCCCGTGGGCGGAGCATCTCCCGCGGTCCCCCGGCCTGCGCATACCCTCGAAACCATGGCCCTGCTCGTGGTGACAGTCACGATCGCGATCGTCGCGGTCGTGCTCGTGCGGCGCGGGCTGCTGTCGCGAGCGGGCGGCGGCATCCTGGTCGCGGTCGTCGCACTCCCGTCCGCCGTCGCCGAGCTCGCCGAGGGGGTGCTGAACAACGACGGCGCGACCCGCATCGATGGGCCCACGATGGACTGGGCGGTCGCGCAGCGCACCGGCACGCTGACGCCGATCGTGCACGCGATCACCGACCTGGGCGACACCCTGTCGATGACGACGATCACCGTCACCGCGTGCGCCTGGCTCGCCTGGCAACGGCGCTGGCCACAGGTCGTGCTGACGGCGACGGTGGCCGTGGGCGCCGGGGTGACGGTGGCGGTCGTCAAGCGGCTGGTGGGCCGCCGCCGCCCGCCCGTCGATCACCTGGTGACCGAATCGAGCCTGTCGTTCCCGTCCGGACACGCCCTGAGCACCACGGCGATCGTCGGTGTGGTCACCACCGTGACGGTGCTGGCGCTGCGGCGGCGCGCGGCCAAGATCGCCGTGGGCACGCTCGCCGCCCTGTTCGTGCTCGCGGTGGGGGCCTCGCGGGTGTACCTGGGCGTGCACTGGCCCACCGATGTGCTCGCGGGCTGGACCCTCGGCATCCTGTGGGTGGTCGTCGGTATCACGGTGTTCCGCGCCGCCCGGTCTCCGGACGATCCGGCACCGATGCCCGACGGCGACCGCGCGGACGTCAGCGCGTCAGCACACCAAGGACGATGAGCGCCACCAGCAGCAGCACCATGCCACCGACGATGAGGCCGACGGTCGCCCCGGAACCCGACTTCTGCTGTTGCGGCGGCGGATAGCCGTACCCGCCGGGCTGCGAATACTGCGGCGCCTGCTGATATACCGGCTGCGGCGGCGGAGTCGCCGACCGCACCGAGGCCGTCGGCTGCGGCCCCGGACCGGTGGCCGGGTGCGGGGCGTGCGGCATGCCCGGCCCCGTCGACGGCCGCGGACCCATCGCCGTTCCCGGCTGCCCTGCCTGCGGCATCGCCGGGCCGGTGAAGCCCCGCCCCGCCACGGGCATCGACGGCGCGCTCGGCGAGGCGAAGGCACGGCGGGCGGCGGCCGCGAAATCAGCGCACGTCGCGAAGCGATCGTCGGGCCGCTTGGCCATCGCCTGCAGCAGGACGCCGTCCAGCGCCGCGGGCAGGCCCTGCCGCACGCTGCTCAGCGCCGGGGGCGGCCCCTGCAGATGCCCGCGAATCACCGCCGCCGGACTGGCCGAGGTGAACGGCCCGGTCCCGGTGAACAGCCAGAACAGGCTGCACGCCAGCGAGTACTGGTCCGAGCGGCCGTCCAGCGAAGCACCGGTGAGCTGCTCGGGTGAGGCGTAGGTCAGCGTCGCGGTGAACGTTCCGGTCTGGGTCAGGTGGCCGCCGTCGTCGCGCAGCCGCGCGATGCCGAAGTCGGTGAGGTAGACCCGCTCACCCTTGCCACCGGTCGACTTGGCCAGCAGCATGTTCGCCGGTTTCACATCGCGGTGCAGCACGCCGTTGTTGTGCGCGTAGTCCAGCGCCTCGGCGACCTCCGCGACGATCTGCACGGCCCGTTCGGGCGGCAACCGCTGCGGATCGACGCTGGCGGCATCGATACCGTCGATGTACTGCATCGAGATCCACAGCTGACCGTCCTCGAGCCCGCGGTCGTACACGGTGACGATCTTCGGATGATCGAGCTGGGCGACCAGGTCGGCCTCGCGTTCGAAGCGGGCGCGAATCTCCTCGTCGGACACCATCTCCCGGTTGAGCAGCTTCAACGCCGTCATGCGCGGCAGCCGCGGATGCCTGGCCAGATAGACCGATCCCATGCCACCGCGGCCCAGTTGCCGCTCGATGACATAGCCGGCGAAGACGTCACCGTTGGCCAGCATGCCCGCTCCCATTTCCCGTGCCGCGCACCGGGACCCGCCAGTGCACGGCAGTACCGCAGATGAACCGCCGCGGCCGCGCCCGAATGCCTCGGCGGACCACGGAAAACACCGAAACCATAGCAGTCCGGTTCGAGTGTCGGTGGCTACCTATACTCTCGTCCCCATGCGCATTGGAGCACACGTCAGGCAGGACAGTGATCCGATCGGCTTCGGCGAACGCCTCGGTGCCGACGTCATCCAGATGTTCGTGGTGGACCCGCAGAGCTGGGACAAACCGCAGCCGCATCCGCGGGCCGAGGAGATCAAGGCCAGCCCGATCGACGTGGTCGTGCACTCCTCGTACCAGATCAACGTCGCCAGCACGAACAACCGGCTGCGCATGCCCTCGCGCAACGCCGTCGCGCAGCAGGCGCAGGCCGCGGCCGATCTGGGCGCGTTCGGCCTGGTCGTGCACGGCGGCCACGTGCGCTCCGACGCCGAGATCGAGGCGGGAATCGTCAACTGGCGCAAGCTGTTCGACCGCCAGCAGGAAAAGGGCGGCTTCGCGGTCCCGATCCTGATCGAGAACACCGCCGGCGGCAATCACGCCATGGCCCGGCACTTCGACTCCATCGCCAAGCTGTGGGACCAGGTGGGCGATTTCGGCGCGGGTTTCTGCCTGGACACCTGCCACGCCTGGGCGGGCGGCGAGGAGCTGATCGGCGTGGTGGACCGGATCAAGGCCATCACCGGCCGCATCGACCTGGTGCACCTCAATTCCTCCCGCGACGACTTCAACTCCGGCGCCGACCGGCACGCCAAC
This sequence comes from Nocardia wallacei, assembly GCF_029869545.1. GTDB lineage: Bacteria > Actinomycetota > Actinomycetes > Mycobacteriales > Mycobacteriaceae > Nocardia > Nocardia wallacei_A. Next base: position 13,196 of record NZ_JARWQD010000300.1, on the reverse strand, counting down.
TTCGCCGACGGCACCATCGATCCCCAGCTGCTCGCCGAGGTCTGCCGCACCGCGGGCGCGCCGGTGGTGCTGGAAACTCCGGCCGAGGGGGTCGCGGAGGATTTGGCGTATCTGCGCGAGCACGTGGAGTAGTTCCCGGCCGACAGCATGCCGGGAAATGGTGGCTCATGCGTGCACCGTCACATCCGGCATGCGTGCACCGTCACATCCGGCATGCCCGCACCCTCATGTTTCCGGCATGCTTTTGGCCGGAATCCACCGGGTTTCGATCGCGCTGACCGCAACCCTGGCTCGCGGCAACCGCCGGTGGTGTTCTCGGAACGTCGTACGTTTCGAGAAAGGGCCCCCGCAATGTCAGTCGCTCAGGCAGGCACCGTGACCGTCGTCAAGCTCGGCACCCACATCGGCGCGCGGATCGAGGGAGTCCGGCTCGGTGGCGATCTGGATCCCGATGCCGTCGCCGCGATTCGCGCCGCGCTCAACGAGCACAAGGTGATCTTCTTCCGCGATCAGCACCACCTGACCGAGGACGGGCAGTACGAGTTCGCGCAGTTGCTCGGCTCCCCCACCACCCCGCACCCGACCGTCACCTCGGCGGGTGTGAAGAGTCTGGCCATCGACTCCCATCGCGGCCGCGCCAACAGCTGGCACACCGACGTCACCTTCGTCGACCGCATCCCGAAGGCGTCGATCCTGCGCGCGGTCTCGCTGCCCAGCTACGGCGGATCGACCACCTGGGCCTCCACGGTCGCCGCCTACAACTCGCTGCCCGAACCGCTCAAGCGGCTGGCCGAGGGCCTGCGCGCCCGCCACACCAACCAATACGACTACGCCGCGGCACAGGACGATTCGCCGAACGAGAAGGCCAAGGCATATCGCACCGAATTCGAGTCCACCTACTACGAGACCGAACACCCGGTCGTGCGCGTCCACCCGGAGACCGGCGAACGCGCCCTGCTGCTGGGGCATTTCGTGAAGAAGCTGGTCGGCCTGACGGGTAACGAGTCGCACGCGCTGTTCCGGCTGTTCCAGGATCGGGTGACCCGGCTCGAGAACACCACCCGCTGGAACTGGTCGCTCGGCGACGTCGCCATCTGGGACAACCGTGCCACCCAGCACTACGCGATCGATGACTACGACGGCAGCGAGCACCGCAAGCTCACGCGCATCACCCTCGCCGGGGACATCCCGGTCGGCGTCGACGGCACCCCGAGCACGGTGATCGCCGGGAACGCCGATCACTACTCGGTCGTCGACGAGGTCTCCAAGGCCGCGTGAGCCCGCACCCCGGGTGGTTGAATCGTCGGCATGGAGATTCGGCCGCTGGACGGGGTTCGCGTACTGGAGCTCGGCAACTACATCGCCGCGCCGACCGCCGGGCGCATCCTCGGTGACTTCGGCGCCGAGGTGATCAAGGTCGAGCGGCCGAAAACCGGTGACGAACTGCGCAATTGGCGACTCTACGGCGGCGATACCTCGATGCTGTACCGGACCGTCAACCGCAACAAGAAGTCGATCACGCTCGACCTGCGCACCGACGCCGGGCGCGGCATCGTGCTCGATCTGATCCGGCACTGCGATGTGCTGCTGGAGAATTTCCGGCCGGGCATGCTGGAGAAGTGGGGCCTCGGGCCGGAGGTGCTCGACGCGGCGAATCCCGACCTGGTCGTCACCCGCATCTCCGCCTACGGCCAGACCGGGCCGCTGGCGCAGCGGCCCGGATTCGCCGCGGTGGCCGAGGCCGTCGGCGGGCTGCGCGAACTGGTCGGCGACCCGGACCGGCCGCCGGTGCGCACCGGCGTCTCCATCGGCGACTCGATCGCCGGGATCTACGCCGCCTTCGGCACCGTCATGGCACTGTTCCAGCGCACCCGCACCGACGAGCGAATTCCGCTGGCACAGCGGGTGATCGACGTGGCCCTCAGCGAGTCGATCCTGTCGGTGATGGAATCGCTGGTGCCCGACTACCTCGCCTACGGTATCCGCCGCGAACGGGTCGGCGGCCGGATGGAGGGCATCGCCCCCAGCAACGCCTATCCGTGCGGCGACGGCACCAGCATCATCATCGGCGGCAACGGCGACGCGATCTTCCAGCGCTACATGCGGGTCATCGGCAGGCCGGACCTGGCCGACGATCCGGAGCTGTCCGACAATGCCGGGCGCTGGCGCCATCGCGACCGGCTCGATGCCGCGATCGCCGAGTGGACCCGCCGGCACACCCGCGACGAGGCGCTGCGCATTCTCGAGGAATCGGCCATCCCGTGCGGTCCGATCTATACCGCCGCCGATATCGTCGACGACCCGCAGTACCGGGCGCGCAACATGATTCAGCGGTTTCCGGTCGACGTGGGCGAACGCGAACCCAAGCAGGTCGGATTCCCGGGCATCGTGCCCGTGCTCGGCGGGCAATCGCTGCCCATCCGCTCGGTCGGCCCGGATCTGGGTGAGCACACCGGCGAGGTGCTGTCCACGCTGCTGGGAATGTCGGAGGCCGATATCCGCGCGCTGGAGGACAACTGACGCCGCGGGACCGGCAAGCGATCGCATTCGGGGGCCGGTTACCGACCCGGCGCCGGTGAACCCGCGGTACCGCATACCACATTCTCCGGAAATTCCCCCAGCGCAACGCATTTCGGTGTGCAATTACATCTCCGGCAATGTAGATCGTGTCCGTTTCACAACGAACGGCGGCGCCCCCGACGTAGAATTGCACCGTTGTCTTCCCGAGTCCCGAAGCGTGGCTCCCCATCCTCGGCGGTTGGCGACTCTGGAGGAGAGATGGATCCTGAGCATCCCTGCGAGCAGCCAGAATCCCTTATGGCACAGAACTTTTCGTCGCCCCTCGACGAATCACGCGGGCAGCGCGGCCGCCGAGTTCACCCGCTCGGGCCTCCGGCCGAAGTGCCCCACTCTCGCCACCGAATTGCAATTGCAAACGGCGCGTACATTTTTCGGGCACCCACCGCTCGACACACAACAGACACACAACACCCGGCGCAGGTGTATTCGTTCCCACGATCCCTCAGGAGGCTTCATGCTGTTCCTCGATCGTCGCGACGCCGGCCGCCGACTGGCCGGACATCTGATGGCCTTCCGCGGCCCCGATATCGTGGTGATCGGACTGGCCGGTGGCGGAGCCGCAGTGGCATCGGCCGTTGCGACCGAATTGCGCGTGGCGCTCGATGTCATGGTGGTCCACCAGCTGCGCCCTCCGGAGCATCCCGGCCCCGCCTTCGGCGCGATCGCCGAGCGGGGTGTCCGGGTGGTCGACGGTGAGCAGGCGCGGGCCCTGCGCGCCGGGGCCGCTGAGCTCACGCGGATCGAGCGACAGGAACGAGATGCGCTGCGCCGCAGGACCGAACGGTTGCGCGCGGGCGGGCAGCGCCCCGAGCTGGCCGGGCATACGATCGTGATCGTGGACGAGGCACTGCCGACCGCGACCTCCGCGCGGGCGGCCTGCCGGGCGGCCTACGCGCACGGCGCGATCCGCGTGGTGGTGGCGGCGCCGGTGGGTGCCGAACCGGCCATCGCGGGACTGGTCGGCGACGCCGACAAGGTGGTCTGCCTGCACACCCGCGACCGGCTCACCGATATCGGCAGCTTCTACGAGGACTTCGGCCCCCTGAACGACGACGATGTGCGCGATCTGTTGCGCGAGGGCCCCGGACCGGCGCTCCTCGCACCGCCGCCGCTGCAGCGGACCGGATGATCCCTAGCCGGACCCGGGCAACCCGAACCGCTCGGTGAGCCCGTCCAGCAGGCAGCCCAGCGTCCAGGAGACCGGATCGCCCGGCCCGGCGCCGGTGCGGCCGTGGAACCAGCGGGCGAAGGCCGGATAGCGGCCGTCGGCCAGCATCGGTTCCAGCAGCGGGCGCGCCGCCGCCGCGAGTTCCTCCTCGCTGCGCAGCCCTGCCCGCGCGCGCATCCGCTGCTCCTCGGCGTATTGCAGTGCCGTGCCGAACAGATGGCCGTCGACGGCCCCGGTGATCAGCGTCAGGTCGTCGGCCGAGAGCCCCAGCGGTTCCAGCAGCGCGAACCGGAAATCGAAGTAGCGCAGGGCATGCGGACCGATCGGCGGCCGCGAGTACACCAGCTCGCCGAACCACAGATGCCGCTCGATGACGGTCCAGGAATCCATCGTCAGCCGCTCCAGCGCCGACCGCCAGGAGTCCGAAGGCGGTGCGCTCAGCGGAATCTCGCCGTAGACGGCATCGATCATCAGGTCGACCAGCCCGTCCTTGGAGCCGACGTAGCGGTACAGCGACATCGGCGTCGAGGCGCCGACCGCGGTCGCCACCCGGCGCATGGTCAGTCCGCGCGCGCCCTCGGCATCGGCGACCGCCATCGCGGCGCGCAGAATGTCCGACCGGCTCAGGCTCGTGGTCGGCCTGCCCGGCGGCTCGGGCAGCGACCAGATCAGCGGGCCGGGCGACGACTCCTCCGTCACGTGCACCTCCTTGCCCGCATTCAATCATTCGTGTACAACGTACACATGATGTACAATGTACACGCACCTCGGGTTCTGATCGCCGGTGGCGGCCTGGTCGGACTGTCCGCGGCCCTGTTCCTGCGCCACCACGGCGTGGATACCGTGCTGGTGGAGCGCCGGACGACGACCTCGCCGCAGCCGAAGGCACGGCGTGTCAACCTGCGCACGATGGAGCTGTTCGGGCAGCTCGGCATCGCCGGTGAGGTCCTCGACGCCGCAAGCGGCCTGGCCGAATATCAGGCGATGGCGGCCGGTCCCACACTCGCCCAGGCCACCGCGCTACCGTTCACGCTGCCCGGCGGCATGCCGGACTGGGCCGCCATCACCCCGGCGACCAGCTGCCTGTGCGCCCAGGACCTGCTGGAACCGGTACTGCGACGCCTGGCCACCGCCCGCGGGGCCGATATTCGCTTCGGGGTGGAACTCACCGATTTCGCCACGGACGAGAGCGGCGTGCGCGCGACGGTCCGATCCGGCGACGGCACCGTCGAACGACTGCGGGCGGACTATCTGATCGCGGCCGACGGCGCCGCGAGCCCGATCCGGCAGCGCCTCGGCATCCCGCGCAGCGGCCGCGGCACCCTCGGCCGCGCCGTGAACGTCTACTTCCGCGCCGATCTGCGAGAGCTGGTGCGCGGCCGGGAATTCAATCTCTGTCAGATCGAGAACGACGCCGCCCCCGGCGCTTTCGTCTCCGTCGACGGGGCGCAACGCTGGATCTTCACCACCTCCGACGGCGTCGACCGGCCGCGCGAGCAGTGGCCGGATGCGCTGCGCACCGCGATCGGCGTGCCCGACGTCGAGATCGAGCTGCTGAGCGTCCTGCCCTGGGAGCCGGGCATGTTCGTGGCCGACCGCTATCGGTCGGGCCGCGTGTTCCTGGCCGGGGACGCCGCGCACGTGATGCCGCCGTACGCGGCCGCGGGCGCCAATACCGGGATTCAGGATGCGCACAATCTGGCGTGGAAGCTGGCCTACGTGCTGCGCGGCAGGGCCGATCCCGCACTGCTGGACAGTTATCACGCCGAACGCCGTCCCGTCGGATGGTTCACCGCCGACCAATCCAGCGTGCGCACCGCGAACCTGCGCGCGCTGAACACCGAATCCACCGACGGGACCCCGCTGGCCGACCCGATCGCCCTGATCCTCGGCACGCGATACACCAACGGCGCCATCGTCTCCGACGCGAGCGCCCACACGATGGGGCGTCTCGACCTGTCCGGTCAACCGGGAACGCGCGTGCCGCACGGTGTGCTGCCCGACGGCCGCAGCAGCCTCGACCTGGCCGACCGCGACTTCGCCCTGCTCACCGGCCCCGACAGACGACGTTGGCGGACACCGGATCTCGGGCTGGCCGTCCACGAGATGGACGAGAAGTGGTGCACGGCAGCCGGTCTCACCGCCTCCGGCGCACTGCTGGTGCGGCCGGACCAGATCGTCGCCTGGCGATCGCCGACGCTACCGGGCGACCCCGGCGGTGCGCTGCGGACGGCCCTGGATCGCCTGCTGGGCAGCGCATCCCGGGCAGGCGATGTCGTGCCGGGCGCTCCCGCTCAGACGAATTCGTAGTGCGCGAAGTTGCGGACCGGTTCGAAGCCGATCGAGCGATAGATCTTGTTCGAGGTGGGGTTGGCGAGATCGGTGAACAGGCAGACCCCGGAACCGCTGTCGCGCAACAACTGGGCGACGTGGGCGGTGAGGCCGCTGGCGTAGCCGTGGCCGCGCGCCTCGGGCGGGGTGTAGACGGGACCGATGCGCGTCCAGCCGTAGGCCCGGGCCTGGTGGGCGACCATGCACACCGGTCGCCCCTCGTCCTCCCACAGCCACCAGCGGCCCAGCGCGACGCGAGCGCGAATGGCATCGGCGCTCAGTCCGATTCCCACCTCGCGGCGCATCTGCTCGGACCATTGCGCGCACAGCTCGATATCGGATTCGCCGGCGCGGCGGGCGGTTCCGGGCACCTGCGGCATCGACAGCTCGCCGAGCTGGTACAGCCTGCTCGCCACGTCCATCCGGAACTTGCTGCCGCACAGCGCGCTCCAGCGTTCCGCGAAGACCAGCGCGGTACCGGGCGGGCCCTCCACCCCGGGCGCGGCGGGAACCCGCTCCTCGAAGGCCGCGGCCAGGTCCGGCACCGCCGGATCGGGCACGCCGCCCAGATAGACGCTGTGCCCGGCGGTGCACATGCTGGCACCGATCACCGCGCCGTCGACGTGCACCGCCGCGAAAACCGCGGGCCCGTCCGACAATCCGGTGACATAGCTCTCCACCACGGTGGCGATGACGGTATGCAGCAGGGGATCCCGCCCCAGAAACGCCGCCGTGCGACGCTGGAACTCGGCCGCATCGTCGGTCAGTTCGATCCTCATACTCGCCACGGTAGGCGCGTTATCGGCCGCGGCCCACCGCTTTGCGGTACCGCGGAATCACACCGGGCCGTTGGCGTCCGCGCGCAGCTTCAGCAGCACCAGTCCGGCGGTGCAGGCCAGGATCAGGCCCGCGACCGTGATCAGCACGCGTAGATCGGCGATGCCCAGCACCGCACCGGCCACGCCGCCGAGGAAGATCAACCACGCCGCCACGCGGGCCGCGATCGCCCAGGCCGTGCGCCCGGATTCGGTTGCGTCCGAATCGTTCTGCGACACCGCGCGTAGCGGGGATGTCGAGTACGCTCCCATCACCACTCCTAGATGACGCCCGCCGATCTGCGAATTCAGCAGTGCCATCAGCAATCTTCAGGCGTCGCACGTGTAACTTCTCACACAAGGTAGTTCCCCGTTGCCGAATCGGCACACGACACGTGCGAACGACACGCCGAAGTGACCGTTTCGATATGTGACCCGTCACTGTTTGAGATGCATTTCCGGTATCTTGCGCAAGGTTCGGCCCGTCTGGCCCGACAGCCCCGCCTTGGCTAAGGTGAGGCCCACCCGACACGTACGAGGAGCGGCGGACCCATGGAGAACAGGGCGGGTTCGGGGGGACGCGCGGACGACACCCCACGCCGCCTGAACCCCCGAGTGGCCGGACCGGCGGCCGCCGCCGGCGCGGTCTCGCTCGGGCTGGTGCTCATCGGCTCCTGCGGCCTGGGCCAGCGCGACGTCTACGTCTCCCCGCCCCCGCTGCAGGCGGACCTGCAATCCGCGCCCGCGGGGAGCGCGACCCCCTCGGGCACCACCACCCCGGGCGTGCTCATCCCGCCCTCGCCCAGTTGGCGGGTCGCGGTGAATCCGCCGCCGCGGCGCACCCCCTTCGGCACCCCCACGAGCGCGGGCGCCACCGTCTCCGCGGTCGACACCACCCTCCCCGCGCCGCACCACCGGCCCGGCGATCCCACCGCGACCAGCGACGACCCGGACCCGACCACCACGACCACGCGGCCGCGAATCACCACCACCCGCCCGACGACGACCCGCCCGGCGCCCACCACGCAGGACGCGCCGTCGTCGGAGGACGGGTGGGACAACTGAGCCGCTAGAGCTCGACCAGTCCGTAGTCGCCCACCTGCCGGCCGAGCACCCGCAGATGGTCGAGACCGCCGCCGAAGGTGCGCTCGATCGCGGTCAGCCGCGCCGTGTAGTGGCTGACCGGATACTCGGTGGTGATGCCGATACCGCCGTGCATCTGGACCGCCTCCTGGCCGATATGCCGTGCGGCGCCGCTCACCTGGAGCCGGGCGCGCGACGACAGCACCGCGTCGGCCTCGCCGTCGGCGAGGGCGGCGGTGAGATACACGCTCATGCTGCGGGCCAGCTCCAGCGAGACGTACATGTTCGCCGCGCGCTGGGTCAGCGTCTGGAACTTCGACAGCGGAACGCCGAACTGCTTGCGGGTCTTCAGGTAATCGGTCGTCAGCCGCAGCGCCTCCGCCATCGCGCCGACCGATTCCGCGCACAGGCTCGCCTGTGCCGACCCGATCTCCGCGGCGAGCGCCGCACCGGTGGTCGCCGCATCGCCGAGCAATTCGGCCGGGGCGGCGGTGAATTCCACCTGGGCCCCGCGGCGCTCGTCGAAGGTCCGGTACGGCTTGCGCAGCACGCCCTCGGCGTCGGCCGCGACCAGGAACAGCCCGACCACACCGTCCGGCAGCACCGCGCTCACCACCAGGTCGTCGGCGCAATCGCCGTGTGCCACCGGATTCTTCACACCGGTCAGGCGGTAGCCGTCGCCGTCGGCCTCGGCCCGGGTCGTGACCTGGGTTGCGGGCCAGCGGGAGCCGGGCTCGTCGTGCGCCAGGGCGAGCAGCTTCGTGCCCGCCGCCACCTCCGGCAGCACCCGCTGCCGCTGCGCGGGCGAACCCAGCCGGGCGATCAGGCCGCCCGGCAGCAGCACGGCATCCAGCAGCGGCTCCGGCGCCAGGCGGCGGCCGATCTCCTCCATGACCACCATGGTCTCCACCGGTCCCGCGCCCGCGCCGCCGTCCTCCTCGGCGAAACTCAGTCCCAGCACGCCCAATTCGGCCAGCTGCGACCACACCTCGCGGCTCCAGCCGAGATCGGTCTCGAGGACCTTGAGCCGGGACTCCGGATCGTAGGCGCGGGCCAGCAGGTCGCGCACCGTATCGCGCAACAGGACCTGTTCATCGGTGAGTTCGAAATCCATGGCTGCGCCTCACAATCCGAGGATGGTGGAGGCGATGATGGTGCGCTGCACCTCGCTCGAGCCTCCGTAGATGGTGGTCTTGCGGTAGTTCAGATATCCCGGTCCGGTTCGCTGCGCCCAGTCCGGCGAGGCGATGTCGTCGGCGCCGACCGGCAGCGCATCCGGGCCCGCGACGTCGAGCAGCAGTTCGGTGGCGGCCTGCTGCAGCTCGGTCCCGCGCAGCTTCAGCACCGATGACGCCGGATTCGGCTTGCCCTCACTGGAATTGGCCACCACCCGCAGCAGCGTCAGCTCCAGCGCCAGCAGCTCGTTCTCCAGTTCGGCCACCCGCGCCGCGAACAGCGGATCCGCCAGCAGCGTGCCGTCACCGACATTCGTCTGTGCCGCATACTTTTTCGCGACCGCCAGCCGGACCTTGGTGCGGCCGACGCCGGTGATGCCGGTGCGCTCGTTGCCCAGCAGGAACTTCGCGTAGGTCCAGCCCATGTTCTCCTCGCCGACGAGCTGGTCGGCGGGCACCCGCACGTTCTCGAAGAAGACCTCGTTCACCTCGTGGTGGCCGTCGATCAGCTTGATCGGGCGGATCGTCACGCCGGGGGTGTTCACGTCGAACAGCAGCAGCGAGATGCCCGCCTGCTTCTTCGGCGCGTTCGGATCGGTGCGCACCAGGCAGAAGATCCAGTCGGCGTACTGGGCCAGCGTGGTCCAGATCTTCTGGCCGTTGACGATGTAGGAGTCGCCGTCGCGCACCGCAGTGGTGCGCAGCGAGGCCAGGTCGGAGCCGGCGTCGGGCTCGGAAAAGCCCTGGCACCACCAGATGTCGAGCGCGGCGGTGGGTGGCAGGAAGCGCTCCTTCAGCTCCTGCGAACCGAATTGGGCGATCACCGGGCCGATCATGTTGGCGTTGAACGTCAGCGGCTCGGGCACGCAGGCCAGCTGCAGCTCGTCCTCCCAGATGTGCCGCTGGATCGGTGTCCACTGCTTGCCGCCCCACTCCACCGGCCAGTTCGGCACCGCCAGGCCGTGCTCGTGCAGGATCTTGTGCGAGGTGACTATCTCGTCGCGGGTGAGCTCGCGGCCGTACTCGACCTTCTCGCGAATCTCCGCGGGGATCTCGGTCCGGTACAACCGGCGCAGTTCGTCCCGGAAGGCCACCTCATCGGGTGACAGGGCAAGTTTCATGGGCGTCTCCCACCGTGTTCGGATGTCCGATGTCGAACTTACCCCTCGGTAATCTGACGCTGTCAGGTGGATCACAAGCCCGGATCGGCCGGATTCCGCGGGCCCGAGTCGACAGTGAGCCGGCCGGGTCCTGGTAGGTTGCTGCGGACGGGCCGCGCTCGTCCCGACGACGCCACGCGACGCCGGGATCTCTCCTCGCCGGCCGGAGAGTTCACGACAAGGAGCACCACAAGTGAACGGCAAGACCTTCGCGCGTCTGGTCGCGATCGCGGCCGCCTGCGGACTGGGCACGGCCGCGACCTTCGGCAGCGCCGCCGCCGAACCCACCGCCTCGCCGATCGACGCCGCCGTCGAGCGGCTCACCACCGAGGCGGGCACCGACCCCGCCGCCCGGGCCGGTGTCGACTCGCTGGCGAAGACGGCGCATCTGATCAGCGCCGCCAAGCTCGACAACATCGCGGGCGGCTTCACGCCGTTCTGGTACCAGGCGCCGACCTTCGGCTGCGGCACCAACTTCCCCATCTCGCTGACCGCCGTCGCGGGCGCCGCCGGTGTCCCGGGCCCGGACCGCGGGATCGCGGGCGAGTACGGCACGGTGCGCTTCCAGGCCACTCCGAACATGTCGGGCTACCCCATCGCGTCCGGCCTGACGGTCTCCTGGCTCAACACCGGCAACGGCCGCAGCGGCACCGCAGCCCTCGACGAGCGCACCGACTTCGGCACGCCCAGCCTGTCCAAGACGGTCGACAGCGGCCCCGGCACCATCATCGCGAGCATGTGGGGCACCATCGGCTACCCCGGCGCCACCTGCGTCATGGCCCCCACGGTAGGCGTCATCACGGTCTACCCCAACCCCCTCACCGACCCCTACGCCCCCAAGCCCAAACCCGCGGGCTAGCGGGGCCAGAGCCGACTCTTTTCAACCCGCGCAGGCCCCCAACTCCCGCCCTCGGGTCAGGAGCGGGGCTTGCGGCGGTCGGGGCGGCGGTATTCGCGGCGGGGGCCGCGGCTCATGGAGCGGTGGCCGGGCGGGCCCTGGTCGGGCTGCAGCTGGATGAGGATGCCGCTGATGCGGGTGCGGCGCAGGGCGTCGAGGGTCTCCGGGGGCAGATCGGCCGGTAATTCGACCAGGCTGTGGTCGGGGCGGATGCTGATGTGCCCGAAATCGCTGCGGCGCAGGCCGCCCTCGTTGGCGATGGCGCCGACGATCGCGCCCGGCACGACCCGGTGGCGCTTGCCGACGGCGATGCGGTAGGTCGCCATATCGGCGCCCGTGGTGCGGTGCTGCCCGCCCGGCTCGCGGCGGCGTTCCCGGTCGTCGAACTTGCGCGGGCCCCGTTCGCGGCGCTCCGGTTCCGGCTCGGGCTCCATGAAGAAGTTGTCGCCGTCGTGCCCGCCGACCGCGAGCGCGGCCGCGATGTCGGCGAGCGGGATGTTGTGCTCGGCCTCGTAGTCCTCGATCAGCTTGCGGAACAGCGCCAGATTCGGCGAGGCCAGGTTCTCGGTGATGGCGTCGTGGAACTTGACCACCCGCTGCGCGTTCACGTCCTCCACGCTCGGCAGCCGCATCTCGGTCAGCGGCTGGCGCGTGGCCCGCTCGATCGCATCCAGCAGCCGGCGCTCGCGCGGCGCCACGAACAGCAGCGCCTCGCCGCTGCGCCCGGCCCGCCCGGTGCGGCCGATGCGGTGCACATAGGACTCGGTGTCGTGCGGGATGTCGTAGTTGACCACGTGCGAGATGCGGTCGACGTCCAGGCCGCGGGCGGCGACGTCGGTGGCGACCAGGATGTCCAGCGCCCCCGACTTCAGCTGCCCGATCGTGCGCTCGCGCTGATTCTGGGCGATGTCACCGTTGATGGCCGCCGCCGAATACCCGCGCGACCGCAGCTTCTCGGCGAGCTCCTCGGTGGCCTGCTTGGTGCGCACGAAGATGATCATCGCCTCGAAGGGCTCGACCTCGAGGATGCGCGTCAGGGCATCGAGCTTGCGGTGATGGGAGACGTGCACCCAGCGCTGGGTGATATTGGTGGCCGTCGCCGTCTTGGACTTGACGGTGATCTCGACCGGATCCTTCAGATACTGCTTGGAGATCTTGCGGATCGCGCCCGGCATGGTCGCCGAGAACAGCGCCACCTGCTTGTCGGTGGGGGTGTCGGCGAGGATGCGTTCGACATCGTCCTGGAAGCCCATCTTGAGCATCTCGTCGGCCTCGTCCAGCACCAGGTACCGCAGCTGGGACAGGTCGAGGGTGCCTCGCTCGAGATGGTCGATGACGCGGCCCGGCGTGCCGACCACGACCTGCGCGCCGCGGCGCAGCCCCGACAACTGCACGGCGTAGTTCTGGCCGCCGTAGATCGGCAGCACGTGCACGCCCGGCATGTGCGCGGAGTACTTGCCGAATGCCTCGGCCACCTGGATCGCCAGTTCGCGGGTGGGGGCCAGGATCAGCGCCTGCGGCGCCTTGCCCTTGCCCTGCAACCCCATCAGGATCGGGATCGCGAACGCGGCCGTCTTCCCCGTGCCGGTCTGTGCCAGGCCGACCACATCGGCCCCGGTGAGCAGCGGCGGAATCGTCGCCGCCTGGATGGGCGACGGCGACTCGTAACCGACGTCGGCGATGGCCGCGAGGATGCGATCATCGATACCGAGATCGGCGAAGGACGGGTCGGCTGCGTCCCTCTCGTCGGCTGGGGAACCACTGTCGACCGGTGAGGTGCTCATTGACCAGTACTTTACTTGCTGGCGGTGGCCGCCCCGACCGTCGGCCCAATACCGTGAGACCTATGCAACCGCTCGAGCCGACCGTGCCCGGTGTCACCACGACCCCGACGACCACGAGCTACTCGACCACGCGGGAGCCGAGCCCACCGCCGGCTACCACGGCCGTCGAGCTGGAACCGGCCGCGGCCGCGCAGCCGCGGAC
>NZ_JARWQD010000299.1 GCF_029869545.1 Nocardia wallacei | reverse complement strand
TGCCCGGGCCGTGGTGCGGGCATTTGTACATCCCGCGCCGCGGCCCCGCGGGGGGGGCCAACACCAGGGCGGTGGCGGTCGGGTCCACCTCCACGGCGGTGGCCAGCAGCTGCGGCAGCGTCGTGACACGCGGACGACGGGTGCGGACCGGGCGAACGCGGGCCGGGCGGGTCATGCGGTAACCGCTTCCGAAGCCGCTTCGTGCTGCCCGACCACCCGAAACACGTCTATCTCACCCTGCCTGCTGTTGCTCATGCGCCTGCGCGGCGCCACCCCCTTCATCCATCGAACGCGGCCTGGGCGTGTTACGCGACCACGCGAAACTCCGGGACGATGGGGGCGAGCCGCACCGGAATTAGACCATTGTCCGGTACCGGAGCGATACCGGCACGGTGGGACGCCGGGCCCCGGTCACCGCCCGTCCGAGGCGAGCAGCGCGGCCAGGATCGGGCCGATCTCCGCCGTCGCCGCCGGGCCCGCCAGCTCCTCGTGCGTCACCGGCACCGGCCGCTCGACCAGCGCGCCGTCCACGTACGGCTCCCAATCGGCGACGGCCAGCCCGCGCGCGGCATTGCGCGTGTCGGCCGCCGCCCGGAAGAACTGCACGGTGCCGCGGAACACGGCCGGGCGATGGTCGGCCACCAGCTCGGCCGAGCGCACCGCACTGCGGTAGATCCGGCGCACCCGCTCGGGCGTCAGCGCGACCAGGTCCGCGGGGATGGCGGCGTGCAGCGCGGCCACTGCCTCGTCGCCGAGCTCGCCCAGGCCCCCCGGCGGCAGCACGTCGGCGGCGAGGCCGAGTTCCGCGAGGGCGTCGCGCACCGCGGTGTGGAAGTCGGCGACATTCAGGTGCGGATAGCCGTCCAGGATGGCCAGCAGCGACACCTGCTCCCCGGCGGCCTGCAGTTCGGTCGCGACGATGTGCGCCAGCACGCCGCCCAGCGACCACCCCAGCAGCCGGTAGGGGCCGTGCGGTTGCACCGCCCGGATCTCCGCCACGTAGCGAACGGCCATGTCCCGCAGCGATTCCGGGACGTAGTCCTCGGCCAGCGCCGGAGACTGCAGGCCCCACAGCGGTTGCGACAGGTACTGCGCCAGACCGGAATAGGCCCACGCGAGTCCGTACATCGGATGGATGCAGAACACCGGATCGCCCACGCCGGAGCGCAGCGGCAGCAGCACGCCGAAGGCCGAATCGTCCTCGGCGCCCGCGGCGTGCGTGTCGATGCGGCGGGCGAGACCGGCCACGGAGGCGTCGGCGAAGAACCACGCCACCTCGGCCCGCACGCCGGTGGCCTCGCGCAACCGCGCGACCGCCCGGGTGGCGAGCAGGGAATTGCCGCCGAGCGCGAAGAATTCGTCGTCGGCCCCGACCTCGTCGGCGCCCAGCAGCTCGGCGAAGACCTCCGCCACCGTCTGCTCGGCCGGGGTCGCCGGGGCACGGAAGGTGGTGCCGCCGTGGAATTTCGGCGCGGGCAAGGCGCGGCGGTCGAGCTTGCCGTTCGGAGTGAGCGGCAGCGCGTCCAGCACGGTGATCGCGTCGGGCACCATGTAGCCGGTGACGAACTCGGCGACCTCGGCGCGCAGCCCGGCGGGGTCCGGCCGCGAATCGCCCTCGCCCACCACGTATCCCACCAGCCGGTCACCGGCGCGGGGATCATTGTGCACAATCACGACGGCCTGGCCGACGCCCGCGCAGCGCAGCAGCGCGGCCTCGATCTCGCCGGGCTCGATCCGGAATCCGCGCAGCTGCACCTGCTGGTCGCTGCGCCCGGCGTATTCCAGGTTCGCGGTCGTGCCGGACTGTCGGCGTCCCACGTCACCGGTGCGGTAGAGCCGAGATCCCGGCGGCCCGAACGGGTTCGCGACGAAACGGGCCGCGGTGAGGCCCGGCCGCCCCAGATACCCGCGCGAGAGCTGGCCACCGGCCACGTACAGCTCACCCGGCGCCCGGTCGGGGACGGGGTGCAGGCGCTCGTCGAGCACATGGGCATCCAGGCCGGGCAGCGCGCGGCCGATGACACCGGCCGCGCTCGCCTGATCGTCCAGTACGTAGAACGACACGTGCACCGTGGTCTCGGTGATGCCGTACATGTTGACCAGCCGCGCCTCGCGGTACCGCCCGTGCCAGGGCTCGAGCCGCCGGGCGTCGAGCGCCTCGCCGCCGAAGATGATGTGGCGCAGCGCGAAATCGCCCGGGTCCGCGGCCCGATCGGCGGCGATCAGCTGATAGAACGCCGACGGCGTCTGGTTGAGCACCGTGACGCGTTCGCGGATCAGCAACTCCCGCAACTGCTCCGGGGAGCGGGAGGTCAGGTAGTCGACCACGACCACGCTGCCGCCGGAACTCAGCGCGCCCCACAGCTCCCAGACCGAGAAGTCGAAGGCGAAGGAGTGGAACAGCGTCCACACATCGGTCTCGTCGAATCCGAACAGCGGTTGCGCGTTGGCCAGCAGCTGCAACACATTTCGGTGCGCGACGCCGACGCCCTTGGGTACACCGGTGGACCCGGAGGTGTAGATGACGTAGGCGAGGTGGTCCGGCCGCAGCGGAGCGCGGCGGTCTCGATCGGTCACCGGGGAGTCGTCGAGATCGGGCAGCTCGTCGAGCAGCAGCACCGGAGTCTCCGTGTCCGGCAGTGCCTTCCGTTCCGGTTCGGTGGTGATCAGACAGGCCGGTGCCGCGTCGGACAGCAGGAACCGCAGACGCTGCGCCGGATAGGCCGTATCGATCGGCAGGTACGCACCCCCGGCCTTCAGCACGCCCAGCAGCGCGACCGGGAGGAGTTCGGTGCGCGGAACAGCGACGGCCACCAGCGATTCCGGGCCTACGCCCTGCGCGATGAGCGCGCGGGCGACCCGGTTCGCGCGACGGTCCAATTCCCCGTAGGTGAGCGTCGTGGCCCCGGCACGGACCGCCACCGCGTCGGGACGGCGGCGTACCTGCTCGTCGATCAGCGCGACGAGCGCCGGTTCCGTCGCGGTACGCGGCGTGGCGGGGGGCGTGTTCCACTGCCGCAGCGCCCGATCCCGGTCCGCGTCGGTCAGCAGCTCGATATCCCCGACGGCCGTGGCGGGGTGGGCCAGCGCGGCGAGGACGCGGCGGAGGTACTCGCCGAATCCCGCCACGGTCTCCGCGTCGAACAGGTCGGTGGCATAGGTCAGGGCGGCGGAGATGCCCTGTGCCGCACCGGAATCGCCGATGCGCTCGGCGAGGGTCACCTGCAGGTCGAACTTCGCCGGTGGTGTCGCGGCGTCCACCCCCGACACCGTCAGGCCGGGCAGCCGCAGGTCGGTCGGCGCCAGATTCTGGAACGTGAGCATCACCTGGAACAGCGGATGCCGGCTCGCCGAGCGCACCGGATCCAGCAGCTCCACCAGCCGCTCGAACGGGACGTCCGCGTGGGCGAACGCGGCGATATCGGTGCGGCGCACGGCGTGCAGCAGCTCACCGACCGTCGCGGCCGGATCGACCTCGGTGCGCAGCACGAGGGTATTGACGAACATGCCGATCAGGTCGTCGAGGGCGGCGTGGCCGCGCCCGGCGACGGGCGTGCCGATCGCGATGTCCCGGGTGCCCGACAGCCGCGCGAGCACCACCGCGAGGGCGGCGTGCACGACCATGAACAGCGTCGAATGATGCTCGCGGGCAACGCGGTTCAGATCCGCGTGCAGGCCGGGCTCGATCTCGAACTCCACCGTGGCACCGCGATAGGAGGCCGCGTCCGGGCGCGGCCGGTCGGCCGGAAGATCCAGTTGCTCGGGCAGTGCCGCCAGCTCGCGCCGCCAGTAGGAGACCTGCTGTGCGAGCAGCGAATCCGGATCGTCCTCGGAGCCGAGGGCGCGGCGCTGCCAGAGCGCGTAGTCAGCGTACTGCACCCCCAGGGGCGCCCACGCCGGTGCCTCGCCACCGCTGCGAGAGGCGTAGGCCAGCATCAGATCCCGGGTCAGCGGGCCCATCGACCAACCGTCGGTGGCGATGTGGTGGGCGACGAAGACCAGCACGTAGTCGTCGGGAACATCCTGCGCCGCACCGGTTTCCGGTGCCGGATGCAGCAGCGCGATCCGGAACGGCACCTCGGAGGTGACGTCGAAACCCTGCGTCATCACCCGTTCCACCGTCGCCGCCAGGTCGGCCGTGGACACCGGCATCGAGGTCAGGTCGATATCGATCGCGTGCGCCGGTCGGATCTCCTGTACCGGGCCCTCGCCGGTCAGCGGGTAGACCGTGCGCAGGATCTCGTGACGCGCGACGACGTCCGCGACGGCCTCCCGCAGGGCGGCCGGATCCAGGGTGCCCGACAGCCGGATGGCCGCCGGAATGTTGTACACCGCCGCGGCCGTGTCGAACTGATTGAGGACCCACATGCGCTGCTGCGCGAACGACAGCGGGATGCGCTCGGGGCGCGGCTGGGCGGTCAGCGGCGGCAACGCCGCCCCGGCGGACTGTTCGGCGGCCACGGCGAGGGCGGCCACGGTCGGCGCCTCGAACAGGCTGCGCACCGAGACCCGGGAGTCCAGGGCCGCGCCGATCCGGGCGGCGACCTGGGTGGCCAGCAGCGAATTGCCGCCGAGGGCGAAGAAATCGTCGTCGGCGCCCACCCGCTCCACGCCGAGGACCTCGGCGAACGTGCCCGCCACGATCTCCTCGATCGGGGTCGACGGCGCCCGGTAGACCGCCGCCTCGAACTCCGGGTCCGGCAGCGCCTTACGGTCCAGCTTGCCGTTCACCGTGAGCGGCAGCGCCTCCAGCACGACGAACGCCGACGGCACCATGTAGGACGGCAGCCCGGCACTCAGGGCCGACTTCGCCTGCGCCGCATCGAGTTCGCCGTTGCTCGCGACCAGATAGGCCACCAGGCGGTCGCCGGTGTGCCGGTCGCGCTTGGCAACGACCGCCGCCTGACCGACCTCCGGCAGCGCCAGCAGCGCGGCCTCTATCTCACCCAGCTCGATGCGGAAGCCACGCACCTTCACCTGGAAGTCGGTGCGGCCCCGATACTCCAGCTCCCCGTCGGCGTTCCACGCCGCCAGGTCTCCGGTGCGGTACATCCGCGCGCCGGGGACGCCGAACGGGTTGGCGACGAAGCGGTCCGAGGTCAGATCGGGGCGATCGAAGTAGCCGCGGGCCAGCTGCGCGCCCGCCAGGTACAACTCACCGGAGACGCCCACCGGCACCGGGTGCAGGCGCGAATCCAGCACGTACACCTGGCTGTTCCACTCCGGCAGGCCGATCGGCACCGACATCCGATCGGCATCGGACACGGGGTGGTTGGTGATCGAGACCGCGGCCTCGGTGGGGCCGTACAGGTTGAACAGGTCGATATCCGGGTGCGCCGACCGGAACCGCTGGGCCAGGGCACCCGGCAGCGCCTCGCCGATCGCCAGCACCCGGCGCAGCGACTTCCACAGCGCCACTGCGGAATCGGCGATCCCCAGCCGCTCGGGCGCGGGCCGGATGCCAGACTGGCGATAGGCGTCGCCGGGCCCGCGGGCGGCCGCATCGGCGAGCAGTGCGTCGAGCATCGAGGGCACGACATGCAGCGTGGTCACCGACTCCCGCGCCATCAGTTCGTTCAGGTAGGCCGGATCGCGGTGCCCGTCCGCCGCGGCGATCACCAGGCGCGCGCCGGACACCGCGGCGGACCAGAACTCCCAGACCGACAGATCGAAGGTCGCGGCGGTTTTCAGCAGCACGGCGTCATCGGGGTGCAGGCCGAATTCGGCCCTCTTCCACAGCAACTGGTTGACGATCGCGCCGTGCGGCACCGCCACGCCCTTGGGGCGGCCGGTCGAGCCCGACGTGAAGATCACGTAGGCCGTGTTCGACGGGCGCAGCGGGGCAAGGCGATCCGCGTCGGTCAGCGAGGCGCCGGAATAATCCGACAGGTCCAGCTCGTCCAGCACGACGACCCGCCCCGCCGTTGCGGCGGAGGGATTCAGACCGGTGGCATCGGTGACGACCGGCGATGTCGTCAGGACGCACACCGGGGCGGCGGTTTCCAGGATGTAGCGCACGCGCTCCGCGGCCTGATCCGGATCGACCGGCACGTACGCGCCGCCCGCGACCGAGACCGCGTACATCGCCACCACCAGGTCCACCGAGCGGGGCAGGGCGAGTGCCACGCGCGACTCCGGGCCGACGCCCAGCGAAATCAGGTGCCGGGCAAGGCGGTTCACGCGGGCACCGAGTTCGGCGTAGGTGAGGGTGAGCGGCTCGTCGGAGTCGGCGACCAGCGCCACCGCATCCGAACAGGCCGTGACACTGGCGGTGAGCAGCGCGTCGAGGGTGTGCAGGGCGCCGCCGTCGGATCCGATCGCGCTCAGCGCGCCCGAATTCAGCGGGTATCCGGTGGCATTCGGGGCGACGAGGACCCGGTTGCGCTCGTCACGGTCGAGCAGCGGCAGGTCGCCGACCGCCGTGGAGGCGTCGGCGATCACCGCCGACAGGATGCGGGACAACCGATCCGCGAAGCCCGCCGCGGTCGCGGCATCGAAAAGGTCCGTGGCATAGGTGAAGTGGCCACCGATTCCGGCCGGGTGGCCGTGCTCGTCGTAGCCGTCGGCGACGATCAGGTGCAGATCGAACTGCGACACCTCGAGATCCGCGTCGACGCCCTCGATGCTCAGCCCGGGCAGCTCCACCGCCGTGCGCGCCAGATTCTGGAACGACAGGCCGACCTGGAACAGCGGGTGATGCGCCGTCGACCGCGGCGGGTTGAGCACCTCGACGAGCCGCTCGAACGGGATGTCGGCGTGCGCGAACGCCTGCAGATCGGTCTCGCGCTGTCGCGCAAGCAGATCCGTGAACGAATCGCCGGGATCCAGCCGCGTCCGGAATACGACGGTATTGACGAACATTCCGATCAGGTCGTCGAGTTCCGCCTCACCGCGCCCCGCCACGGGGGTACCGATCGCGATGTCACCGCTTCCGGACAGGCGCGCCAGCAGCACCGCCAAGGCCGTATGCACCACCATGAACAATGTCGCGCCGTGGGCATGCGCCAGCTCACTCAGTCCGGCATGGGTCGCGGCGTCGATGCGGACGTCGACCCGGCCGCCCCGCAGCGAGGCCACCGCGGGCCGCGGGCGATCCGTCGGCAGCTCCAGCAGATCCGGCAGCCCCGCCAGCTCCCGCCGCCAATACGCGATCTGCTGCGCCGCAATGGAATCCGCCTCGGACTCCACGCCCAGCACCGCCCGCTGCCACAGCGCGTAGTCGGCGTACTGCACCCGCAGCGGCGCCCAGCCCGGCGCGGCACCGGCGCCGCGGGCCGCGTAGGCGGTCATGACGTCGCGCACCAGCGGAGCCATCGACGAACCGTCCGCCGCGATGTGGTGGACGACGACGGCGAGCACGTACTCGGTCGGCGAATCCGTTGCGGTATCCGCGATCTCGAACAGCCGCACTCGAATCGGCACGTCGGCGGTCACGTCGAACGGCGTGCCCGCCAGCTCGTAGACCGCGGCGGCCACCTCGGCCGCGGTGATCGGTTCGGGCGCCACCGACATCCAGCCGACGCGCGCGGCATCCCCCTCGTGGTGGGCGATCGCCGTCGCGGGCAGCACGACCTGCACCGGCCCGTCCGGCGTCTCCGGATACACCGTGCGCAACACCTCGTGCCGCAGCACCACGTCGTCCAGCGCCTGCGACAACGCCCGCACATCCAGCGCACCGGTCAAGCGCAGCGCGAACGGCAGGTTGTACGCCGCGGATCCGGCCGTGGCCGCATCCTGATCGAAGCGGTTGAGGAACCACATCCGCTGCTGCGCCAGCGACAGCGGCAGCCGTTCCGGACGCTCGAGGGTGCCCAGTCGCACGCCCCGCCGATCGTGGGTGCGGGATTCGATCGCCGCCGCCAGCGCGCCGACCGTCGGCGTCTCGAACAGCGCCCGCACGGGTATCCGGCCGTCGACGGCCGCGCCCAGCCGCGCCACCACCTGCGTGGCGACCAGCGAGTTGCCGCCCAGGGCGAAGAAGTCGTCATCGGCTCCGACGCGTTCGGCGCCGAGTACGTCGGCGAAGATATCCGCCACGATCTCTTCGATCGGTGTTGCGGGAGCGCGGAATTCGCGGCCGATGTACTCGGGCGCGGGCAGGGCCTTGCGGTCGAGCTTGCCGCTGGCATTGAGCGGCAGCGCATCCAGCGCCACGATCGCGCCGGGGACCATGTAGGACGGCAGGGTCTTCGCCACCGCCTCGAGCAGATCCGCCTGCTCGATCGACTCGCCCGGCGTCGGTACGGCGTAGGCCACCAACTGATCGCCGAGCGCCGACGACACCACCGCGGCCACGGCCTGGCTCACCGTCGGCTGCCGGAGCAGCGCCGTCTCGATCTCACCCAATTCGATCCGCTGACCACGGAACTTCACCTGAAAATCCGTGCGCCCCAAGTACTCCAGCCGCGCTGGCAACTCACCTTCGGCTTCGCGCCACACGGCAAGATCACCAGTGCGATACATGCGGCTGCCGATACCGCCTCCGGCCGCCCCCATTCCACCTCCGGCCCCGGCCGCCCCCATTCCACCCCCGGCCCCGGCCGCCCCCATATCCCCGAAGGGGTTCGCCACGAACCGATCCGCCGTCAGATCCGGCCGCCGCACATACCCACGGGCCAGCTGATCACCCGCCAGGTACAGCTCGCCCGGCACACCCGCGGGGACCGGGCGCAGCCTGGCGTCCAGCACGTAGGCCCGGGTGTTCCACTGCGGCAACCCGATCGGGACGGTCGGCCGATCGTCACCCTGGGCGGGCCAGTACGTCACCGACACCGCAGCCTCGGTCGGACCATACAGATTGTGCACCCGCGCATCCGACACCACACGCACCGCATCCACCGTCTCCGGCGGCAACGCCTCACCGATCACGAAGATGTCCCGCAGCGTCGGGCACGTACCGGCGGCCAGCTGGGCCGCGAAGACGGTCAGCATGGACGGCACGAAGTCGGTGACCGTAACCCGCTCGGCCGCAATGGTTTCCGCGACGTACCGCGGATCGCGGTGGCCGTCGTGCGTGGCCACCACCAGCCGGGCCCCGGCGCGCAGCGGCAGGAAGTAGCCCCACAGCGACACATCGAACGTGGTCGCGGTCTTCTGCAGGTACACGTCGTCGGTGCCGAGCGGATACTGCGCGAGCATCCACTCGATCTGGTTGTGAATGGCCGCGTGGGACACGGCCACGCCCTTGGGGCGGCCGGTGGATCCGGACGTGAAGATCACATACGCGGGATTGTCCGAGCGCAGCGGCGCGACACGATCCGCATCCGTCACCGGATCCACCGAAACGCCGGACAGATCCAGCTCATCGAGCAGCACCACACCACGTTCGCGCTCGGCCCCCGACTCGGTCGAGGAGGTGGTGAGCACGCATACCGGATCGGCGGTGTCGAGAATATGTCCGATGCGCTCGGCCGGGTGATCCGGATCCAGCGGCACATACGCACCACCGGCCGTAATGATCGCATACATCCCGACCACCAGGTCCAGCGACCGCCGGACCGCCAGCCCCACCAGCGATTCCGGGCCGACACCCTGCGATATCAGGTGCCGCGCAAGCCGATTCACCCGGGCGTCGAACTCGGCGTAGGTGAGCGACGAGCCCTCGTACGTCACGGCCACCGCATCGGGCCGCCGCGCTACGGTACGGCGGTAGCCGTCCAGCAGCAGTTCGGCCTCGACCGGATGTCGAGTGTCGTTCCAGCCGTGGAGAATCCGTTCGCGCTCGGCGTCGTTCAGCAGCTCGATGGCACCGACCGGCCGGTGCGCGTCCGTGGCCGCCGCGGTCAGCACCCGCGTCAGGCGTTCGGCGAAGACCTCGACGGTCGCCGCGTCGAACAGGTCGGCCGCGTAGGTGAACAGTGCCGAAAAGCCCTCCGGCACACCGTCGTTCTCCCGGGGCACGACCGTGAGCTGCAGGTCGAACTTGGCCACCGCGCCCTCGGCCTCGACGGCGGTCGCGGTCAGGCCGGGCAGCTCCAGCGGCGGCTGCTCCATGTTCTGGAAGAACAACGCCACCTGGAACAACGGATGATGCGCCTGCGAACGCACCGGATCCAACACCTCGACCAACCGCTCGAACGGCAACTCCGCATGCGAAAACGCACCCAGATCCACCTCCCGAACCGCCGCA
>NZ_JARWQD010000298.1 GCF_029869545.1 Nocardia wallacei | reverse complement strand
CTGGGGGGGGGGGGTGTGTTTTTCGCCGCCGTGGGGGGCTGGGGTGGGTCAGCGGGCTCGGGTCCCCGGGCCCGCGGCCGGATCGAGGGGCCAGAGCGCGGCGACAGGGACTCCGAGAGTGCCGGCGAACTCGCCCGCCGGGTCTTCACCGACCAGCAGCAGCGCTCGCTGCCGCCCCCAGCCGCCCACGCGAGCCAGCTGGGCGCGAGTGGTCGCGTCGATCTGATCGGTCCGGACCATCACGATCAGGACATCGGCTGCGGTCATCAATGGGGCCGCTGCCGAGTCGGGGTCGGCCACACCACAATCGGCGATCACCGCGACGTCGCGGTTGGCGAGCGCGTCATGTGGTCCGCCATCGCAGACGGTCGCGGTCAACGCCTCATGCACCGCGCCGGGCGTCGCAGGCGCGGCGATCACCGGCACTCCAGACGGGAGCGTGCGGGCGTGGTCGGTGATCCGGTATGGGTGATGCGGGGTCCTCGCCCCGCATGCCAGGCTCATCAGGCCCGTGTGCGGGTCACCGGGCAGCAGGGCACCGAGGCGGCCACCGGCCGGGTCGGCTTCCAGAACAACGGCCTTGCCGGGCCCGGGCCACGCCGCAGCGAAGGTGGTGGCGGCGGTGGTCACCCCCGAGCCCGTGTGCAGTGCAGTGAAAACGATCAACATATCGGACACCCCCGATCGTGGTGATGAAAACTAGTGGTGGACAAGGAATTACCTCTGAAGCTCGACACGCGCAGCTGTGCTGGTTCGGCGGGTCATCCGGACGTGATCGAGGTGATCAACGCCCGGCCGTCGACTTCGGTGGTGGTCACGCGCTGCGACCACGAGACGACCTCGCCGCCGGGACGCGTTTCGGTCACCTCGACCGCGTACAGGCCAGCCGTCAGCAGACGGATCCGGGCACAGTAGGCGGTCCCCGCCGGGAACGAGTCGATCCCGGCCTGGATCGTCGCCGCATCGGGCACCGACGCATGGTCGGCGACCACCTGCCGGGCAAGTCGCGCGTCGCGCGCCTGGTAGTAGGCGGACTCGAAGAGCACGATGGCAGCCGCCCCAGTGGCTGGCTCGGTGGATTCGGTGCTCGGGCTTGCGCATCCGGGTGTGCTTCCCGACACCACGGTCTCGGTTGCCGGTGTTGGCGGTGCCGACGCCGTCGTGGTTGACGCGGCGGTGCGGGTGCCGGTGTCATGGCCGAGGGTCAGTACTGCCGCCCCGGCAATGGCCGCCGCGGCGATCACGGCCGCCCCCCGCCTCCGTACGGCGGGAATCAGGGCTCGCACACGACCCTTTACGTCCCGGTAGGCGCGCGAGCCTGTGACGTGGTCGGCGCTCAGACTTCCGGCGGCAAGCCGCTCGGCGAGCCGCTGCGGCACCTGCGCCGGTTTCCCGGCGAGCCCATCGACACCACGGCCGGTGGCGGTCGGCGCCGCTTTCGACGACGACGCTGTGACCGGCGGGGTCGGCGTCAGCGGTGTCGACAGCCGGTTGGTCTGGGTGGTCATGAGTAACCTCCACCTATCCGAGCGCGGCCTGCAGTTGGACCAACGCGACGTCGATGGCTTCCTCAACCTCGGGGAGGACGGCGGTGACTGCGTCCGTCACCGATGTCGGCACCATCGCATCGAGATCGTCGGACTCGGTCAATGCGTCTGCTACCGGGGCGAGCAGCTGATCGGGAACGGTGCCGGTGTAGCCGTCGTCGGTGCCGGAGATCGGATCGAAGGATGAAACCCCGAGACCTGCAGGGTCCAGTGCGTGTGCCATGTGTGGGGCCAGTAGCTCGTTGGCGCTGCGCTCGCGGTCGGCGAGTGTCGGCGGCAGCCAGCCAGGGCGGGGGAGAACCGTCGAGCCGATACTGATCAGGTCGGGTTCCGGCGCCACAGCGCTGTCGTCCTGCTCAGCCGATGTCGCGTCGCCGGGCATCTGGGGCAGCGCCGACACACGATCAGCTCGATCGCTGGTGTTCTGGCCGGTAGCGGGAGGCGCTGCGGTCGGTTGCGGTGCCGGTGCAAGGGGCGTCGGCTGTTGCTGCGGTGGCGGGGTACCGACTTCGGTGGCCTGGGACAGATCCCCACCCGCCGGTGCGGCCTCATTGATCGGGTGATATTCGGGAGGAGAGGTCACTGGAGCGGTGACACCGGCCTGACCGGACCCTGGGTTGGGAGCTGGGGCCACGCCGGGCTGGCCACTCGGTGCGGCAGGCGCGGCCGTGGCCACGCATAGCGCCACGATCGGTGCCAGTGCGGCGACCAGACCGCGTCGAGCCGCTCGGTGGCCGAAGTGGGGAAGCAGTGAACGGCGCGGCGTGGGCGGCGGGGCGGTCAGCGGTGGTACCAGCCCTGCGGTTCCGCCGGGCAGCGTCGTCCACACTGCGCCTTCGGCCAGGGTGGGGACGTGCACGGCGCTGACCGGCACACCCTTGTCCACCAGGTACTGGTAGATGAGAGCGACACGGCCGAGGACCGGGCCGGCAACCCGGAGGGGTGCCGCTGCCACGAGGACTGCCTCGTCGGCCTCGGGAAGTATCGCTACCGGGACGTCGACGTCCAGGCGCGCGGTCGACTCGACATGGACGGGTTTCCCGGTGTGCAACCACACCACCCAGATACCGACGGTTGTGGGCCGGGTCTCCGGTTCCCCGGCGGCGGCCAGCAACGCCGGAGTAATTGAACTGGTGGATCGTTTGGCAATAAATGCGGACATGACATTCTCCGTTCCTTCAAGAATGGACGGCGGTAGTGTTCGCTCGCGCGACCGAGTCAACGAAGTAGACGTGCGGGCAAGGGATTACGCATCGTGCGGGCCTCGGGCCGCCTGCTGTTGTGCCGCCTCATGGGCAGCCAGGGATAGGGCTTGGCCGGAGAACCATCGGGCCAGCCACTCGCGCTGATCGGTGTCCATGTCGCGTTGAAATTCGGTGACCAGACCAGCGATGACACCAATCGAGCACAGCTCGACTGAGGAATCCGCGAGCAGCCGCAAGGATGCGGCGAGCGCGAGGCCGTCACGACGGGCGGCGTGGGCGAGGATCGCCAACGCCAGCTGCCGCTCGGCGGGGGAAGGGTGATCGCAAGACGAATACATGACAGTGCCTTTCGGGTCGAACAACACAAACGGTGTTGGTTCGGACCTCGAAAGGCACAGCTGGCAATCCGAGGCCCGATGGCACACCACTCCACCCCTGCACAGAAGGGAAGTGATGGCCGCGCACTGGAACAAGCCAGTACCGGTGGGGCACTCGGCGCCGGAAACCTCGGATCGCCGGAAGTCTTCGGTTGTACCTGCTATTGTATAGCAAACTCTGGTACTTTCGTACCACTATTGGCAGATTAGTTTTCGATCCAGAAGTCGATCGATGCTTGCGGGCGTGCGTAATTCATCAATGGTGAGCTGGTGGCGTGCAGCGTCGTCCAGGGGTCGTTGCCGGTGAACCGGATCCGCATCGTGATGGTGGTGGTCTTGCCCGCGGCAAGGTCGGCGACAGCGGTCATGATCGCGGGAAGGTCGTCGGGATGCAGCTGCGGGTTGCGGTGCCGCCACAAGGCCAGGCGCGGGTCGTCGTGGCAGGAGAACGAGTGCATCAGTGTCGTGCGCAGATCCATCAGCGCCGAGCCGTGACCGCGGTTGGCGCGGGTCGCGAGGTGTTCGGTCAAAGGATCCCGATCCGGGGCCGCAACCAGAGCTGTGACATCGGCGATCACTGCCCGCACGATCGGCACGCCCTGCGGGCCGATGACGGAGCGGGCGGCCATCCACATGTGATGCCTCTCCTGCGTGACGGGGTCCACGACGATGAGGCTTTCGCACCATCGCGAGGCTGGCTCGAACGGGTCGAACAGGCCAATCAGATCCAACCGTTTATCCAGCCACACAACATGTTCCAGCAACGCCGGAAGCGTCCATGACGTGTCGCTGCGGAACAGAGTGGGCATCGGGCCGTCGGGGCTGCCGAACCGGGCCAGCCGCTCGGCGTCGAACTCGACCGGAATCAGCGGCAAGTGCGGACCGCATCCACCTTCGGACTTGCTCGCTTCCAGCCGCACCGCATGGACGGCACCGGAAGGCCCCACCAGCGGGTAGCAGTCGGCCCGCAGGCGATGACCTCCGTTCGGCAGGTGCGTGGTCACCGCCCGGCCCTCGCGAACCGCTTGGTGCACCAGGGCGAGTCCCTGATCCGCAATACCTGCGGCCATAGGGAGTTGGTTGGTCTCGCGCAGAGTGCGGAACATGCGGTGGAACCGGTGCGGGCCTGCCGAATCGGCGATCACTGTCGGTTCGGACCCGATGTCGCTGAGACTCTCGGCAATGAACCCGAATCCTGTGCACGCACCAGCCGAGGCACCCGCCGCCGATGAATGCGCAATACCCGATCTCGGCCGCAACCGCCCCGCCCCGGACGAGCCGTTCGCAGCCCGCTGAACTGGGTTCGCACCGCTGTTGTGCTGGGCACCGGCATCCCGTGACGCGACAACGTTCGAGTGATTTTCCGCAGATAGTGTCATGACGGTCCTCCTTCGATTCGTGGGCACCGCTCCGGCCGATCTCCCATGCCGCCGCCGGGCGGCCAACGGCGAGTGGTCAACGCGGTGTGCTGGTCGGCGATCGATCCATGAGCACTGCCCGGCATCGAGTCCGATCCGAAACCTGGCGGCCAGCCGTGACCTCGAGGCGGGCACGGCGTGGTCCGTCTCGACGGACGAAAAGTGCAGCTAATTGCGTTGCCGCGCAGCGAGGTCCACAACGCTTCTTCGTGAAGCGCGTGCGGCGGCGACACAGAGCCGGACCGGCTTGTGCCAGACTGGCGGTCGTGAGGCCCTCGAATGCGTTCTTCCGACGGTTCGCTGCTCAACTCGGCCAACCTTCCGGGTTGTCCGGTCGGCTCATCGGGCATCTGCTCAACAGAGCCAACAGCGGACCGGTAAACGGATCGCTCAACGCTCTGGCCACAGCGCCTGGCACCACGGTTGCCGATATCGGATTCGGCGGGGGGCGGAGTCTGAGCATGTTGCTCGATCAGGTGGGCGAGTCCGGCGTCGTGTATGGCATCGATCCGTCCCGCACCGTGATCGCCGGTGCGCGTCGGCGGTACCGCCACGCCATCACGCAAGGCCGTCTCCGCTTGGAGGAGGCGTCGATGTCGCGAATCCCCTTGCTGGACAACACTCTCGACAGCGCCGCGACCATCAACACCGTCTATTACATCCCCGATGTCGAACTGAGCGACTCGCTGCGCGAACTCGCTCGCGTGCTGCGGCCTGGCGGGCGCTTGGTCGTCGGACTCGGTGACACCGACTACCTGCGCACGCTGCCCTGGCAGGAAGGTATGCTGCTGCGGCCCCTCACCGAAATCGCCGAGTTCATCACTGCCGCAGGCTTGACGATCACCGATCATCGGCGAATAGGCAGCAGCTGGCGCGCGTTCCACGTCTATATCGCGGAGCGCTAGATCTGGGCGTGGCACACCGCCCAGCCGCCAATTGATAAGTCCGAGTGCCTCCACCGGCAGGCCGAGCACGGCTTCCAGAGCCTGCCGGGCCTGCATCACCCAGGACGAACTCAGCGACGCGTGCACTGCGTACATCCGATACCGCGCGCACCGTTGCACTGGCATCGGCACTGTTTCGGGGCCCCGGTGCAGAGTCATAACTCGGCCGGCGGCCGGGCGTACCGCGGCCAGAGACCGGTTCGACCAGTAGCGGCACCCCCGCATAGCGGGGTGAGTCTGAACGGCAGAGCAGCGCGGTCGAACACACGGTGTCGATGATGATGCTGGACGGAGTTCGCCGAACGATGTCGTCATTGGAACCTCCCCTGGACGGATCCCACGGAAGGCGCACGAGTGCACGACAGCAGCAACTGCTGGGGCACATCAGCGCCTGCGCGCAGGGAGCACGGCCAAGAGGGGCGTACTCCAACCTCCGCCAGAGAGGTACGCAAGGGAACCTGCCGCCGGGTCGAGTCGCCCAGAGGGGCGATCAACAGTTATGTGGCTGCGAGGCTCGCCGTACACCCATTATTAGCTCGCGCCTGTTGTGATGTCCAGCATATTTATGGCAACCGTGCATTGACCTCGGTGATTGCGGGGCCGTCTACGTCGAAGATCATCGAAAGCCAGGAAAACGCTGGTCTCAGGCTTACTGTCGATCCATGGCAGCGGGGAGAAAGCGTGTAAGGGTGTGGCTGGGACTCGTGGCGATCGGAATCGGCGTGGCCGCGCTTATGGTAGCGGCATTGTTGCCGACCTTCGTGATGCCGCGGTCGACGCGGATCCCGGCCGGGGTCCGCACGGAGGCGGTGTCGCTGGCCGACAATGCCGCGGTGCTCGATACCAAGGCGGCGATGCGGGGGCAGATGCGCACCGAAACCGGCGTGCCGATCAGGGTGCAGACTCTGGTCGTCTCCGCTGACCCTACTGACAGCGATCGCGTGACCCTGGTGTCCACAACCCGGCTCTCGCGCACCGATCGGCAGGGCCCGAATGCGTTGGTGTCGGCTCGCGCCGAGGCGGTCACCGTCTCGCGTACGACGTCCGAGCCGGTCGACCAAGTTGGGCAGATCAAGCTCGAGGTCGACAAACCAGCAGACCCGGTGGCCCGCAGCGGGTTTCAGTTCCATTTCCCGTTCGACACGCAACGGCAGAGCTACCCGTATTTCGACACAACCGCACGTCGCGATTTCCCGATCGACTATGTCGATGATGACCGCTCGCAGGACGGTCTGCGGCTGCTGCACTTCCGGCAGAGCATCGGCCCGATCAATCTCTACCCGGAACAGCCGACCATGCAGACCACGGTGCCCGCCTCCTGGTGGGGACTGCCGGGCGATGAGCAAACCCGATTCGACTTGCACTACAGCAATATTCGCGACATCTGGGTGGAACCCACTTCCGGCGCCATCGTCGAACAACGTGAGCACGTGCGACGGTTCCTGGCCCGCAGCGTCGACGACCCGATGGCCGTCACCACCCTCGACATTCAGACCCGCTTCGACGAGCAGTCACTGGCCGAGGCGGTACACACCGCGCGCCAGGCGCGCACATTGATCCGGTGGGGAAACCTCTATGCGCCGATCGTGCTCGCGGTCGCCGGGATCGCGGCGGTGATCGGCGGCCTACTTCTCCTCCGTGCCGCCCGGATCCACGACCGAGACATCACTG
Organism: Nocardia wallacei; assembly: GCF_029869545.1. Lineage (GTDB taxonomy): Bacteria > Actinomycetota > Actinomycetes > Mycobacteriales > Mycobacteriaceae > Nocardia > Nocardia wallacei_A. The sequence continues at coordinate 20,709 of NZ_JARWQD010000298.1, read as the reverse complement.
GGGTAGACGATCATCACGCCGATGGTGGGGAACGCCGTGCGGTCCAGGATGTCGGCGTGGAACGCGACCTGTAGCCAGCCACCACCCCCGCGCCTGGTCATGCCGACATCCGTGATCGGCCCCTTCTTCGATTCCTCCAGCCAGCCAGGGATCTTCATCAACGTGTCGGGATGGATCGCCGGGGTCTGGCCGGTGCTGACGCCGTGCCCGATCGTCGGAATGTAGGGGGAGAGCCATTTGATGATGGTCGGCGCCGTGGGGTACGTGTGATCGCCGACCGCAGCGAACACGCCAGGCGAATCCTCTCCAGGCCGATCCTGCAGGTGCATCAGCTTATCGATTAACGCCGTCTCGATCAGATCCACGGCGACTTCGTTCGGATCGGAGTCGGCGGTGACATCGCGGCAGATACCACGTACTCGCGGGCCCGCGTCGGTCTCCACGCACCGCTGCGCCCAGTGCAGCTGGCGCAGCTCTCCCGTGCTGGTACGTACGGCCACCCGACCGGAACCGGTATCGCCGACCTTGACCGTTTTCAAGCCCTGCCACAGGTGGATCACATCCCGCAGCCGCACGATCGGCCGGAAGAAATCCACGGGACCGAAAACGACCCGATCCCGGAACTGAGCGTCGGTGCCGGTCAGATCCAGGAACCGCTCGTCGAGCCACAGCCGCGGCGGCAGGTCCTCCAACCCGATCTCCCACTCCCACACCGCTAGCTCGGCGGCGCGGCGCTCGGCCTCCTCCGCGGTCGGCGCCAGCTGCACCGCGAACACGCTGCCGCCGATGCCTTTGACCGGGGCCGCGGCAACGGTCTCACCCACCACCGCCGACGCCGGCGCGCTCACCTGCCGCTGCTCGGTGCGGCCGGTGCGTCGGACCTCGGCCACCATGTCATCCACCAGATGCTGGGCAGCACCGCGCAAAGTATTCGACAACCGCCGGAAATCCCGGTCACGGCCACCTTCGGCCAGAACCGCGACCTCGTCGCCGGTGCTGGTCGTGTCTACGAGCAGATCAATCGCAGGCTCAGTCATTGTCTCCGCTGGTTGTTGTCCGGTCGGGTTTGTCCAGGTATACCGGTTATTTGATCTTGCTATCGGGATTTCGGCGCGGCCGTCGCCAAATAATTCCAATTGGTGACAGTCGCGGGGCGCGTGGCACCTCCGACCGCATCTGATCTGGCCTTATCGTCGCCAGCTGTGGACATCACCATCCGGCCGATCCAGCACGAGGAGATCGCGGTGGCCGTCGAAGTCCTCACGATCGCGTTCGACAGCGACCCGGTGATGTGCCACCTCTGGCCGAACTCGGGGCATCGGCAGCGGGCCTTGCCGCGCTACTTCCGCACCACGATGACCCATCACCACGTCCCCGGCGGAGGTGTCGAGGTCGCCGCAGCCGTGGGCAGGGGCATCGTCGGGGTCGCCGTGTGGGATCCTCCCGGACGGTGGGCTGCCACCAGGCCGGAATTCGCACGCATGGCACCTGCGCTCATGCTGGCTCTCGGTCACCGGATCCCCGCGGCAGTGCGCACTCGCAGACTCTTCGACCGGCTCCATCCGCACGAATCACATTGGTACCTATGCCATCTCGCTGTCCACCCGGCATTTCAGCGCCAGGGGATCGGAACCGCACTGCTGCGCTCACGATGTGCTCACCACGACGCCGCAAGGCACGCCGAGTATCTGGTGTGCACACGCGAATCGAATGTGTCGCTGTACTCGTCGGCAGGATTCACCACGACCGCCCCCGTCGATCTGAACGGTGCGCCACTCTGGCCTATGTGGCGCCCCGGCTAACCCGAGAACCGCTGATTCCGCCCAGCACCTATGCAGTGCCGCATCATTGAATTCGATGACCACAACACCGAACGGCTCGCGGTTACCGCACCCCCGGGGTCGGCTACCGCTGCTCGGCGACGTTCTGACCCTCGATCTGGCCCGACCAACTCAGCAGGCCGCCCGTAACGCGCGACAGCTCGGCGGCATCTTCGAACGCCGCATCTTCGCCAGCCCGGTCGTCATCGTCTCGCGCGCCGACCTGATCGAACAGGTCAACGACGAGAGCGACTGGGCCAAACACGTGGGCGCCATCCTGACGCCACTCCGGGACATCGCCGGGTCTGGGCTGTTCACCGCGTTCAACGACGAGCCCGCCTGGGGGACTGCGCATCGGATCCTCGTGCAGGGGTTCACGAAGGACGCGATGCGCAGCTATCACCCAACCATGCTGGCCGTCGTCGATGACCTCCTCGACCACTGGCACACCCGCACCGGCGAGTGGATCGACGTCGTGGAGGACGCGAACCAGCTGGCGCTCGAGATCATCGGACGCGCCGGTTTCGGGCACTCATTCGGCTCATTCGCCGAGCAGCACCCGTTCGGCGAACGGCTGCGGCGCGGGCTGACTTACCTCAACAAGACCATCAACCTGCCGACCATCGCGAAAACCACGATCCTGCGGCGGCAGACAGCCCAGCACCAGCGCGACATCGCCTACCTGCACCACGTGGTCGATGGCATGATCGCGGCACGCGGCACCACGACCGAACCCTGGTCCGACCTGCTCGATCTGATGCTGACCACACCAGATCCGTGCACCGGTGAACACCTCGATGCCGACGCTATCCACGCTCAATGCCTCACCATGCTGGTCGCCGGACACGAAACAAGCGCTGCCGCACTGTCTTTCGCGCTATACGAACTGACGCAACACCCCGATGTCATCGACAAAGTACGCGAGGAGGCCGACGCCGTTCTCCCGGCAGCGGGGACCCTAGTGGGTTATGACGACATCACACGCCTGCGATACCTGCGCCGAGTTATCGACGAGACACTGCGGCTGTGGCCGGTCGCCCCAGGCTACTTCCGGGAAGCCACCCGCAGCACTACGCTCGGCGGGCACGAATTCGCGCCCGGGGACTGGGTTTTCGTCCTGACGTTGGCAGCTCACCGCGACCCGGAAGCCTGGGGAGACGATGCCGAGCAGTTCGACCCGGACCGATGGCTGCCCGAACGGCTCCATCAGCTGGGTCCACACATCTATCGCCCTTGGGGCACCGGGCCGCGATCGTGCATCGGCCGCCAATTCGCATTACACGAGGTCGCACTGACGCTGGCCCAAATCCTTCGCCGCTTCGACCTGCACCCCGTGCCCGGATACGGGCTGACCGTCAACGAGCAGATCACGCTCAAACCCCACCGATTCCGGCTGCGATTCACGCCGCGGGACTGAATCCCCGGGTACGGCTTAACGGGGCTGTCTGAGATCCAGCCCCTCCCGTCGGCGGGGGGGGAGTTTTCCACTGTCGGGGTAACCGGACGGTACTTGAAACAGTGGGAACCGGACTGGTTGGGCAAGGTGATTGCGAAGATCGAGGCTGCTCCGGCCCGCCGGCCTGCGAAAACGGACAACAGCACCGTTCAGCCACGGCGGCTGGATCGTCGGCTCTCGGCTGACACCATCGCCGAGCTGGTCGATGCCTACCGAACTGGTGCCTCCACCGACCAGCTTTGCAGGCAGCATGGCCTGTCCAAGGGCGGGGTACTCAAGATTCTGGCCGGCCATGGCGTGCAGATGCGGTACCAGCCGATGACGGAGGAGGAGATCGATTGGGCCGTAAGGCTTTACGCCGAGGGACAGTCACTCAATGCCGTCGCTCGGCAACTGAGCAAGAGCAAAGGGAGTGTGTGGAAGGCGTTGCGGATCCGAGGTGTAGCGATCCGCCCGTCCACACGATAGCTACCCGTACGCCGAGAGCGTTGGCACCTGGGCCACACGAGGACGAGTGAAAGCGGCATCTTGTAATCGGGCTCGACATGAGACCCAGCTGTGCTGGGCCGTCGAACGGCACGTACTCCTGTTGATAGGCCCGTACTGTATTCAACAGCATGGTGTATACGGCGGGCTGTAGCTAGGAGGAGGGGGATCGTGGATTCACGCGCTGAGCCTATCGGCGATTCCGAGGAATCTGGCAATCCATCGACAAACCAACTGGCTGGTATTGTTCGTGTAGCGATGGATCGTATCGGTTCGCGGAATGGGTTCGATTTTATTGCGGCCTTTCTTCCCTGGAGAAAGTTGCTGGAAATCGACAGCGGATACGACGGCTCCATCTTCCTCGGCCCGATGGAACATTCGGTTCGGTTCAAAGAGTGGTATAGCACACCTGAATCACGAACCCAGCTGACCCTTGCCCTTCTCATGACCGGTTTGCGGTCGGTCGACAGCACTGCTGCAGATCTAGCAGCACGCATTGCTGAAAGAATGATGGACACCGCGGCCCGTGGCCGAATGAATCGCCCACACCTCTATATGGGTACGACAACTGACGGTGTGGCAGCAGTTATAGCAATATATGACAAATTCTGGACAGACAGTTGGTGAATTGTGAGCAAGTCGTTTGTTCTTGCAATCGGCGTGGACCGCTACGAGTCAGACTCAATCCGTGACCTTAGATGGGCAGCGGCAGATGCGTCAGCTCTTTATGAGAGAGCACTTAGAGGTCGCGACAATTCGTCCGTGGAATCAAGGCTTTTGATCAACGAGGACGCTGCAACTCGCACGATCCGTGAATGTATTGGAGAGTGGCTTGCTGCTACCTCTCGAGACGATAATGTTATCGTCTTCTTCGCGGGACACGGTGCGCGTGAGATTCCACCCCTTGGTAACATCGATACTTCGCTGGAAACATATTTACTCTCGACCGACACTCAAATTGAGCATCTCTACTCAACCGGGATATCGCTAACGAACGAACTACCCATCATGTTGAAGCGAATAGCCGCGTCACACATCACCTTGTTGTTCGATTGTTGCCTCTCCGGAGCCGCACGAGTGCCAGATGGCCCACTGCGAGCCCGGGGTATCGACGGACCAAACTTTACAAAAATGCGAAATCTGTCTGACGTTTCGCTTAATGCTGTCATATCTCTTCCCGGAGGAAGTGACCACAATATCGGGGACGGAACCGCGATGATCATGGCTAGCGGACCTGATCAGGCTGCCTTGGAGAGTGATGAGCTAGGACACGGGGTATTCACCTACTCTCTGCTGCAGGCTATGCAAGAAAGTGCGCAATTACAGTCACCATCGTCTCCACCCGTGGGGGAGATCTATTCGCAAACAGTGAGGCTGGTAATGGACCGAACCGCGGGTATGCAGGTTCCCATGCTAGCGGGACGTCTGTCCGATCAAAAACTGTTCGTTGGCAAATAGGATTAGCAAGTGTACTTTGATTCGGCCCTATCCAAGGTACTTGCGGATACCCGCTGTGCAGATCAGATCATCCGTTTGAGTTCTGACGAGATACCCACGATTGCGCCTGGTCAGGGCAACTTGCCGGACTCGTTCATGCATGAGTGGACTCACTACTTCCAATTCAGCACGACTCCAACGGGGATCTATGTCTCTCAATATCGTAGAAATTGTATCTCAACACTTCGAAATATAGTCTTGCAGCACGGCGCCGATGAAGTCTTCATGCAGCCGTTCATCGATCGAATGGACTTGTTCAGAAGTGTTTGGCAATCTTGGCCTCGACACTGGCATCAACTGACGAATTCCGAGCCTAAGTACATCTCATCGGCCACGATTCGCCCCGACGGTCTGCACGTCCAACTGCAGGATGTAGAGATCACTACCCGTCTACCGCTCGGAATGCATGCGCTCTACGAAGCCTATGCTTGGTGCGCTTCGGCTTTCTTCGGTTCAGAGGATTTGGTGGGCGCGATTCCGAGAGAGGCAGATCTGCTCATCTACACGTGGCCAATTTGGGCCTTAGCGGATAATTTGGATCGGGATGTCAACCAACTTACGGCTTCCGATATAGTGGGCCTTCTGCCGTTGTTGCTGATAGCCTGTTCCTACCACCACCCAGCGCTACCGACGAACGCGTCTTGGCATACTCGGCGCTTTATTGAGTCAAGCGAGATTCTTCGAGAGCGAAACGTTACCGTTACTCTCATGGTCTGGCAGCTGTTGCGGGACTATCAAAGGTTTTGGAATAGACCGCTTTCTATCGGGAACGTTGATAGCTATCTGGAAAGAGTCGGCGTACCATCTTTATCAACCGTGCTTGAGTTAACCGCAGAATCAATTGCTAAAATGTCTGAACTTTCGACTTCGTTATTGCATGACTCGCAATACAGCCTGCAAAATGGGCAAATCGGATACACTGTCGATCAGCTCGCGGAGATCGATATTCTGCAAGCGACCGCCGCCAACCTTGCTGTACTTAGGAACAACATAGATGGAGCGCTTATATCTCCCCTTATGCTTGTTCGTGATTTAGCACCTCCCGTTTGTGCGGTAGAACGCCCAAATGGGTACGAGTGGTTTTCAATGACAGCTCTTGCTGATGAACCCCACCCCGCTTGGTCAGATCAAACTGACAGTCGAATTTTACTCCGGGAACAACTTCCCATTATAGAGCATATGCTGATGCAGTTGGTGTTCGGGTCGAACCTCGCGTGCTATGGCCCCTTTGACTGGCGCTTGCCTATTAATCCCTGCCCTGCAGCACAAGAATGTATGTCTCTCACAAACAAACGAGGAATAGAATTTTGTGTTGACTCTGCTTGGCGTCGAAAGATCGCCGAACTTGTCGCCGCTATTCACAACTATCGCGCTACCGATCCCAGCGAAGACGATATACCGGGAATTACCGCAGCCACTGATGAATACCGATCTTTGGTGCGCAGGATCCTGCAGGGAGAGCAACCGCCGCCAACGTATGACCTGTCCAAGCTGGGAATAAACTACCCGAATTGACCGTATGTCGACCGCTTGCGTCACGAAATCCGATAATAGATCGCGCATTGCCATATTTCCTGGGCCAGGCCGTTGTGCGATTCCGTAGTCAGTCGGTTCAAGTAGCGTCCGCCTTGGCCATATCTGTCGGCGTCACCGGACGCTATCTAAAACAGTGGGACCCCCACTGGCTGGACAAGGTGATCCAGAAGATCGAAGCTACTCCAACCCGCCGACCTGCGAAAACGAACGGCAGCACCGTTCAGCCACGGCGGCTGGATCGACGGCTCTCGGCTGACACCATCGCCGAACTGGTCAATGCCTACCGAAGCGGACAGAGACTCCCTCAAGGGTCATCGCTCGCAAGCTCGGCAAAGCGAAGGGGAGTGTGTGGAAGGCACTGCGCGCAAGAGGCGTGGTACTGAGGGCATCGACTCGATGATTCGTGGCAGGAGTCCCCCCGCGGACGGAACTTCGCCAGCATGTCGGACCTCGGGCATAGACTTCCGGCCGACGGCGTCATACGGAGAGCCCGACGTGGAGGACGGCGATGAGCCAGGTACCAACGTGGCTGGCGGTAGTGCAGTCGACCGCTACGACTGTGGGCGTGCTGATCGCCCTCGGCGTCGCCCTTTGGCAGGTGTCGAAGGCCAAGCAAGACAGAAAACTCCAAGAAACCCAGATGACCGAGGACCGTCAGCGTTATGACACCCAGATGGCGGCCTTGCAGCGTGCCGAAGACGACCGCATCGCGGCGCAGGCCCGCAAGGTGGTTCCGACGCTGGTTCGCGCCGAGGTGTTCGGCCCAGACATGTGGAGCGTCAAGGTTGCCAACCACTCCAACGCGGTGGTGACGGAGCTGGACGTCTCGGTGGTCGCCGTCGATGCCGAGGGCCAACTGATAGCAAACGGGTGCCAGCAGGCAAACGGAAAGCTCGGCACCAGCGAAGCATTCAGACGCGTCATCGCCGATGCCATTAGCGGTGCGGTCGACGCGTCGATGCAGCGCGTTGCCGTCCCCCTACATGGCATCGGCAATTTCGCCGGTGTCGGTCTCGGCGGTCTGGGAGCGCTTGCCGGACAGCAGATGGCTCCCCAGGTCTCCCAAGCTCTCCAAGAGCAACTGACCGGCCAGATGACGACGGAATGGCCCACGACGCTTACGCCCGAGCAGTTCGCCGTAATGGCGTACTCAGCCGTGGATGAAGCCGTCACATTGAGAGTCACTATCACCTTTACTGACGAAGCAGGCTACCGCTGGGCGCGTCGGGACAACAGCGCGCCGGAACGGATAGACGAGGCATCGTAGCGGGCCTTCAACTGTAGTACTGGCTATTCTGATACTTGAGTTGCCGCCGGAGAAAGAAACCGCATACTTACGAGAGCAATTTGATCGCCAGGTACAACTATCCGATCATGCGTTGTCTGTATGGGCTCCTCTGCGTCTTTCTGCGTTATGCGGATCTTTTCTTTCAGGGCGATATCTGGTTTTGCGCTACTGTTGTCAGTCGTATAGCTGTGTAGCACGCCTTCTATGTGTCGTCCGTCTGTAAGCTCAATACCCACGTACGGCACCATATTCTTCGGCCAATTACCAAGCGAGTACACCCACGGATCTCCTAGAGGCTTGAATCCTTTCCGAGATCCTATAGACCGAACAAAATAGAGCAATACGGCAATCAAGCACGCGACTGCTAGTATCGCCGCAACGGATATTGCAACCTGCCGCAGGTTTGTCTGGACATACGCCTTCCCGCCCTTCAACAGGGCCTCCGGGTCGACCAGCCACCCTCGACGCCAGCTGTCAGGGAGAAGGACGAGAATAAGGACGGCTGATCCAGTTGTAGCCAGACCAACCGACAGTACCTGGAGCAACTCGTTCAGGCCGCCACTCTTGCCGGTCGGTCGCGCCTGCTCAAGTAGCCGAAGATGCCACCAGCCTGGGATCAGGCTGAACAAAAGGAAGACGAGGGCGAGACTTCCGGGCAGGGCCATTTCTACCCGTTACCGCCATTGCTCGCGGGGTCAGCAGGCGGCTGAACCGGCTGTGGCGGCGTTGGCTTCGGATTCATGGATGCAGTCGGAGGGTCGAAGTCCGGGGAGAGCTTCGGAGTTTGCGCGACTTGCGCACCCCTGTATTCACCAGAGCCGGTAACTGCATCATGGCCGCCCTGATTCTGCGGCGGGTCCCGATGTGTCGACTTATCATTCATGAGAAAGATACTACCTATCGCCGGACAGCGAAGTTGACCTCGAATAAACCCGGCAAACTGTCGCGCGCCGCCGGGCTGCCCTGCTGGCCGCATCAACCTCACCTGTCGGTGCCTGCACGTAGCCTGACGCCGAGGCAAGCAGCCTCATCGCTCCCGACGAAGTGGAGGGTGTCATGGCCATCAAGGTCAAGTTCAACCAGAAGGCGCTGCGCGATCTCGAAAAGCCGCTGAACATCGAGGTATCGCTCGTCGGCACCGAGGCCGATGCGATTCGCGCCGTCAAACAGCAGTATAAGAAAGCCAAGGGTATCGAGCTGGATACTGATGCCGCCCGCAAGATCGTGCGGCGGGCACGCGGCCACTGACTAGCAAATTCTCGACGGCGGAGGCTCGGAAACCTATCTCTTCTTCCGGGCCTCGCCTGCCCATAGATCCACCTCCGAACTTCTGCTTCACTATCCCCGTGCCCTCCTCCACCGCAGCCGCTTTCCGCACCCTCGACGGCCTGAACCTCCGTGGCACCATCGTCACCGCGGACCGACCGCCGGCCTCAGCCGCGCTCCTCGTTCACGGCGGCGGTCACCTGATCGTGCAGCAGCCCCACGGTCGTCCATGATGCGGGTGGGTGCGGTAGGCCAAGACCACACGGCCCTTCCGACGCCACGGTACCGAGGTTGCCGCGATGGTGGTTGCTATGAGCACCTCTATTGCCATCGTCCCCGCATTGGCACTTCTGGTCGCCGTCCTGGGGCTCGCTCGACTGGTGAATGAAACGCGGCGTGAGAACCGGCGCCAGCAACACGCGCACGTGTGGACCCAGATTGGCCCCACCGGTCAGACTGGTAGTCCATGTGCTGTGAGCCATGACTTCCAGTCCGTGACGGCCTGCGCCGCCATCTCCAGCGCGTCCCAGTCGCCCTCAATGATCCAGTGGTATTGCGTCGATCCGCCGGAAGTCCCCTCCAACGTTGCGACGGGCAGTTGGATTGTCACGCCTTGGCCCGTGAGGTTCGCATGGCCGGTGCGGCGCTCTCCGCTGATGTATGAATGCCTGGTCCGCACAAGGTGTTTGGAACCGTTTGCAAGGTCGGCGCAGGCGGCCAGAGCGGGCGATGAGGAGTTGAAGAGTGTGTCCAAATCCTGCCCGCGTTGCGCACTGCCCGAACCGGGCAGGGATGAGTCCTTGATGATCCAATCACGCAAATGGAAGGCATCTTGGCAGAAGTGGTACAGCGCATCACGACCGCTGGGTTCAGAAGGGGAGTCTGATGGAGACCCGAGTTCCTGCAACGCTTTCCAAGAGCGCAGCATCCGCTGATACTGATCAGTCCAGGTCTCGTTCAGCACGACACAACTATAGACGCAGCACAAGGTGCGCGCGGACTGGCGCGTGGCGGCACTGCGGTGCGGTTAGTCGACGGCCGCCGACCCCATCCCCTGACCTAGGACGGGAAGTCCCAACGGTCCATATAGAAAGCTTCCCCTGAACTGTCGCCCTCGTAGCGGAATCCCATGACCCGGAGCGAAACTTGTTGTGCACCTTGCATGTGGAGCGCGGCCGCATGAAGGACTTCAGGGTCGGTCGTGAGGTCGGCGACGGGTACACCGGCAAACCCGTTGGCTAGGTCGGACCAGCTATCCCCGATGTACCTCTCCCAGAGTTCGGAACTCGTCACGGCCAGCGGCGGGTCCGTGATCACATCGTTTGTGCGAAGGTGCGCGCCCCAATACGCACAGGCTTTCCAGAACACGTTGCATGTTGAGAGGACATCGGCAGCGAGCTGATCAACCTTATCGGGCGCTGCCTGGTAGCGGTTGTTCGCCGCAGCAAGGTCTGTCCCAAGTTGAGACAGAACCGCGGTTGCATCGGCCGGCGTCAAGGGCTTGGCCTTGGATAGGCGGGCCGCATTCCATTCGGCGCGATGCTCATCCAGTGCTACGGCGGCACATCCGAACCACCTCTGCCGCAGCCACCCGGAGATCTCTTCGATCCCGTAGTTGTCCAAGTCGGAACCCCTCTGCTTCATGATGACGTGCTGGGCTTCGTGTTGGATCGCGTAACGCATCGGTTTGGCCGCGCGCTCGTTGGCGGCGGGAAAGGAGCTACCGGGTTGTTCTCGCAACATCCAGCGGGGATCGAGTAAGACTTCGATCCTGTCGCTGACCCGCATGGTCTTGGCTGGGGTAGTGCCCGATCCGCGCTCGGTGGTGTATCCCGCCAAGTCAGGGTCACGCCTAACCACTGCCTCGGCGAAGTCCGCAGGAAGCACAAGAACGACCTCGTCGGGGCGATCGACAAGCTTCATCAGCACACCCTCCAGTTGACGAAACAGCTTCCTGATCGGCTGGGCTCGGGGTGCATCGGTCACCCAGTCAGCGAGCTCCGGCATCCACCCTTCCAGTTCGATGCCGTGTCTGCCCTTGACAGCTGGGAAGATCTTGACTTCCATGCCGCTGTTATACGTTTTCGTGCCCACACTGTTTCGCGCACACGAGTGGCGCGGCTCGTTGCGGGACACACAGTGCCTATTGGAGTCGGCGGTTGATGCCGCGTCGTTGTAGGGCGCTGCGGATGGCCCGGGATGTCACCTGCCGCGTGTCACGGGGGCACCGCATAGTGCGCGCGAGCACAACGGAGGTGATCACATACCGGACCGGGGCCATTGGATCGCCGGAGCTGCACGGCCTGGATCCCTGCTATCGTAGGGAGTCAGCGTTCCACAGTCAGTAGTTTTCGCTGGTAGATGGCGTGGGCGTAGTGGTCGATACCCCCTCCGGACACAGTTTTTCCTTACCCCGGTAAGTCAGCGTGAGAATCTCATCACCGGCCTGAAAACTGCTGTGCTGCAAGGCTTTCACTCGGCGAGTCTGATCGCGGCGGGCCAGATGATCCCGGTGGTTCAGCGCATGGCGTCGGCCGTGTAGCCCATGCCGCGCATCACGGTCGTGACATGGGCGTCGAACAGGGCGTCGGTGTCGGGCACCAGGTTGCGGAGGCTGCCGAAGATCTCGGCGGAAATGAATCCGAGAATGGAAGCCCAGGCATTGAGGATGATGCCGGGCACCGGGGAATCGGGCAGTTCGGCACCGTCGAGCATGGCCGTGAGCAGGGGTCCGGCCGGGAGTGCCGGGACCGCCGTGGCTGCGGGGTCGGCGTCGCCGCCGGTGATCGCCGCGAGGTACGCGGAGGCGACCGAGGCCATGACGCGCCCGGCCGCCGCGCCCGTGTCCTCCGGCCGCGCCTGGTATCCGGGGATCGGCGTCCCGTTGGTCAGCGCGTAATCGGCTGGATTGGCCAGGGCCCACCGGCGCGTTGCCCGGCACACCGCTCGCCATTGGTCCGGCGGTCGCTGCCCGGGAGCCTGCAGCGAGTCGGCGATGGCGTCGGCCTGGGCGTTGTATGCGTCCACGCACAAGGCGGTGATCAGTGCCGACTGGGTGTCGAAGTAGCGGAAGATGGCCGCCGGGGACATGCGCATCGACCTGGCGATTCCCCGCAGCGAAAGGCTCCCGGTGCCGTTTTCGGCGAGCTGCTCGCGAGCGAGGGATTTGATCTCGGCGATCGTCTCCGCGCGGCGTTCCGCCCGCCTGGTCGCTCCACCCGTCGTCGCGCCGGATGTGCTGCCCATCGTCCTCCCTCCGTTGTTTGTCCCAACCTAGCACTCTGTGATCGGTGCTTACATAGTGAACGCGATGCCGGTGTGTCGGCAACCAGGGGAGCGACGATCAGCATATTGACTGCAGTGGCGAAATCGCGATACCGGCGCCACCGGCGCCAGCCGACCGTTCACGGTCTGGGACGGCCAGCCCGCGGGCGGCACCTCCGCGAGGTGGCAGGGCATCGAACTCGGCACCGGGCCGGGACTGATCGACGTCACCATCGTCACCGAACAACCGCATATCGCGGGCCACGGCACCTATTACTCACCCGCCTGAGATCTCTCGGCACATCCGGAAAGAGGTTGATATGTCGGCACCGTCGTCGACTCGTCCGCCCTGGCTGAAGCTGCTCGTCGGCGGCCGAATCCTGGTCGCCGGGAGTTTCCTGCTCACTCCGCGCCTCGTCGCCCGCGCCTTCGGCATGCGATCGGCGGGGACACCGGCCATCGCGATGGGGCGAATGTTCGCGATCCGAAACGCCGCGCTCGCCGCGGGCCTGCTGAAACTCGAATCATTCGCCGAACCGAAGACCTTCGTCGGCGCGAACATCCTCATCGATACCGTCGACGCCGCCGCTTTCCTGGCGGCAGGGCGTCGACGGGAGCTGGAGCCGATCACCACTGTGCTTGCCACGGCCGTCGCTGTGTCGGCGGTGGTGGCCGGTGCCGGTGCGCTGGCCCAGCTGCGAGCGGATGCCACGGTCGCGGCGGAGACAACGACCGGTTGATCACAGCGACGCGCCGCCCACCGAGTTCCGCCGAGTCCTGCGGAACCGCGCGCACTCCAAGCCCGCCCGCGCCGGCGTTCCTGGGCTGACCTCCGCGAACGAGGAGATGCGTTCTGCGACAACGGCATCCGACCCGACGGTGTGGTGGCACCTCGAACGAGCGCCCATACTGTCCCGGCACCACCCGATCTCGCCGCACTCCTGTCGGGGCGGATGTTTCAGGCGTGGGGTGGTTCGCCGGTGACGAGGTGGTCGGCGTGGTTGAGGCCTTCGCGGATGAGGCGGGTGAGGTGGCCGTCGCGGATGCGGTAGATGATTCGTCGGCCCTCGCGGCGAGTGCCGACGAGTCCGGTGAAGCGGAGTTTGGCCAGGTGCTGGCTGACGGCGGTGCGGGAGGCTCCGGTTGCTTCGGTGAGGGCGGTGACGTCGGCCTCGGTGTCGGTGAGGATGGACAGGATGTGCAACCGGGTGGGGTCCGACAGCATCCGGAAGGTGGCGGTCGCGGCGTCCAAGCGTGGCTGGTCGGGCTGAACCGGATGGACGAGGCTGGGCATCTCCGGATGTTCGGCGGCCGAATCGCTGGTGCTCGCCATCGCTCACCGCCTTCCTGTCGGCACCACCTCCATGTCCGTCGCGACGGACGCGGGCCATACCCGGGTTGTGGTGGTGGCTGCCAGTGTAGCGAGACCGGCCAGGGCGATCGCGGCGGCGAACTGCCCGGCGGCCGCGCCGAGCCAGCCCGCGATCGGGTAGGTGAGCAGGAAACAGGCGTGCGACAGCGAGAATTGGGCGGTGAACACCGCGGTGCGGGTGTCGGCGGTGGTCTGCGCGCGCAGCAGGCGCGCCGAGGGGGTGTTGATCATGGAGGTGCCCGCGCCGAGGACGATCCAGGTCGCCGCCAGCGGCGCCCAGCCCACGCCCGGGGTCGGTGGCAGCGCGGAGATCGCGGCGGCGGCGAGCAGGCCGATCGGCAGGACCGCGCAGCCGGTGAGCATCAGTCGCCGATCCTCGACGGCGGTGAGGATACACGGCACCGCGAGCGCGACCGCCATGGATCCGCCGCCGAAGCACCCCAGGGCGACGGCGACCCCGGTATCGGAGCCGCCGAGCAGATCCCGCACGTACACAACGGTATTCACGACCACAAGTGCGGTCGCGGACGCGACGGCGAGGTTCATCGCCAGCAGGCCGCGCAGCACCGGGCGGTCGAGCATGATCCGCGACCCGCGGGTGATCCGCGCGATCAATGGCTGTGTACGGTCGGTGGGGACGAGGCGGGGGAGCCGGGTCGTGACCACCAGCACGGCCGAGGCGGCGAACCCGGCGGCGGTTCCGGCGAACAGCAGGTTGTAGCTCATCACCGTGAGCAGCGCACCGGCCAGGACCGGACTCAGCAGCGATTCCAGGTCGTAGGCCAGCCGGGACAGCGACAGGCCCCGCGTATAGTCGCCTTCCTCGGTCAGCACCGACGGAATCACCGATTGGAACGCCGGGGTGAACGTCGCGGAGGCCGCCTGCAGCACGAAGATCAGCACGTAGATCTGCCACACCTCGCCGACCAGCGGTAGCGCGAGCGCGAGCGCCGCCCGCACGGCATCGGCCGACACCAGCAGTACGCGGCGGGGCACGCGCTCGGTGAGTGCCGAAACCACCGGTGCCACACCGACATACGCGATCATCTTGATCGCCAACGCGGTACCGAGCACCGCCCCGGCATTGCTACCGGCGAGATCGTAGGCCAGCAGGCCCAGGGCCACGGTCAGTAGTCCCGTCCCGACCAGCGCCACGACCTGCGCGGCGAACAGATGCCGGAATCGCCGATGGCGGAGTACCTCGAGCACGCGCCTCTCCTGGTCCATGCCCCCGATACGCCCCGTCCGTCATTATGTGCGCAGATGTGCACTTAATGTCAAGAAGGGCGACCCGGTGCGAACCCCTGGGAGAACCGAAATCCGTTCAGCGGCTGAGGTTTCGGTAGCTCCAGACCGAGAGCGGGAAGAAGATCAGGGTCAGCGCCACCGGCCAGACGATCGCCATCGGCAGTGCGTGCTCGACCACCCAGGAGCCGGAGTCGCCGACGCCGGGGTTGTCGAACAGATCGCGCGTCGCGGTCACCGTGGAGGACAACGGATTCCATTCCGCGATCGCGCCCAGCCAGTTCGGCATGGTGTCGGGCGAGACGAACGCGCTGGACAGAAAGCCGATCGGGAACTCCAGGGTCTGCGCGGATGTCGTCGCCTCACCGTGCAATACGAGCCCCAGATACACCCCGACCCAGATCAGCGCGAAGCGCAGCAGCAGGACCAGCCCGATCGCCGCCCAGAACTCCGCGGCGGTACCGTTCGCCCGCCAGCCGATCGCCAGGCCGGCCACCACCATCACGGCCAGGTTCACCACCGAGAACACCATGTCCGCGGTGACCCGGCCGATCAGCACGGCGGCCGAGGACATCGGCATCGACCGGAACCGATCGGTGACGCCGCGGTCCACGTCGGTGGTCACCGCGATCGTGGTCTGCGCGATGCCGAACAACATCGTCATGGTGAACATGCCCGGCATCAGGAAGTCGATGTACTTGCCGCCGCCCGGCACCATGATGGCGCCGCCGATCAGGTAGTTGAACAGCAGCACGATCAGGACGTTGAACAGCAGCGTGAAGATCACCACGCCGGGATTGCGCGCCCAATGCGCGAAGGCCCGCTGGGTGATCGTCCACGAGTCGATCAGTACCCACCGCACCCGGCTCGCGGTGCCGGTGGGAATCTCGGGTGTGGCGATGGTCATGGCTCGACCTCTTCCCCGGCCGTCTGCTCGTCGCGCTCGTGCCGTTCGGTGTGGGCGAACTGGCCGGTGATCTGCATGAACACGTCATCGAGGGTCGGGCGGCGCAGCGCCAGATCATCGATCGGTGCGCCCAATTCGTCGAGCACCCTGACGATGTTGGTCAGCGCGTTCGCGCGATTGCCGACCTTGACGCTGATCAGCCGGTTGTCCACGTCGACATGGGGTTCGGCGGCCGACAGCCGCGCGAGCGCGTGCGCGGCCACGGTCAGATCGTCCCCGTTGTGCAGCACCACGTCGACCCGATCGCCGCCGATCTGCGACTTCAGTTCGCTGGGTGGGCCTTCGGCGATGACCTTACCGGCGGCGATCACCGAGATCTGGTCGGCGAGTTGATCGGCCTCGTCGAGGTACTGCGTCGTGAGCAGCACCGTGGTACCCCGATCGACCAGTTCGCGGATCGAGCGCCACACCTCGTTGCGCCCGCGCGGGTCCAGGCCGGTGGTGGGCTCGTCGAGGAAGAGCACGGCCGGGGCCAGGATCATGCTGGCGGCCAGGTCCAGCCGGCGGCGCATACCGCCCGAGTATGCCTTGACCTGTTTGTTCCCGGTATCCGCCAGGTCGAACTGGTCCAGCAGATCGGTGGCCCGCCGCTTGGCGGCGGAAATGGGCAGGTGGTATAGCCTGCCGAACAGGACGAGATTCTGATAACCGCTCAACACCTCGTCGACCGCGTGGTTCTGCCCCACCAGGCCGATGCGGTGGCGGACCTGCGCGGCGTCGCGCACCACGTCGTACCCCGCGACTCTCGCCTCGCCGCCATCGACCTTCAGCAGCGTGGCCAGAATCCGCACGGCCGTGGTCTTACCGGCGCCGTTCGGACCGAGTAGCCCGCATACCCTCCCTTGCGGCACGGACAGGTCGAAGCCGTCCAGTGCCCGCTTGTCTCCATAGTTCTTGCGGATGCCTCGCGCCATCACCGCCAGCGAGTTCGCTGTCATGCCGTTCCCCCTCGGCTGTTGTACCGAACGGCCGGATACGTCCGTACCGTACGCCATACGGTACAAGGTATCCGGGCTAAGCGGAACCCTCCGATTCGGTCGCGTCCCGTCGCTGCGCGACGAGCGCTTCGATGCCGTCGAGCACGCAGCGCAGCCCGAACTCGAAGGCGTGCTCGGGGGAGTAGGCGGCCCCGTGGGCTTCCCCGGCGACCACCCCGACCCGCGCCGCGACCGGGAAGCGCGTCTCGTCGAAGACATTGCGCACCAGCGGGCCGTTCAACTCCCACCACTGCTCATCGGTCATCCCG
Organism: Nocardia wallacei; assembly: GCF_029869545.1. Classification (GTDB taxonomy): domain Bacteria; phylum Actinomycetota; class Actinomycetes; order Mycobacteriales; family Mycobacteriaceae; genus Nocardia; species Nocardia wallacei_A. The sequence goes on along the minus strand of NZ_JARWQD010000298.1, from coordinate 3,266 downwards.
CTGTCGCGCTCCACCCGGGTCGCGTCCAGCCTGCGCCGCGCGACCCGCTCGACGTGGCCGGTGACGAGTTCGACCACCGAGTCCATCTCGATATCGGAGAGCCCGATGCCATCGACGGCGGCGAGTTCGTAGTCGTACTTGGCGACCGCGTTCGGTCCCAGCGGCGGGCGGATCGTGGAGAGCTCCAGGACCCAGGGATGCCGCCGGGCGAGCAGCCAGTTCTCTCTGGCCACCTCTTCCAGCCGGGCGCGCCAGTGCGCGGGTCGCTCCGCGGGCCGGGCCATGTCGCCGTAGACCGCGTCCAGCATCAGGTCGATCAGCTCCTCCTTGCCGGGCACGTACGTGTACAGCGACATGGTTCCGACGCCGAGTCGTTCGGCGACCCGGCGCATGGACAGCGCGCCGAGGCCCTCGGCGTCGGCGGTCTCGATGGCGCTGCCGACGATCTTCTCGATGCTCAGGTCGGACCTGCTTTTCCGGCCCGACCAGGGTTGCAGCCCCCACAGCAGGGCCAGTCGGCGCGCCGCGGCGCGATCATGGTCCCTCGCATGGCTCATCGAATCTCGATCCGGCATACCGTATAGCGTACGGTTCGAGTTCCGGCTGGCAGCTGGGCAGGTGATGGCCGATGCGGCTCGGCAGCACCTTGTGGTGTAGGGTGTGGGCGTAGTGAGAGTGCTCGCGCCTCTCGGATATATGTGTAACTCAGAGTTACAGATAAACCTCCGGCCTCGGTCGGGGGTTTTCTTGTTTCCGGATAAGCCGCGTCGGGCCGGGTACGCGGCCGATAGCAAGCCACTGATCACCGGTAACGAGAGGCAGCGTCATGTCTACCGATCCTGATCCCGACCGCACGCCCGATCTCGAGCCGGGTGGCGGGGTGCGGCCCGGCTCGACCCCGCCCGAGACGGCGCAGACCTCCGGGCTATCGGCCCCGGAACCACGCACGCGGCGGCGCTTTCCGCCCACCGGGGCGGGCTTCGTCGTCACCGCCCTCGCGCTGGCGATCGTCTTCGTCGTGGTGGCCGTGCTGCTGGTGGTATCCCTCGCCTGAGATCGGTTCTCATCGGCGATGGCGCTCCGGACACTTCGCAGCACACGACAGATCCGACGCCCGTCGGTGGGGCGGGCGGCGGCCGGGACGGATGAGTGGCCCGCCGGTAATATCTTGCGGCCGTGTCTGATTCACCGATATGTGATGTACGCAATCGCGCTCTGGTGCGTGGGTCCGCATCCGCCGGGTAGTGCGTGAGTGTGGCGCCAATGCCACATCGAGCAACTATCTCGCGATCGTAAGGAGGTTCAGCAATGGCGGACCAGAACAACCCCGGTCAGTTCGGTAATCGGTCCGATACCGAGCAGCAGGCCAGCCGCGGTGGCCAGGCGAGCACCGGCAGCTTCGGTGAGCGCAATGCCGCCGACCCGCACGAGGCCGGTCGCAAGGGCGCCGAGGCGCAGCCCAGGGAGGCCAAGTCCCAGGGCGGCCAGCACAGCCACGGCGGACGCTGACCGTCGCAACGATCGAGAGGGGCCGGGTGGCCGCCACCCGGCCCTTTCGATGCACCGACGAACGAGGGGGACATTCCAGGCAGAGGCGACGCAGCGGTAGCTACTGCGAGGCCGGTTCGATCGGTGGCCGAAGGGTATGCGCGGGGTGAAGGGGAGCGGGCATCGAACGGAGGTCGAGATGAACGGGTCGCACAGGATCACCGGGCCGCGGGCCGGAGCCGTACTCGCCGATCTCGGCTTCGCCGCGGTCGCGTCGGGGGTGATCGCCCGGCGGCGGAGGGTGATGGGTCTGCTCGAACGCTTCGGGGCCGACCGTCGGGCCGTGGCGCGGATACGGCGGCTGCGGGGCGAATTCGGTAGCGGGCCCGTGGAATTGGCACTTCCGGGGCGTCGTGTGATCGTCATCCTCGACCCGGCGGATGTGGGCAGAGTGCTGGAAGGCGCGCCGACGCCGTTCCACCCCGCCAGCCGGGAGAAGGTCGCGGCGCTGCGGCAGTTCCAGCCGCACGGCGTGCTCGTCTCCGACGGCCCGCTGCGCGCGCAGCGCCGGACGGTGAACGAGGCGGCCCTGGACACGGGCTCGCCGATGCACCGCCTGGCGGAGCCGTTCGCGGAGATCATCGCGCAGGAGGCGCACGAGTTCCTCGATGCCGCGCTCCGGCGCGGGCACGTCGACGCCGGGCAGTTCACGATCGCCTGGTGGAAACTGGTCCGGCGACTGACGCTCGGCCCGGCGGCGCGCGAGGATCACGCGCTCACCGACGAGCTGTGGCGGCTGCGCTCGGCCGCCAACTGGTCGTTCCTGATGCCACCCCGGCGGCGGCACCGCGACTGGTTCAACGCCCGGCTGTACCGCTACGTCGAGAATGCCGAACCGGACAGTCTCGCCGGTGAACTGGCGCAGGCGCCCAGCCGCGGAGCCGTCGATCCGGTCGGGCAGATCCCACACTGGCTGTTCGCGTTCGACGCCGCGGGCATCGCACTCACCCGGGCGCTGGCCGTGCTGGCCACCCACCCGCGCCACCGCGCCGAGGCGAGGGCGGACGCCGCCGACCCCGATCTGCCCGGCCTGCGGCGCTATCTGCGGGCCTGCGTGCTGGAATCCGTGCGGTTGTGGCCGACCACGCCCGTCATCCTGCGGGAACTCACGGCCGAGACCTCGTGGCGCGAGGGCGCCGACCGGTTCGTGACCGCACCCGGCGCGACGGTGCTGATCACCGTGCCCGCGTTCCACCGCGACCCGGATCGGCTGCCGTTCGCGGACGATTTCGTCCCCGAGATCTGGCTCGACGGCCGCGCCGAGCAATACCCGCAACTGGTGCCGTTCAGCGCGGGCCCCGCCGTATGCCCCGGGCGAAACCTCGTCCTGTTCGTCACCAGCACCTTCCTGGCGCACCTGTCGAACGGGCTGGAGCTCGGGCTCCGCTCGCAACCGCGACCCGCCCCGGAGGCACCACTTCCGTCGACCTTCGACAACTTCGGGCTCGACTTCACCGTCTCCGAGTCCGCGGCCGTCACCGGTGGCTGGACGTGAGTGGGGGCACGCACGGCGGCACATCTCCGGCGACTCTATGTCAGTGCGGCGGAGAACTTTTCGGCGAGTGCGAGGGTGGTGAGGTTGGTGTTGGCTCGGGGGATGGACGGCATGGTCGACGCGTCGACCACGTGCAGTCCCGCGGGGGCCGGGGGGGGGGCGCGGGGGGGGGGGGGGGGGGGGGGGGGGGGGGGGGGGGGGCGCACCGGCGGGGGGCGCCGCG
>NZ_JARWQD010000297.1 GCF_029869545.1 Nocardia wallacei | reverse complement strand
CGTCGCGTCCGCATGGCCGTGCGGTGCGGCATCGTCGTTCGGGGGGTCGGCGGTGGCGTCCGCGGCGTGCGGGCGCGCACGAAGCGCCCCCGGGGGGGGTTGGCGCGGCCCCACCGAACCCCCCCCCGCCGGGGGCCGGTTTGGGGGCGCGCGCGCCCCCCTGGCCCCCCCCGGCCCCGGGGTTGTGGGGGGGGCCCTGTCCTACAGGCGTTTTCGCGCGGGGATTATCGCCGCTTGTTGCGGGGCTGCCATACCACCAGGGCGGTGCTGCGCTGGGGCGGTGTCAGTTCCGGGCGGTAGCCTGCGCGCAGGCGCTCGACCTCGGCCGCCAGGTCGCGGACCCGCTCCTGCAGTTCCTCGACCTGGTTGGTGAGTTCGATGATCCGCTTGATACCGGCCAGGTTGACGCCCTCGTCCTGGGACAGCCGCTGCACCTCGCGCAGCAGCTCCACATCCCGGGCCGAGTAGCGGCGGCCGCCACCCGAGGTGCGTTGCGGGGTCACCAGACCCAGCCGGTCGTAGGTGCGCAGTGTCTGCGCGTGCATACCGGCCAGCTGGGCCGCCACGGAAATCATGAAGAATTCCGTGGCGCTGTGTGCCTTCTTCGGATCGCCGTTCATCACGCACCTGCCCATCCCGCACGCGGGTCGAACCCGCCGGCCTTCTCTGCCTCCGCATAGCGCCGCAGCGCCTCGGAGGCATTGTCGTCCAGCTTCTGCGGCACCGCGACCTTGACCGTGACGAGCAGGTCGCCCGCGCCGCCGCCCCGCTTGGGTACACCGCGTCCACGCACCCGCAGGGTACGCCCGTCGGCGGTGCCCGGGGGCACCTTCACCCCGACGCGCCCGTCCAGCGTCGGCACCGAAACCGTTGTCCCCAGCACCAGTTCGCCGTAGCTGACCGGCAGCACCAGGGTCAGGTCGTCGCCGGTGCGGCCGAAGACCTTGTCCTGGCTGACGTGCACGGTGACGAACAGGTCGCCCGCGGGGGCACCCCGCAGACCCGCCTCGCCCTGACCGGCCAGGCGAATGCGCTGACCGTCGCGAACCCCGGGCGGGATCCGCACGGTGATCGTGCGCGTCCGATTCTGGATACCCGATCCGCGGCAGTCCGAGCACGGGTCGTCGATGATCGATCCGGTCCCGCGGCAGTCGTCGCACGGCTCGCTGAATCCGAACGCACCCTGGTTGCGGCTGATCACGCCGGTTCCGTTGCAGTGCGGGCAGACTCGCGGGCTGGTGCCCGGCTTGGCGCCGCTGCCGTGACAGGTGGTGCACGGCGACGGACTGGTCATCCGCAGCGGCACCGTGACGCCCTGCGCGGCCTCGCGGAATCCGAGGGTCGTCTCGGTCTCCACATCGCTGCCGCGCCGCGGCCGCGTCGAGGTGCGCGCTCCCGCACCGCGATTGAACAGGCCGCCCAGCAGGTCGCCCAGGCCACCGTCGCCGCCGGCCGCCTGCGCGCCGCCGAAGATGTCGCCCAGGTTGAACTCGCTGAAGCCGCCCTGTCCGTAACCGCCGCCGGGCGAGAACCCGCCGCGACCGAAGCCGCCGCCGGCGAACAGCCTGCGGGCCTCGTCGTACTCCTTGCGCTTCTCCGGATCCGACAGCACGGCGTGCGCCTCGCTGACGGCCTTGAATCGCTCCTCGGCCTTGGCGTCCCCCGGATTCTTGTCCGGATGCAGGTCGCGGGCCAGCTTGCGGTAGGCCTTCTTGACGTCGTCCGCGGTGGCGCTGGAGGAAATACCCAGCTCTTTGTAGAAGTCCTTCTCCAGCCACTCCCGATTCACCGGGCATCTCCTCCTTTCCTGTTGTCGTCCGGCCCGCAGGCCGGAAACCGCGTCTTACGCGATGCCGTCGGCATCGTCGCCAGCGTTCGCCGCCTCCGGCGTCTCCACCGGATCGGTCACCCCGTCGGTGACTCCCACGAGCGCATGCCGCAGGATTCGATCACCGAAGCGGTAACCCTTGCGCATCACCACGCCGATCACCGGGTCGTGGCCCTCGCCCTCGTGCTGCACGGCCTCGTGCAGGGTCGGGTCGAAAGGCTGGCCCTCGCTGCCGAATTCCTCGAGGCCCTGCTTGGTCAGCGCGTCGACCAGCTTGTCGGCCACCGACTTGAGCGGCCCGGACTCCAGGTCGCCGTGGGCCTTGGCGCGATCGAGATCGTCGAGCACGCCGAGCAGTTCGGTGACCACCGCGGCCTTGGCCGTGTCGATCGCGGCCTTGCGGTCGCGCTCCACCCGGCGCCGGTAGTTGGCGTACTCGGCGGTGAGCCGCTGCAGATCCGCTGTGCGCTCGGCCAATTCGGTGCTGATCGCGTCGGCGAGGGCCGAGCCGTTGGACTCGGCGCCCTCGGTCTCCGGGGCGGGGGCCGCGGCGCCGTCGGCCGCGGCCTCCCCCTCGCCCTGCGGCGCAGGGCCTTCGGAGTAATCCTCGAACTCCACAGCGGAGCCCGTGGAGCGACCCTCGAACTCCGGAGCGGTGCGACCCTCGAATTCCGACGGATTCACCTTCCGCTTGTCCACGATGGTGATCGGCTCCTGTTCGGGGTTGCGTTCGGTCACTTCTTCTCCGGCTCTTCCACGACCTCGGCGTCCACGACGGTGTCGTCGGTGGTGGAGCCCGCGGGGCCCTCGCCGTTGCCGGACGCGGCCGATTCGGCGGCGGAGGCCTCGTAGATCGCCTGGCCGAGGGCCTGCGACTCGGTGGCCAGCTTCTCCACCGCCGTCTTCACGGCCGCGTTGTCGGTGCCCTTCAGCGCCTCCTTGGCCTCGCCGATGGCCGCCTCGACCTTCTCCTTGACGTCGGCCGGGACCTTGTCCTGGTTGTCGGCGATGAACTTCTCGGTCTGGTGCACCAGCGACTCGGCCTGGTTGCGGGTCTCCGCCTCCTCGCGACGCGCCTTGTCCTCGGCCGCGTGCGCCTCGGCGTCCTTCACCATGCGCTCGATCTCCTCCTTGGACAGGCCGGAGCCGTCCTGGATCTTGATCGTGTTCTCCTTGCCGGTGCCCTTGTCCTTCGCGGTGACGTGCACGATGCCGTTGGCGTCGATGTCGAAGGTGACCTCGATCTGCGGCACGCCGCGCGGGGCCGGCGGGATGCCGGTCAGCTCGAAGGAGCCGAGCAGCTTGTTGTGCGAGGCGATCTCGCGCTCACCCTGGAACACCTGGATCTGCACCGACGGCTGGTTGTCGTCGGCGGTGGTGAAGGTCTCCGAGCGCTTGGTCGGGATGGTGGTGTTGCGCTCGATGAGCTTGGTCATCACGCCGCCCTTGGTCTCGATGCCCAGCGACAGCGGGGTCACATCGAGCAGCAGGACGTCCTTGACCTCACCCTTGAGCACACCGGCCTGCAGCACGGCGCCGATGGCGACGACCTCGTCCGGGTTCACGCCCTTGTTGGGCTCCTTGCCACCGGTCAGCTCGCGCACCAGATCGGTGACGGCGGGCATGCGGGTCGAACCACCCACCAGGACGACGTGATCGATGTCCTTGACCGAGATCCCGGCGTCCTTGATCACCGACTGGAACGGCTGCCGGGTGCGGTCCAGCAGATCGGAGGTGATCTTCTGGAACTCGGCGCGCGACAGCTGCTCATCGAGGAACAGCGGGTTCTTCTCCGCGTCGACGGTGATGTAGGGCAGGTTGATCGAGGTGCTCTGGCTCGAGCTGAGTTCGATCTTGGCCTTCTCGGCGGCCTCACGCAGCCGCTGCAGGGCCATCTTGTCCTTGGTCAGGTCGATGCCCTGGGAGCTCTTGAACTTGTCGACCAGCCAGTCGACGATCCGGTTGTCCCAGTCGTCGCCACCGAGGTGGTTGTCGCCGGAGGTGGCGCGGACCTCGACGACGCCCTCGCCGATCTCGAGCAGCGAGACGTCGAAGGTGCCGCCACCGAGGTCGAAGACCAGGATGGTCTGTTCCTTCTCGCCCTTGTCCAGGCCGTACGCCAGCGCGGCGGCGGTGGGCTCGTTGACGATGCGGAGCACGTTCAGGCCCGCGATCTGGCCGGCCTCCTTGGTGGCCTGGCGCTGCGCGTCCTCGAAGTAGGCGGGGACGGTGATGACCGCGTCGGTGATCTCCTCACCGAGATACGCCTCGGCGTCGCGCTTCAGCTTCATCAGCGTGCGCGCGGAGATCTCCTGCGCCGTGTACTTCTTGTCGTCGATCTCCACGTTCCAGTCCTCGCCCATGTGGCGCTTGACGGAACGGATGGTGCGGTCGACGTTGGTGACGGCCTGGTTCTTCGCCGGCTGGCCGACCAGCACCTCGCCGTTCTTGGCGAATGCGACGATCGAGGGGGTGGTGCGCGAACCCTCCGAGTTGGCGACGACTACCGGCTCGCCGCCCTCGAGAACGGCGATGACCGAGTTGGTGGTCCCGAGGTCGATACCGACCGCACGAGCCATGGTTGTTCCTCCTAAGTGACGTTCATATGTGGGTGCAGGGGCGAACCTCCTGCGGCGGACCTCGCCCCGAACACCGCACGGAGCACGGTCCCAGCAACGCTGAGCGTGGTCGACTCAATCCTGCCTGCACTCCGGAACGGAGTCAAACGAGGACTTGAGCCAACCGCACTCAACTTAACCTCGATCTGCTCAACGAGCGGCGGACGCCGGTGATTCCCGGACGGCGAAGATTTTTCGACGCCCCACGAACGGCGCCGCTCAGCGACTCGCGGGGACCACGTGCACCGGTTCCCCGGCGGGGGTGAGCGTCAGATATCCGCTCCCGCCGCCGCCCTCGACGTAGACGGTGACGACCGGGCCGTCGTCGGGCATATCCGTCGAGCGCTCGATCGACAGGTGGGTGACGGCGCCGCCCGGAGCACCCACGGTCTGCGGCGCGCCCGCGAGGTAGCGCGCCAGCAGGGGGAGGTCGATCGCGCCGAGATCGATCGGCCGGGCGTCGCGGTCGCGGTCCGAGGTCGAGGAGTCGTCGAATTCGCCCCGGTAGAAGAAGCGCTGGGTCCGGCCCGCGGCGGCGCGTTCGAACGAGGCATGCCCCGGGTGCAGCGTCACCTCATCCACCAGCAGATCACCGAACCGGTCGCGATAATCGGCGAGGAACGTCTCGATCCCCCGCACGGTCGTGAGATCGGGAAGGCCGGGACCCTCCTGCTGCGGGCGGCTGGTGGTCACGACCCCTGTCAACGCGCCGACCGAGGCCGCGGCGACCACGGCGACGAGGGCCGGGATCCACCGGCGCGCTCCGCTGCGGCGGCTCGGGTTCACCACCGCGCTCCGGGCGAGATCGCCGGGTATCTGGAGATCGCCGATCAGCGCGTCGAGGTCCCCGAAGGTCTTCGCGCGCAGCGCCGCCGCGGTCCGCTCGGCGTGTTCGTCGGCGGTGAGCTGGCCGTCGTCGCGGGCCGTGTCCAGCAGCGCGCAGGCATCGACCCGATCCGCGTCCCGCACCCGCAGCCCGCGGTGGCGCGTGGAACTCACCGTGTCACCGCGCCGACCGGCGGCCACCGTACCGACGATGCATTCGCCTGCTCGCCCACTGTCCTCACCTATCTGTCGAACGGGGAGACCCGCACCTTGTCGCCGGACGGAGTGGCCTCCAGATAGCCGCTCTCGTCGAACCGGTTGCCGACGTACACGGAGATCTGCGGAGCGCCCGAGGTGGTGTCGACCTCGAAGCCCACGTGCGTCACCGTCCCGCCGTCGACCCGGAGCAGTCCCGGAGCCTCGGCGAGCAGCCCGCCGAGCACGGCCGGATCGACCGTGGCCAGGTCGAAGGTGGGCGTGTCGATCCGGCGGGTGGTCGGGTCGCCGGAGGGCTTGAAACCGCCCTGATACGACCATCGGATCACCCGGTTCGGCTGCCCCGCCGGCGCCGCCTCGACGTAGGCGTAGCCGGGAAAGAGGGTCAGCTCGTCGACGACGGTTCCGCCGAACTTCGCGCGGAACCGGTCGCGGAGCAGCGCGAAACCCTCCGGCGTGGTGAGCTGCGGCATCGGCACCACCAGGGGCTGGGCCGCCGCGGGTGCGGCGGGCGGCGCGGCCGGAGCCGGGGCGGACCGGTGCGTCGCCGCGAATCCCGCCACCGCCGCGCAGGCCGCCGCCATCGCCACCCCGGCGACGAGCGCGCCGCGGCGCGAGCGTGGCCGCCGCGGTTCGGCGGGGGCATTCGCCGGGCGTTGCAGATCGGCGGTCAGTTCGGTCAGATCGCCGAGAGTCTTTGCCGCACCGGCCAGTTCGGTCAGGGCGCGGTGGTCGTCGTCGGACAGCTGCCCGTCGCCGCGGGCGGCGTCCAGGATCACGCACGTGGCCGCGCGGTCGGCGTCTCGCGCGCGGACGTCGGCGGCGTACTCGCCGCCGCGGTGTCGCAACCGCGGCGAATCCTGCGGTGGCAGTGGGAGATCGGCGGTCTCCGGCGACGGCTGCAGGTCGGCCACCAGGCGGTGCAGTTGCCCCAGCGTCTCCGCGGCAGCCGCACGATCGGAACGATCGTGGTATTCGTCGGCGCCGAGCTGGCCCTCCTCATACGCGATGTCCAGTCGGGCGCGGGTATTCACCCGGTCGACATCGCGGGCTCGCAGTCGTCCCGTCGCCGTCGAGTACCCCGGCGATCCGGACGATTTCGACACCACACCCGGATCTTAGTGCCCAGGTCGCGCGGCTCAGCGGGCGGCGGCGAGAACTTCGTCGGCCAGTTCGCGATCGAGACTCGCGCGGACCAGGGCCGCGGCGAAGTCGGCGTCGCGCCCGCGTGGGCCGAGGTCGTCGAGGGTCTCGGGATCGGTGGGCAGGTGCAGCTGTTGGGCACCCTTGCGGGCGCGCTCGTCGAAGTGCGGGCGCACCCAGGTCCACACGTCCTGAACCTCGCGCAGGAAGATGTCGGCGCCGACCGGGCCGATGCCCTTGAACTGCTGCAGCAGTTCGGCCAGCCGTTTCGGGTCGCGGTCGGCCTCGTCGGCCAGCTTGCGCAGGTCGCCGTCGTACTTGTCCAGCAGGAGGGCGGCGTTCTCGCCGAGGCGGGTGGCCGTGGATTCGTCGTAGCGCTTGTAGTGGGCGCGGCCCAGGGCGTCGACGAGTTCCTGCCAGTCGGCGTCGGCGATCCGCTGCGGGGTGCGGTAGCCGGAACCGTTCAGCTCCCGCGCGGCGGCCACCGCGATCTCCGCCGAGATCCGAGTGCTCAGCAGTTTCGCCAGCACGAGCAGCTGGAACAGCGGGGCGGGCTTGTCCGCCAGCGTGATTCCGGCCTCCGCCGCGTAGCTGGTTCCGGCGCGGTCCAGCAGCACCCGCACGATGGCGTTGTTGTCTCCACTCATCACGCACCACCTTTCGACACGGTCGACCTACCCCGGATCGCGCGCGCTACACGGATGCGCCGGTCCCGATCGGCGACAACCGGCGCGCACCGCGCGGCCGTAGGGGGTGAATCCCAAAACGGGTACCATTATGGGATGAGCACTCAGATCACAATTAGACTCCCGGATGAGATGGTGACCTACCTGGACAACGCCGTTTCCAGCGGCCAGGCCCCGAGCCGTGCGGCCATCGTCACGCAAGCACTCGAACGTGACCGTCTCCGCCGCGCCGCCGAGCGAGACGCGGAGATTCTCGCGGCAGCTGGCACCGATCCGGATATGGATGCACTTGCCCGATTCGCCGCCGATACTCCGCTGGACGACCTCGGGTGAGGCCGATCCATCTTGCGCGCCTGGACAAGACGCGCCCCGTGTTGGTACTGACCCGAGAAGCGGTCCGGCCGTACCTGACTCGGGTCACCGTTGCGCCGATCACGAGCACTGTTCGGGGCCTGTCCACCGAACTACCGGTGGGCCCTCGGAACGGGCTCGAGCACGACAGCGTTGTCTCTTGCGACAGCATCGTGACTGTTCCGGCCGACGCGCTCGGCCGCATTATCGGCTATTTGCACGCCGACGCCGAGCCCGCACTCACAGCCGCCATACGATCCGCGTTCGAAATCATCTGACCCAGCGATTCGGTACACAAGCGGCTGTTCCTCGGGGCACGAACTCACCGGCGAGCGGGTCAGAAAGTGCCTGCCGGGTCGCGGGGGCGAGGGTACCGTGCCGGTATGAAGGCGGTCGTGTGTTCCGAAGGCAAGCTCGAGGTCGCCGATATCGGTGCGCCGCAACCGGGTCCGGGCCAGGTGCTGCTGAACGTACTGCGGTGCGGGATCTGCGGATCCGACCTGCACGCGCGGGTGCATTGCGACGACCTCGCCGACCTGGCGGCCGCCACCGGATACGACCACTTCATGCGGTCGAGCCAGCGGGTGGTGCTGGGGCACGAATTCTGCGGGGAGGTCGTCGAATACGGGCCGCGCTGCCGCAAGCGGTGGCGGCCCGGGACGCCGGTGGTGGCGCTGCCGATCGTGCGGCACGGGCGGCAGCCGCAGCTGACCGGCCTGTCGGCGGCGGCGCCCGGCGGCTACGCCGAACAGGTCGTCGTGCAGGAATCGATGACCTTCCCGGTCCCGAACGGGCTGTCGGGCGAGCACGCGGCGCTGACCGAACCCATGGCGGTGGCGTGGCACGCGGTGCGCAAGGCGCGAATGTCCAAGCGGCAGACCGCCTTCGTGATCGGCTGCGGCCCGATCGGTCTCGCGGTGATCACCATGCTGCGGGCCGCGGGTGTGAAAACCATTGTCGCCAGCGACTTCTCACCGCGTCGCCGGGAGCTCGCCAGCCGGTGCGGCGCCGATGTCGTGGTGGACCCGGGCTCCGAGTCGCCGTGGACCGCGGGGCCGCGCAAGGGCCGCACCCGCGGGGTCGACGACGTGCTGAATCTGGGTTTCGACGCGATGGAACGGTTGCGGCGGATCCCGAATCTGCCGTGGTGGTATGTCTTCCGGCTGGCACATACGCTCGACGCGGGCCCCACCGGCCCGGCGGTCTTCGAATGCGTCGGCGTCCCCGGCATCATCGATCAGATCGTCACAGCCGCGCCGCCGAGGTCGCGGGTCGTCGTGGTCGGGGTGTGCATGGAGACCGACCGCTTCCAGCCGGCGATGGCGATCAACAAGGAGATCGAGCTGCGCTTCGCGTTCGGCTACGACCCGGGCGAATTCCGCGACACCCTGCACATGATCGCCGACGGCAAGGTCGACCCGGCCCCGCTGATCACCGGCACCGTCGGCCTCGACGGCGTGGACAACGCCTTCGCCGCCCTCGGCAGCCCGGAGGAGCACGCCAAGATCCTCGTCGATCCCGCGAGCGCGGCCACGGTGCCCTGACCCGGGCGTTCAGGATGCGCGAGCATCCGATGCGGCGCCGCCGCGGGTGCCCGCATCGTCGGCAGTCGCGTCGATATCGCTCCCGAACGCCTCCGCCGCATCGGCCGTCGCCCACACACTCACCGTCTCGGACTCGGCGACCAGCGGCGACTCGGCGACCAGCGGCGCGACGGCGGCGATGTCCTCCGGCGTCACCGCCGTCAGCCCGGCCGCGGCCAGCGCCTGCGCCGGGTCGGCGCGATAGCTCGCCGCGGCTCGCCGGTCACGCAGCAGGCCGGAGAGGAATTCGAGTATCGCGTTGCGGCTCATCGCGGGTCGTCTCCCTGGATCGGCGGAGGTCGTGCCCTCCGCGCGGTCGGCTGCTGCCCTCACGCTAGGAACCCGCCGCCGCGTCCCGAATCGGGGCGAGGCCCCGTGCTTTCCGCGGTGGTGTGCGGGTGCCGTAGGGGAATTTCCCCGATCCGCCCCGCGCGAGTAACAACGAACACCCAGCAACCGACAGCACCGGTAGGTCGAAACGACCACCCAGCCTTGCGAACACCATGTGTTTCACCTCGCGTTTCGAACGACAGGGGCTCTCGAATGACGCACGGCCCGGTGCCCGGCAGCACCGTCGGATCGTCGATTGCGGCCGCCTCGGCGACCGCGCCGCGCGGTTCGCGCGCACCCGGACGAACAGGCGGTTGAGGTCCTGTGACAGGTAGCGCAGCGATCGCGCACGATTCGCTCCCGGGTGCGCGAGAACTCTTCCGGGAACTGGATTCCGCGGGCACGGATCCGCTGATCTATCTGATCCGGGGCCGCTCGGGCACCGGTAAGTCGACGCTGCTGTCGGCGGTGCGGCACCGGCTGCGCGGGCGGGGTATCCCCTTCTGCGACACCGCCGCGGGGACGGCGAGCGGCAATGGGACGCGCCCGGCCCTGATCGTCGACGATGCCCACACCCTCGACCGCGACGAGCTGGAAACGCTGTGCGCCACGGTCGAATCGGGGCACCACACGATGGTGCTCGCCGCCCGCCCGCGCCCGCACGACCCGGCCCTGCGCGCCCTCACCGCGGCGATATCGCGCCGCGGCAGGGTGATCGACCTGCGCACCCTCGGCGTGGCCGATATCGCGCCGTTCGCACGGGAATTGGGCATGATGGTGCCGCGTCCGGTCGCCCAGCACATCCACGGGCGAACCGCCGGCATCCACGGCGGTGTGGTGGCGGCGCTGTCGGCGGCGTGCGCCACCCGGCTGGAGGCGGGGATCGAGGCGGTCGACGAGGCGGTGACGGCGTGGGCGCGCACGCTGCTCGACGACACCGACGAGGGGCTGCTGGACGCGTTCGTCGTCGCGGCCACCGGCACCGGCCTGGATCCGGTCGAGCTCGCCGAGATCCTGGACCTGCCCACCGATGCCGCGGTGGACCTCATCGATCGCGCCCGCGCGAGCGCGCTGGTGACCGACGCGGACCTGCTGCTCGCGCTCGCGGTGGCGCCGCTGCGCACCCTGGTGGGCGATCGGCGCTTCCTCGCCGTGCAGCAGCGGCTGCTGCGCGCCCGCCTGGGGGCCGGGCTGCTGCGCAACCACACCGCGCTGTTGCTGGCGGAGAGCGGCGTCCGCGATCGCGGTCTGGCCGAATTCCTGTGCGCCGCGGCGGAATCGGCGGGGTCCGAGGCGAGCCGCTACTACGCGGCGGCGGCCGCGAGCGGTGCCGGAGAACTGTGGAAGCCGACACCGGCGGTGACGGTTCGCTGGGCCGAGGCGGCCGCCCGGCGCGGCGACGGCGACCTCGCGCTGCGCCTGACCGAACCGCTCCTGGCCGGTCCCGACAGTCCCGCAAGGGAACTCGCGGCGGCCGTGCGCATCTGCTCCGGCGTGTGGACCCGCCGCGGGCTGCCCGCCCGCGCGGCGCAGCTGTACACCTGGCTCGGCCCCCACCGCGTCGGCGCCGACTGGGCCGCCGGGGCTACCGTGCTGTACCTCTCGGGCGAAACCGACACGGCCACGGCACTATCCGCCTCCGCCGCCCTGTGGCCCCCCACCGAGGCCACCGCCCACGCCAACCAGATCGCCACAGCGGTAGCCAGATCCCTCGGCCTCACCCCCGCAACGGACACCACGGGCTCGACGAACCGGACCGGCCTCGCCGATACCCGACCAGCGAACGACTCGCGAAACGACAACTCGCACAACCCCACTCCCGCCGCACCGACCCACACCCCGGACGTCCACCCACCGACGCTCACACCAACCTCGGATACGACACCCAACCCACCCGAAGCTGCCAGCACCACCACCCGCACAGGAACCACACGGACGCACCCACGCCCACCAGCCGCCCAATCGCCGAAGCAAACCACTGACCCGGCCGAGATTCCAGGTCCGACCTCGGCTACCCGGCGGTCGGCCACTGGTCGCCCGGCCGATCGGAACCCATCCACCGCCCAGCGAGCCACCACCGATACACACCCGCGGGCGTCAGCCGCGCAATCGGGGCAGGACACCGACGATGCGGCCATCACCGGGCGGGCCCCGGCACGGACGCCCGATACCGGCAGCGGCCCAGGCGATTCGAGTGCTGCGACCGCGCGGCAGGATGCGGAGGCGGGCTCGGTGGCGTCGGGCGTGCAGGGCACCGGAGGTGCGGCGCGGGTTTCGGCGTTGGCGGCGGCTTCGGCGTTGATACAGGCCGCGCGTAGCGATCTGGCAGGGGCCGAGAATGCCGATCGGTTTCTGCCGTATTCGGCGGTGTCGATCGCGACGCTGCTGTGCCTGAGCATGGGCGAGCCGCGACGGGCGGCCGATGCCCTGCGCGGGAATTCGGCGGCCGGGCCGGATCGGCAGCCCCCGGACCCGCATCGGCTGATCCTGTCCGCGTGGACCTCGATGCTGGGCGGCGACGAGCAGGGCGCCGCCACACTCCTCTCGACCCTGGCACTCGACGCCCTCCCGGCACGCGATCGGCTGCTGGCACACGGCGCCCTCGTCGGTCTGGCGCGCCGCGGCGGGGACGACACCGCGCTGACGCTCGCGTGGCAGGCCGCGCGCCCGCTGTTCGACGACGTCGGCGTCGACCTGCTGACCCTGCTGCCGATCGGCGAACTGTGGCTGGCGGGGATCCGGCTGCGCGACGAGGACCGGGTGGCCCCGCTGGTCGCCACGGCCGCAAAGCTGTTGCACCGTTTGGGCATTCCGCCCGCCTGGTCGAACGTCTTCCACTGGTACGCGGTCCAGGCGGCGATCGCGCACGCCCGGCCCGACGAACTCATGGCCCCCGCGCGGCACCTGCAGGCCGCGGCGCGGGCCGGGGATCCGCACGCGGCCGCCCTGGCCGCCGCGGGCCGCACCTGGGTGCTGGTGCTGCGTGGCGAGGTCGACGCGGACCGGGTGACGACCGCGGTCCGCCGGCTGGCCGGTATCGGAATGGCCTGGGATGCGGCGCGACTGGCGGGCGACGCCGCCCTGGCGGCCCGCGATTCGGACACGGCGACCGCACTGCTCAGACTCGCCCGGACCGTGCGCACCGAATCCCGCCCGCCGCAACTGCCGATACCCGTGCCCGAACCCGGGCGGGACCCGCACACGGCACCGACCTCCCGTGACACCGTCCTCAGCGAGCGCGAGCGGGAGGTCGCCGAACTTGTGCTTTTGGGACTCACCTACCGGGAAATCGGCGCTCGACTGTACATCTCGGCGAAGACGGTGGAGCATCATGTCGCGCGGATCCGGCGTCGGATCGGAGCCGGGTCCCGTTCGGAGTTATTGTCGATGCTCCGCGCCATGGGCCACGGCTCACTGCTCGTGTGACATCCGGTGCGGAGCCGACCGGGACGCACCGAAGCGAGGTAGAAGAGGATGGCCACAGGGGTGGGCCTGCGCATCGCGGAGGACGAGTGCATCGCGGCAATCGTCGGCGCCGCCGGTGAGCCGGACGACGACACGCCCGAACCCCACTACATCGTCCGCGAGTCGGTGCTGCACATGTCCGACGACGGCGACGCCGCGCTGGGCGGCGATCCGCCGGAGGGGCACTCCCATTCGATCACCGGATTCGTGGCGGCCGTCGGCGACCCGGCCGGTATCTCGGTCGACGACGGCGAGGCATACCGCGCCGAGGATCTGGTCGCGACCGCGCTGTTCTGCCTGATCAACCTCGCCGCCGACCATCTGAACGGCCCCGCCGAGTTCTACGCCACCCACCCGGCGGACTGGCCCGCCCAGCAGGTGAGTGCCCTGCGCGACGCCCTCGATTATCTGGGCCTGCGCTCGGTCGTGCTGGTGAGCGAGGGCGAGCTACCCGGACCCCGGGGCGAGAGCGGGAACGCCCCGGGGGCATCGTCGCCGGAGACACCCGGACGCGCATACGCCCGCCACGCCGCGCACGCCGCGCTGGCGGCCGTGCTCGCCACCCCGGCGGGCACCACCCCGCCGGATCCGACCCACACCGAGAATTCGCTGATCGTCACCGACGTGCTCCCCGCGCTGCCCACGGACGAACCGGTGGCGCAGGCCTATTCCGCGGCCATGCCCGCCTATTCCGCCGACGCTCCGACGGCCTATTCGGCCGGTGTGCCGACGGCCTACTCCGCGGCCGCACCCGCCGACGGCCCCGCCGCCTCCCCCGCCGAACCGGAGGCCGCCGCCACCGCCGAACCGCCACCGGCCGCCGCCCGGCGCAACCGCCGCACGCTCCTGCTGGTCGCGGCCGCCGCGGTGGTCGGCCTGGTGCTCGGCGGCGTCGGCATGCTGCTGATGCGCGACGCGCCGACCACACCCACCACGCCCCTACCCAACGCTCGATCCGAGCCCGCCACGACGACCGCCGCCCCACCGCCGCCGCCCGTCTTCGTGGCCCCGCCGCCGACGACCGTCATCGAGGAAACCGCCGAGCCCGAGACGTTCGAGCCCGCTCCCCCGCCGCCCCCGCCGACCACCGAACCGGCGCCGCCCCCGCCGCCGCCGACGACGACCACCTCGCCGACGCGGACCCCGCGGCCCACCCCCACCACACCGCGCCGCACCCCGACGCCGCTGCTGCCGTACGTGCCGATCCCGAGTTGGCTGCCGTACCCGACGCTGGACAAGCCCTACGGCTGAACTCCGTGATCGTTTCGTAGCGAACTCCGCGCATTTGTGCCCTAAAGTGAAGCGCTGACCCGAGTCACCGGACTCCGACCGGACACTCGGTCTGCTGCAGGACGAGGGCCGGTGCCGCACAACGGTTTACCGCCCGCGGATTCACCTGGCACAACGGTGCCTGACGAAGGGACTTCATGCGCAAGTTGCCGGCGCGTCGCGCCACGGTCAAAGCTGCCGCGGTTGCGTTCGCCTCGACCGTTCTCCTCGGTCCCTGGATCGGTTCGCAGCCTGCGCTAGCGGAACCGGCACCGAATCCGATGCAGCTCAACGCCGATCAGTTGCCCCCGGAACTGACACAGGCCATCACGCGTGATCTGAAGATGTCGCCGGGTGAATACCTCGACCGCTCCGCGCGCGCCCAGCAGCTGCGTTCCTACGCCCACGAGTTCCGTTCCGAGCGCCCCGACGATTTCGCGGGCGCCTGGATGGGTGCGGACGGCAAGCCGGTCGTGGCGGTCACCTCGCTCGACGCCGCGCACGCCGCCGCCTCCGACGGCTATCAGACCCGGCTGGCGCCGATCTCCGCGAACAGCCTGGAGTCCTCGCTCGATCAGCTGATCGGCTGGATCGGCGGCCTGCCGCGCGAAATCTCCACGGCCATCAACTCGGTCGGCATCGATCTGCTCAACAGCCAGCTGGTGCTGAACGTCGCCAACACCCCCGCCGGGCACCTGCTCAACCTGCCGACGCTGATCGCCAACATCAAGGTGGTGCTCTCGCCGGACGGCGGCGGCCCGGTGGAGCGGCGCCCGATGGCGGGCGACACCTACATCAGCGCGCCGACCGCGCTCGACGATGCGGAGCTGAAGGCGGTGGACGTCTGCTCCTTCGGATTCAACAGCACCGATGCGGCGGGCAACGCGCTGAATATCAGTGCCGGACACTGCGATCCGAATCTCGACAAGGGCGACGGACAGGCCGACGTCTACCTGCCCAACATTCGCGACCTCAAGTCCAGCCCGAAGCTCGGCACCTTCGTGCGCGCCCGGGTGGGCGGCCAGAGCGGCCTGGACTATTCGGTGATCAAGCTGAGTGAGCGCGCGGTCAAAGCCGGTATGGACCAGCCGTCGGTGCGCGGTGCCAACGGCACCACCCTCACCGTGACCGGCACGGCCGAGCCCGTCGTCGGCGCGCCGATCTGCAAATCGGGCCAATCCTCCACGTTCACCTGTGGTTTCGTCGTGGCCGACCGCGTGGAGACGCAACTGTTCACCGCGACGGGCGAATCCAAGACCGTGCGCGGGTTCGCCAGTTCGGCCTGCACGCTCGGCGGCGACAGCGGCGGCGCGATCGTGTCGGGCACGCTGGCGCTCGGCATCACCAGCGGCTCCAACGCGGCCGACGCGCCGGACTGCGGCGAGGCGAATCTCGGTCTGGCGCAATACGGCGGCACCGCATCGCTCGGAATTCCGATCCGGGCGATCCTCGCCGACATCGAGGCCGGTTCCGACGGCGGGCTCGGCGCGGGCGTCTCGGTGCGCACCCGCCCGAACGCCGGGTGAAAGCCGATCGAATGATGAATTGTTGGAGTAACACCCTGACGCCGTGTCGGTATGTCCGTGTGTCAGCTGAAACTATCCGGGATAAGTAGGCATAACCGTGCACAACCCATATAGTCGGCACATGCTCCTGCCACGCATCCGTCTCTCGCCGCCCACCGCGGGTCGGCATCCGCATGCCCGCCGCCGTAAGACCACCGTCGCCGCAGCGGCGGCGATGCTGGTCCTGGGACCGCTGGCGGCGACGGCCTCCGCGGAACCGGCCCCGGCGCCGAACCTGCCGTCCGACCTGATCTCGGCCGTGACCCGGGATCTGCACATCTCCCCCGACGAGTACATGCATCGCGCCGATGTCGCGCAGAAGGTCGGCGCCTTCGCCACCAACGCGCAGCGGCAGTACCCGCAGGCGTTCGCGGGCGCGTGGCTCGACGATGCCGGTAAGGCCGTGGTGGCGCTGGCACCGGGACAGGGCTCCGACGCCGCCCGCAAGTCGGCGCAGGACGCCGGCTTCCAGGTCAAGGATGTCGCCAAGAGCGAGACGGTGCTCCGCAGCGAGAAGAACGCCTTCCAGCAGTGGCTGTCGACCCAGCCCGAGGCGGTCGCCCAGGCGGTGCGCGGCGTCGTGGTGGACACCGTGAACAACAGCATCGCGGTGCGGGTGGACAAGGTCGGGCTGCCGATGCCGGGCTTCGTCGATCCGGCCCGGGTGATCGTGATGCCGAAGGCGCCGGTGGGCCCGGAGGAGTCCGACGTGGCCCAGGCCACCCCGATCGCGGGCGAGCAGGGCCCGGGCGCCTACGCGGCCGGTGACGGCTACGCGTCGGTGGCGGGCAAGATGAAGCTGGTCTGCTCGGCCGGATTCAACGGGCTGGACCGCAACGACAACGTCGTGAACATCACCGCGGGCCACTGCGATCCGAACATCCCCGCCGCGGGCACCGCCAACGCGCCGGGCATGTTCGAGCTGCTGCCGGGCAACAAGACCGGCGCGCAGCTGGGCACGTTCCAGAAGTCGGTGCTGGGCGAGCAGGACTACTCGATCGTCGCGATCAACGACGACGCGCGAGACCGCTTCTCCAACAACATGGTTCGCCAGGGCAACGCGGCACCGCTCGCGATCACCGGCGTGGCCACCCCCGTGGTCGGCGCACCGGTCTGCAAGTCGGGTTCGCGCACCGGCTTCTCCTGCGGCGTCGTGAACGCGGTCGACCAGACGGTGCAGGTCGGCGACCGCGATCTCACCCAGGCGTTCTCGGTCAACATCTGCGCGCTGCCGGGTGACAGCGGCGGCCCGATCGTGACCGGCAACCAGGCACTGGGTATCTCCAGCGCCTCGTCGGTGGCCGACTACCCGATCTGCGAGATCCCCAACATCATCGGCGCGCTGACGGGCAACGCCCCGCAGCTGTTCGCACAGCCGATGACCACGGTGCTCTCGGACAACCCGGGCCTGCGGGTGCGCACCAGCTGAGCAACGTACGACGGAAAGGGGCGCCCGCGACCCCCCGCGGCCCCTTTTTTGTGGCCGCCGGCGGTTGCTGGGCGGGCGTATATAGGCCGTGCAGCGGCCGCGGCGGCACCTGGTCGCTGTGGGTGGAATGATCCGGCTGATGTCCGACAGCGCCCGAATCCAGGACGGAGGAGCTTGATGGCCGAACGAATTGCCGTAGTTTCCGGGGCCGCACGCGGAATCGGCGCGGCGATCCGCCCGAACTCCGCCCGCGCGAATTCCGTTGTGCAGACCACGATGTCGTAGTCGGCAGCGGTGTGCCGGTTGGCCGCATCGGCCGCGCGCCGGGCCAGCGGGCCGGGCAGCACCTGTCCGAGCAGCCGGTC
>NZ_JARWQD010000296.1 GCF_029869545.1 Nocardia wallacei | reverse complement strand
CGCATGACCTCTCCCATTCCCGGCGCGCGCATGCCCTCTCGTTACCGGTGCGCGCATGCCGTCTTGATTACGATGAGCGAGAGACCGCTCTAGATACAGGTGAGCGTGAGCGCGCTCTCAGATCCGGAGCGCGAGTGCCCTCTCTCGTTCCCGGTGCGTGTATGCCCTCTCTTGTTCCCGGTGCGCGCACGCTCCCTCTCATTCCCGGCATGCTTTTGGCCGGGATCGGCGGTCAGCGAGGTACGTCGAGCTTGTCTATGTCGGCGAGAACCTTTTCGTGCCAGTCGATCTCGGCTTGGATGCGGAGGCGGGCGTGGTCTACGACGAGGTCGTCGACCGTGCTCTGGTCGGGCCAGCGGCGGTCCAGTTGGTGCTCGATCCCGGCGGCGCGGGCGCGCAGGGCCGCGATGCGGTCGGTGAGGTAGCCGCGCAGGAGTTCGGGATCCAGGTCGGCACTGACCGCGAGCGCAAGGTCGACCGGGTCCGGCCGGATGTCGACATCGGTGAACGCCTCGTCGCGCAGCGCCCGCAGCTCGCGCCGCCCCTCGTCGGTGATCTCGTAGACCGTGCGGGCGGGCTGCGCGCCGGGCTGTTCGGTGCGCAGCGGCCGGATCAGGCCCTCGTCGCTCATGCGGTGCAGGGCGCCGTAGAGCGAGCCCGGTTTCACCCGCGACCACAGGTCGGCCCGATCCAGCCGGGCGTCGCGGCGCAGCTGATGGCCGTGCATGGGGCCGCGCTTGGCCAGCGCGGCGAGGACGAAGAGTCGTGTCTCGTTCACCCCCTCAGTCTGACACGACTACTCGCATTTGAGTACTCTCGGGTGCATGTCTGTGCGACCGATACTCATCGCCGGAGATCCCCGGCTCACCACACCGGCCGTCCCCGTCACCGTGTTCGATGACGAGCTCGCCGCATTCGTGGACGTGCTGTTCGAGACGAATACCGCGGCCAACGGCGCGGGCCTGGCCGCCAACCAGATCGGCGACCCCCGCGCGGTCTTCGTCTACGACCTGATCGACCGCGGGGTGCGGCACCGCGGTTACGTGATCAATCCGGTGCTCGAGACCTCCGCGATCCCGGAGACGATGCCCGATCCCGATCTCGACGACGAGGGTTGCCTGTCCGTGCCGGGGGAATGGTTCCCGACCGGCCGCGCGGACTGGGCCCGGGTCACCGGCGTGGACGTCGAGGGCGCGCCGCTGCAGGTCGAGGGCACCGGATACCTCGCGCGCTGCCTGCAGCACGAGACCGATCACCTGGCGGGCAAGCTCTACCTGGATCGCCTGATCGGCCGCAATCGCCGCGCCGCGCGCAAGGCGGTCAAGCAGCGCGAGTGGACGCGACCGGGGAATTCGTGGATGCCGGGTGCGGTGAACGATCCGTTCCACGGTTGAGCCCGACGCCGGTTCGGTAGCTGGCGGGTAGCGGTGCTGTAAGGTAGGTTAGGCTGGCCTATCCAACCGCTGCCGACGCGAGTGAGGACGGGTATGAGCACGACCGACGCCGGGATCCGGCTGACCCGCCGCGGCCTGTTCGCCGCCGCCGGGGCCACGACCGTCGCGGCGGCCCTCGCCGCCTGCGGCCGGTCACCGGACGAGGCCACCGGTTCCGGTGACTGGTCGTTCACCGACGATCGGGGTAAGGTCTTGCGCGCCAACGGGATTCCCTCGCGCGTGGTCGCGTTCACCGGATCGGCGGCGGCCCTGGCCGACTACGGCGTGGCACCTCGCATCGCCGGGGTGTTCGGCGACGTGACGGCGGCGAACGGGGCGAAATCCGAGCTGGCCGGTGACCTGAACCTGGACGAACTCACCGTCCTCGGCAACGCCTGGGGCGACTTCCACCTGGAGAAGTACGCCTCGCTGGAGCCCGACCTGCTGGTCACCGACATGTATGTGCCGGATCAGCTCTGGTACGTCCCCGAGGACAGCCGGTCGAAGATCGAGTCGATCAACCCGAACGTCGCGGCGATCGCGGTGGCGGCCCAGCCGCTGCCGGTGACGATCGGCCGGTACGAGCAGCTGGCCACCGCACTGGGTGCCGATCCGAACGCCCCCGCCGTCGTGCGGGCGCGGGACCGGTTCACCGCGGCGGGCCAGGCGGTGCGGGAGGCGATCGCGCAGCGGCCCGGCCTGCGCGTGCTGGCGGCCTCGGCGGCACCGGACACCTTCTATGTCTCCGATCCGCGCGCCTCGGCCGATCTGCGCTACTTCCGAGAGCTGGGCGTGGACCTGGTCGTCCCCGAGCGCGTGGACAGCCAGGGCTTCTACGAGAGCCTCAGCTGGGAGAACGCCGACAAGTATCCCGCCGATCTGATCCTGCTCGACGGCCGGTCCAGCGCCCTGCAGCCCGACGCGCTGGCCGGAAAACCGTTGTGGCGCACCCTGCCCGCGGTCCGCGCCGGGCAGATCACGCCCTGGAGCACGGTGTTCCGGTTCTCCTACGCCGGTGTCGCGCCCCTGCTCGAGCGCCTGGCCACCGCGCTGCGGTCGGCGCGCGCCGCGGCCTGACCGGACTCGGACGCCGAGTCGTTCGCCGTAGCGAAATCCGCACGTGGTGCGATACATTCGCGAGCGGCAGTGCTGCCTCTCCGAACCGATGATCCGGGCTGTTCCCGGGCTTGCGGAAGGACGACGAGCGTGGGCAAGGCCGACGCGGGGGCGGGTGCGGAGAACCTCCGGATACTGATCGAGAACGGCGAATACTGGCTGCGTAACCGCGGCGATATGGCCATGATGAGCGCCACCGTGCAGCGGCTGCGGGAGCACTGGCCGGAGTCTCGGATCGGGGTGCTCACCGAACAGCCGCGCATACTGCCCGCACTGCTGCCGCAGGCCGAGCCGATCTACCTGGGCACGGGCGGGCACTGGGAGCACCGGCGCCCGCTGCGGCGGATCGCCGCCGGTACGGCGCTGCGCTGGCGCGCCGCCACCGACGGGCCCAAGGCGCGCGTGCGCGCCGCGCGAAAAACCCTGCGCGGCACCGCCGGACAGCGCGACCTGCCCGACCCGCCGCTGCCCGCCGCGCTCTCCGGCGCCGCGCTGGTGCTCGCCCAGGGCGGCGGCTACCTGACCGATATCGACCGCTATCAGGCCCACCGCACGCTGAATCTGCTCGAACAGGCTGGGGCGCTGGGCATTCCGACCGCCATGATCGGTCAGGGACTGGGCCCCATCGACGATCCACGGCTGCTCGAACGCGCCGCGCAGGTGCTGCCCGGGGTCGGATTCATCGGCCTGCGGGAGGGGCGGCGCGGGCCGACGCTGCTGGCCGATCTCGGCGTCGCGCCGGAACGGATCATGGTGACCGGTGACGACGCGGTCGAACCGGCCTACCGGCTGCGGCAGGCGCGGATCGGCACCGACCTGGGTGTCTGCCTGCGGGTCACCTACTACGCCCGCGTCGGCGCCGCCGCCCGCGAGACGCTGGCCGACGTGCTGCGCACTCGCGCAATGCAGGTCGATGCCGCCGTGGCACCGCTGATCATCTCCGAATACGACTCCGAGGACCGCGACTGCACCCGGCGGCTCCTGGCCGGTGCCGCGCGGACCCGGGCCCCCGTCGGGCGGGGCGGCACGGCCGAGGAGGTCATCCGGCAGGTGTCGCACTGCCGCCTGGTCGTCACCAGCGCCTACCACCTCGCGGTTTTCGCACTGTCGCAAGGGATTCCGGCCGTCGGCCTCACGGCGTCGCGGTACTACGACGACAAGTTTCACGGCCTGGCCGAGATGTTCGGCACCGGGCTGCGGGTGGTCGACATGGAGGGTCCGGAGCTGCGCCGCAGCCTCACCCGCGCAATCGAGGAGCTGTGGGATGCCGCTCCCGAACTCCGAGATCCGTTGCAGCAGCGGGCCGTAGCCCAGATCGACGCCTCCCGGGCCGCAGTGCGCCGAGTGATCGGCCTGGTCGAGGGAGCACCTTCCGCGGCGACGCCGTCGGATACCGCACCGGCGCAGGGGAATCCATGAGTACATTGTCGGTCTGCGTGCCCGCCTACAACGCCGCCCGCACGCTCGCGACCACGCTGCGGTCGATCCTGGACCAGGACGCCGACTTCGAGCTGTCGGTACTCGACAATGCCAGCTCCGACGACACCGCGGCCGTGGCCCTGTCGTTCACCGATCCGCGGGTGCGCCTGCACCGCAACGACACGGTGCTGCCGATCGGCGACAACTGGAACAAGGCCGTCGCCGTCTCCTCGGGTGAGCTGGTGAAGGTGGTGTGCGCCGACGACATCCTGCTGCCGGGCGCGCTGAAATCCCAGCTGGATCTGATGCGCGACACCGCGATCGCGCTCTGCTCGGCCACCTTCCAGGTGATCGACGAGGCGGATGCGATCGAGGAGACGGGCCTGGGACTGCCCGGGCTGCTCGGCGCGCACGGGGTGCGGACCCTGATGCGCACCATCGTACGGCGCGGCCCCGCCGACTTCGGCCCGACCGCCGCGGCGATGTTCCGGCGCACCGATTTCGAGCGTGTCGGCGGGTTCCGCGGCGATCTGGTGTTCCCGATGGATGTCGACCTGTTCGCGCGGGTGTGCGAGTTCGGCCTGTTCTACGGGATGCCGGAGATGGCCGCGGCCTGGCGCAATTCGTCGTTCAACCTGTGCAGCCGCACCTCGACGGTGTCCAAGCTGACGGAGATGGCACGCTTCCACCATCGGCTGGGCCGCGAATACCCGGACCTGATCCCGCGGGCCG
>NZ_JARWQD010000295.1 GCF_029869545.1 Nocardia wallacei | reverse complement strand
GCAACCGCCGCAACGGAACTCCGCTGCGCTCCGTGCAGCCCATATCGAGCGGCCCCAGCCACCAACCCGCCGGGCCCAGCCCCGTCTCCCCCACGCCGCGCCGGTCGACGACCCGCCCCCCCCGGCCCCCCGACCCGGCGGCGCTGGCCGCCCGCCGCCCCCCGCCCCCCGCGGGGGGGGGCGGGGGGGGCGCGTCGTCGACCGGCGCGGCGTGGGTGAGACGGGGCTGGGCCCGGCGGGTTGGTGGCTGGGGCCGCTCGATATGGGCTGCACGGAGCGCAGCGGAGTTCCGTTGCGGCGGTTGCCGGAGCGGCCCCGTGGTTGGGCGGCCGGTGCCGGGCAGTTTCGGTCTGCCCGGCCGGGCGTGAGGCTGGTTATGGGTGGTTGGCGAATTCGGTGTCGAGGGCGCGGATGATGGCGGCGAGTAGCTCGGCGGCCTGGGCGTGGTGGGCGCGCCAGCGTGCGTAGCTGCGGGCGATGCCGCTGCCGCGTCCGTGAGAGTTGTTGTCTGCGAGGTGCTGCATGCGCTCGGCGCGTTGGTGGCGGCGGTGCAGTTCGGCGGTCAGGGCGGTGCGCAGTCCGGCGATGTCGTCGTGTTGGTGCCAGGTGCGTTGGGCGGTGGCGAGGCTGTCGGCGACGGCTGCGGCTATGCCGGGGGCGATTCCGTCGGGGCTGGTGAGATAGTGGCGGCGCATACGGGTGAGGAATGCGCGTAGCGCGAGGTTCACCGCCGGGTCGGCGGGTTGGGTGTTGTCCACGGGGGTCCTTCGTGGGTGAGTCGGGGGTGTGAGGCGCGGCGCGCGGTGGTCTGCCGCCGAAATTCGGCAGCACGCAGCGCAGCGGAGTTCCGTTGCGGCCGTTGCCGGACTAGGGCTAGGGTGCGCACGGCACCCGGCCGGATTGGGTGGCCGGGTGCTGTGCGGGGCGGGGTCGGCTACCAGGCTTGGTAGGCTTCGCGGCCGCTGTTGAACGGCGGCAGGATGTGCCCGAGGTGGACTCCTCGGCCCTCACTGGTGCGGGGGTCGGGGGCGTGGCGTTCGGCGGTGCGGATCAATTCGGACCATGGGGTCCATTCCTTGGCGTAGAACGCGAAGGGGACGTAGGCGTTGATGCTGGTATCCGCGTACAGGGCGGTGTATTTGGTGAGGGCGTTGTATCCGTTGCCGGGGTTGTCGTCGCGGGCGTGCGGGACGGCGACGGCGTTGGTGACGGGCTGGTCGACGGGTTCGACGCGCAGCCGGTAGGCGGGCCCGGTGGGCGGGGTGATCAGTAGTGCGCCGGTGGTGTCGACGGTGTGCGGGATGCCGCACTCGTCGGCGGTGGCGCGGATGGCGGCGACGATTTCGCCGAGTGAGATGTGTTCTTGATTGCTCATGTCGGATTTGTCTCCGGTCGGGGGGGGGGGGGGGGGGGGGGGGGGGGGGGGGGGGGGGGCCGGGCGGGGGGGGGGGGGGGGGGGGGGGGGGGGGGGGGGGGGGGGGGGGGGGGGGGGGGGCCCCCCCCCGCCGCGACCACGATCAACCTGTCGCTGCGCACCCCGGACGAGCAAGCGAGTCTGGTCGCCGCGCTGGCCGGATACCTGCAGGGCTTGTCCGGGCACG
>NZ_JARWQD010000294.1 GCF_029869545.1 Nocardia wallacei | reverse complement strand
CCGGGGGGTGTTTATTTTCTCCCCCCGGGTGGGGGGGGGGGGCCCGCCGGGCGCCGCCCCGCGGCGCCCCCCCCGGAGATGATCAGGCGCGGTGGATTCGACCGTCGCACACACCCTCGACGAATCCGGTCCACTCGTCGGGACCGAAGATCAACGCGGGCTCGCCCGGGTTCTTGCTGTCGCGCACGCCGACTCGGCCGCCGACCAGGAACGCGACCTCGACGCATTCCTTTCCGGCGCCGCTGCGACTGCTCTTGAACCACTGGGCACCGGCAAACTCACTGCTCATCCTGTGTCCTTTCCGAGCGCTCAATCCTGTGTCCGATTAGGCATGAGCCTCATGCCATGTACTCCTTCGCGACCTGCCGCAGCAGGTTCCTGCTCGTCGGGACGTCCAGCGCACAGCGCAGCAGACCCTCGTGCGCCCGCCGATACCGCCGCACGTCACCTGGTCTTTCGAGATACAGATCCCCGGTGAAGCCCTCCACATACACCACCGGCGGCTCCACCGGCTGCCCCTTGCTGTCGGTTCCGAACTCGAGGATCACGAACGGGCCGGTCGAAAGGCCCAGGGGGACACCGGCTGCGAAGGGCAGGACGCGCAGCGTGACATTGTCCCGGGTGCTCAGGTCGGCCAAGTGCCGCAGCTGCGCCGCCATCACCCTTGCACTTCCGACGACGCGGCGCAAGACCGATTCGCCGAGGACGACATCCACCGTCGCGGGCTGATTCTTGCGAGTTATCAAGGCCTGCCGCTGAAGTCGCAGCTGGACGCGGCGCTCCAGCTCCGCCTCGCTGTCGTCGGGGAAGCCGAGCGCGTTCAGCGCCCGCGCGTAGTCGGCGGTCTGCAGCAGGCCGGGGACCAGTTCGGACTGGGAGGCGGTGAGCCGGTGCGCCGAGGCCTCCAAACCCACGTATACGTCGAAGTTTTCGGGGATCAGGTCGCCGTAGGCGTGCCACCAGCTCTTGACGGCGGCCTGCTGGGCCAGGCCCTTGAGGCCCTCGGCGATGTCGTCGGGGATGCCGTAGATGCGGCAGAGTTCCTGAATGTCTATGGTGCGGATGCGATCTGCCTGGCCCTTCTCCAATCGCTGCAGGGTGCTGGCACCCCACTCCATGAGCCTGGCGGCCTCGGCGATCGTCAGGCCCGCCTGAGTTCGCCAGTCCCGCAGGTATCTTCCGAGCTGGCGACGGGGGAGGGTCGACGACGTGTTCGCGGAACTCTCAGACACAGCGCACTCCGTTCTCTTCGGATGCCCGGGGGAGCTTTCATCCACTATGGAGAATCTTGCTCCCCCAGGTGGATTCGCTGCTGGAGATTCGCGCGAATTCTCTGTGGATATCCAATTCGGGCTTGGCGAACGTCCAGTTGATGGATGCTGGAAGTGTGCTCGAAGCCGGATGGGCACCTTCAGAATCGCACGCAGGAACGAGGAGTCATGGCTGTACACGTCATCGGATCGTCGTTGATGACCAGCGATCTAACCCCGCACCGCGCCCGCAGCGTCGGCCAGGCCGGCTGGGTGGTGTCCTATCTGCCGGGTCGCACGCTGACCTGCCAGCAGGCGGTGGCCGCACTGCAGGTTGCCGAGGTGGTGCCGACCCTGTTGCACGCCGTCGGCGGCCTCGCCGACGAGGTCGGCCTGACACCCATGGAAGCCGTGGGCATGGCTATTCACCAGCAGCCCTGGGAGGACCATATGTCTCCGCCGCGTCGCCGATATCGGCGACTCGCGGCGGAGGTGTCGGCATGCAGCTGACGAGCCTGCACCTCCCGCTCGCCGGACTCCTGCGCTGCGGGGACGATCCGGGCATCCTGAACATCGAACAGGCCCATGCCGCCATGCAGTTGCACATAGATTGCACGGTCGACACCTGCCGCGTGCGCCGCCGCGCGCGGACCGTGCTGGTGGAGTCGGGCCGCTGCGTCCTCGACGAACGGGCACTGCCGTGACCGCCCCCGCGCACGGACGGAAGGTGGTGCGGCTGGTGCCCCCTCCCGGGCGCACCGGGGCCCGGCACGCGACCGGCCCGGCCCGGCACGCCATCGCCCCCGGACGACAGGTGCCGCAGCTCCCGGCGGGCCGCACCGGGCGGGCCCGCCACGCCGCGCCCGTGCGGCGCAGGGGAACTCGGCGCCGTCACGCGCACCGGGGTCTCGATCGCTGGGATCGCCTGCTGCTCTGGTTCGCCGGATGGCTGCTCAGCATCCGGATCTCGCTGGTCGGGGAGCGCACGATCGACCAACCGTGAAGGGCGGCAGGAACAGTGGGCCGCTCAGCCTACTCCGGTGACGATGCCCGCCAGCGCGTCGATGAACGGCTGCCCGCCCATGATCGCGCCGCCGGCCAGCGCCCCGACGAGCAGGCCGATCGGCCCGGTGAGCCAGCTCAGGAAGAAGAACCCGAGCACGGCGCCGATGAGACCGCCGAGCACGCCGCCGACGACCATCCCGACGACGTTCTTGTTGAGTTCGGTGACGAGCCGGCCCATCGGGTCGATCGGCTGCATCTCACCGATATCGGTAGCGGTCACCCGCGGGGTGAGCGACAGCGTCCGGCCGTCGGCGCTGATCTGCTGGGCGACCGGCAGCCGATGCCCCTTGACCTCGAAAGTCAGTGGGACCTCGGCGATTACGGCGTCGGTCGCCGAGCGCAGCAGGACCCGGGAGCCGTCGGCGGTGGTCTCGAACCTGCCGTGGTCGACGACGGTGGTCAGGGTGCGCTCGTCCTCGGCGAGTGTGGCGCGGTAGTCGACTCCCTGATCGACGCCGGACGATGTGAGTTCCCGGCCGGGGGTAGACGGACTGGCATTCACGGTTCCCGCGGCGATCCCCACAGCGGCGACGACCATGAGGGCGGTGGCGGCGAACGTGCCGAGCTTCATCCTCTGTTATCCTTTTTATACTGTTTATTCTCCGGGGTCTTCGACGCCCGGTGGCGAGGTATACAGCGAACGACTCTCGTTGGCGGACCGCATGGTTGGCGAGATGCACAAAGCGTTCGTTGCAGAATCGTGACCATGTCCGCGCGCTCGAGTCGCGCGTCGCGCCGACATCGTGTATGCACTACGTCGACGCAATTGCGCTCCGACGCTTCGGATCTCGTCGCCGGTTCGGAGCTGCATCCAGGAGGTTCGGTTTCGTGGGCAGACGACGTCTCCATGCCGGAGTCACCTTGACGGGCTTCGTCATCGCCGCCGCGCTGTCGACCGCATGCCTGGCCGCCGCCGCGCTGTCGCTGATGAGCTCCGGCGACGACTCGTCCTCGGTACAGCCGCGCGCCGCGCAGGTCGGCACGACGACCGCCGCCGCACCGGCCCCGACATCGGCGGAGCCACCGGTCCAGATCGCCGCCCCGCCAACCGAATCCACGCCCGAGCCCACGGCCGCCACCGCGGTCAACAAGGACGCCTCCGAGCGCAAGGATCCCGCGGCGATCGAGCTGAACGTGGGCGACTGCGTGGAGTTCGGTGGCGCCGCGCCCACCAAGGCCACCTGTTCGACCGGGGGGTCGGGCTACAAGGTGACCAGCAAGGCGCCGCCCAACGGCCGCTGCCCGGGCGATGCGGATCGCTCGTTCACGATGCCGCCGGCGCATCCGGATCAGGCGCCGCAGGGTCCGCTGTGCCTCGACATCAACTGGGTGGTCGGCAGTTGCATGGATATGGCGACCGACGCCCCGAAGCCCGCCGACTGCACCAGGCCGCCCGGTAAGGCCGTGCGCGTGGTGGAGATCAAGCAGGGCACCACCAATGTCAACGAATGCTCGTCGGGCGATCGCGGGTTCGTGTACAACCAGCGCAGATTCGTGGTGTGCGTGGCGTCGCTGTGAATCCGCGGCGGGCGCGCCCGCGGCACCTATCAAGATCAGAGTTATGGCTCCTGAGCTGCACCAGTTGCGGGCGCCGTGGGGACCCCTATCCTTTCTCGGTATCGGGGCGGGTCCGTTTGCCGAGGTTCCTGCACGAGTGAGGTGAGAGGAACTGGGTATGGTCCGCAGGCTACCTGCGAAGCCCGGGCGGCCGGAGCCGCCGGAGGATCAGCGGTGGCCGGTGGCCGAATCCGACGAAGGGTGGGCGCCACCGCCACCGCCCAACGGCCGGTACGCGCCCGCCGCGGAACCCGACGACCGGCCCGGCCAGAATCGGCGGCCGCCGATGCCGCCACCGGAGGAAAATCACTGGCAGCCCGCCCCCGACGACCGCTACGCCCCGGGGCCCGACCCCGAATACGACCGCTGGGAGGCCGCGCGGAACCGAAGACGCGCCCAGCCCCCGGAACCCGACGACGACTACTGGGAAAACGAACGCCCCCGCCGCCGCGGCGAACCGGCCGATGCCGACGAGGAGCGCTGGGAGAACACCCAGAACCGGCGGCGGACCGGGCGGCTGCGCGTGGAAGTACCGCCGATCGTCAATCCGTATTCGATCATCGCGCTGATCGCCGCCCTGCTCGGATTGTTCCCGGTGGCACTGGTTTTCGGGCTCATCTCCTTCAGCCATCCCCGCGGCCGGGCCATGGCGATGTTCGCGCTGCTGATCGGGATCCTCGAGGTGGTCGTGCTCGCCGGGGTCGTGGTGCTGTCGGGAGTGACCCTGCCGCGCACGGCATGGGGGAGCGATCCGACGCCGACGGCCGCCACCACCGTCGTCACCGTCGCCGCGACCCCGCCGCCCGCGCCCGTTCCCACCACCGCGGTCGCGCCCCCGGCGGCAGCGGGCCCGCCCGCCGTCGTCAAGGGCGAGCCGTGCACCCAGGCGCAGGCCGGGCTCATCGGCGCCGCCTCCGACGGCAGCACCCTGCTGTGCCTGCGCGGCACCGGCGGGTACCGCTGGGCGGGCCCGAACACCGTCTCCACGGCCGTCCACGAGGGCGGCTCGAAGTGCATTCCGGGGACCGACACCACCGCCCGCACCACCGACGGGCACGCGCTGGTCTGCGAGGGCCAGGGCCGCGGCGGCACCTGGTCGCTGTGGGTGGAATGATCCGGCTGATGTCCGACAGCGCCCGAATCCAGGACGGAGGAGCTTGATGGCCGAACGAATTGCCGTAGTTTCCGGGGCCGCACGCGGAATCGGCGCGGCGATCGCCAAGCGGCTGGCGGCCGACGGCCTGCGGATCGGCGTGCTGGATCTGGACGTCGCGAGCTGCGCCGACACCGTGCAGGCGATCAACGACGCCGGCGGCCGGGCGGTGGCGCTCGGGGCGGACGTCTCCGACGAGGCATCGGTGGCGGCGGCGGTCGAGCAGGTGGAGGCCGAACTCGGCGCGCCGACCGTGGTCGTCAACAACGCCGGGATCCTGCGCGACAACCTGCTGTTCAAGATGAGCGTCGACGACTGGGACGCGGTGCTGAACGTGCATCTGCGCGGCGCCTTCCTGCTCACGCGGGCGGTGCAGAAGCATATGGTCGACGCCGGGTGGGGGCGCATCGTGAACATGTCCAGCACCTCGGCGCTCGGTAATCGCGGGCAGGCCAACTACTCCGCCGCCAAGGCGGGGATGCAGGGCTTCACCAAGACGCTGGCCTTCGAGCTGGGCAAGTTCGGCATCACCGCCAATGCCATCGCCCCGGGATTCATCGTCACCGATATGACCGCGGCCACCGCGGCGCGCGTCGGCGTGGATTTCGACGACTTCC
Organism: Nocardia wallacei; assembly: GCF_029869545.1. Classification (GTDB taxonomy): domain Bacteria; phylum Actinomycetota; class Actinomycetes; order Mycobacteriales; family Mycobacteriaceae; genus Nocardia; species Nocardia wallacei_A. Next base: position 13,886 of record NZ_JARWQD010000294.1, on the reverse strand, counting down.
AGAAGGCCGCCGCGGCCGAGATTCCGGTGCAGCGGGTCGGGCGGCCCGAGGATATCGCCCACACCGCCTCGTTCCTGGTGAGCGAGGGGGCCGGATTCGTCTCCGGCCAGGTCGTCTACGTCGCGGGTGGCCCCAGGGACTGACGCGTTACCCGTCCGGCTAGCGTCGCTGATCATGAACCGACGGGCGGTTCGTCGTGTCGTGACGAGCTATGCGCTGCTGGGGCCGAGCCTGATCGGCGTCGGCTGTTTCCTGCTGCTGCCGATCGTGGTGGTGGCGTGGCTGAGCCTGCACAGCTGGAATCTGCTGGGGCCCATGCGCTTCGTGGGATTCGAGAACTGGCGATCGGTGCTGGGCGACCGGGAATTCGGCCATGCGCTGCTGGTGACGCTGGCGCTGACGGCGATCGTGGTGCCGGTGCAGACGGTCTTGGGTTTCGCGGTGGCGGCGCCGCTGGCACGGCGGCGCGGCGGCGCGGCGCTGCGGGTCGTGTTCGCCCTGCCCTGGATGTGCGCGCCGGTCGCGGTCGGCGTGGTGTGGCAGTGGGTCTTCGCGCCGACCGACGGCGCGCTCGACGCGGTGCTGGGGCGGCGGATCGAGTGGCTGTCGGATCCGGCGCTGGCGCTGCCATCGGTTGCGGCGGTGAGCATCTGGGCGAACTTCGGGTACGTGGCGCTGTTCTTCGTGGCCGGGATCCGCGCGATACCGCGCGAGATCCTCGACGCGGGGGCGCTGGACGGCGCGACCGGCTGGCGGCGGATCCGGTGGCTGATGCTGCCGCTGCTGCGGCCCACCATGTTCTTCGTCCTGGTCACCGGCGTGCTGACGGCGTTCCAGACCTTCGACACGGTGTATGCCCTCACCAAGGGCGGCCCGGGCGATCGCACGGATGTGGTGGCGATGCGCATGTTCGCGGAGGCCTTCGACGCCGGGCGGCCCGGCCGGGCGGCGGTGATGGCGCTGGTCGTCTTCGTGGTCATGTTCGCGATCACGCTGGTGCAGCACCGGTACTTCCGGAACAGGACGACCTATGAGTACTGATTCGTTGTCGCACAAGCGAATCCGGCGGAGTACTCGCACCGCGACCGTGTACCTGCTGCTGGTGGCGGGTGCGCTGCTCACCGTGGCGCCGCTGGTGCTCAGCGCGCTGACGGCGGTGAAGACGCCGGAACAGTTCGCGGCGCAGTCGCCGTTGGCCCTGCCGAATCCGGTGACAGGGGCCAACTTTCACACCGTGCTGGATCAGGGCGGGCTGGGGCGGGCGATGGTGGTCACGGCGCTGATGACCGTCTTCGTCACCGGAGGGCAGCTGGTCACCTCGATCCTGGCGGCCTATGCGTTCGCGCGCACCGACTTTCCCGGACGCGACCCGCTGTTCTGGGTGTATCTGGGCACGATGATGGTGCCGCCCATGGTGACCCTGATACCGCTGTATCTGATGTTCGCGAAGCTGGGCCTGCTCAATACGTTCTGGGCGCTGGTGCTGCCGTTCGTGTTCGGTTCGCCCTACGCGATATTCCTTCTCCGCCAATACTTCCGGTCGATTCCGGAGGAGCTGCTCGGTGCCGCCCGCCTCGACGGCGCCGGTACCGCCGACATCCTGGTGCACGTGATGGTGCCGATGAGCAGGCCCATCCTGGCCACGCTGACGCTGATCACGATCGTCACGCAGTGGAACAACTTCATGTGGCCGCTGGTCGCGAGCAGCGGCCGCACCTGGCAGGTGTTGACCGTCGCGACGGCCAACCTGCAGACGCAGTACAACACGCAGTGGACGCTGGTCATGGCGGCGACGACACTGGCGATCGTGCCACTGGCGGTGCTGTTCCTGATATTCCAGCGTCAGGTGCTGCGGTCGATCGCGTGGACGGGGCGGCGATGAAGACCTCGACGCGGGTGATCCTGGGTGTCGCGCTCAGTGCGGTGCTGCTGGTCGCGGCGGCGCTGTGGCTCGGACATCCCGGTGACGGCTCGGGGCGCACCGTGCTGCGGCTGCGCATCTGGGACGAGCAGTTCGTGCCCGCGTACCGGGCGTCGCTGGATGCCTTCGAACGGGCGAACCCGGACCTCGAGGTCCGGATCACGCTGGTGCCGTGGGCCTCCTACCAGCAGAAGCTGCGGCTGGACGTGGCGGGCGGAACCGCCGACGACCTGTTCTGGACCAACCTGTACGAGGATTACGCCGATGCCGGGCGGCTGGTCGATATCGGCGCCGCGCTGGGATCGGAGGCCGCGGGCGGGTGGGACCCGTCCGCGGTGACCCAGTACACCCGCGCCGGAACCCTCTGGGCCGTACCGCAATTCGTCGACGCTGGGACTGCGGTGTACTTCAATCGCGACCTGCTGGCGGCGGCCCGCGTGGATCCCGCGGAGCTGGCGGCGGTTCGGTGGAGTCCCGGCGGCGACGATACGTTCCGCCCACTGCTGCAACGACTTTCGGCCGTGGCGCCGTGGGCGTACAACGCGGCCAACGACTTACAGTCGATCGAGCTGCCCTACCTGGGATCGGCGGGCGGGCAGTTCCAGCGCGACGACCGCTTCGTCTTCGACGGTCCGCAGGGCGTCGAGGCGTTCGGCTATCTCGTGCGGCTCGTCGCGGAGCGGCTCGCGCCCTCGGCCGCCGATACCAGCACCAACAGCGACTTCGCGAAAAACGCCTTCCTGCAGGGCAAGCTGGCGCTGTTCCAGTCCGGGACCTACAACCTCGCCCAGATCGCCCGGCAGGCGCGCTTCGGGTGGGGTATCGCGTTGCTGCCGACGGGGCCCGCCGGGCGGGTGAGCACCAACAACGCGATCGGTGTCGCGGGCAATGCCGACAGTCCGCATCCCGAGGCCGTCCGCCGGGTGCTGGCCTGGCTGGGGAGCGCCGAGGGCAACCGCCCTCTCGCACAGGACGGCGCGACCGTTCCGGCGGTCGTGGCCAACCAGCAGCTGTACCGCGACTACTGGGCCGCCCGGGAAATCGACGTATCCCCGTTCTTCGACGTCCTGGCCGGACCGCGCATCTCCTCCGGCGGCGGCCCCGGCTTCGCCGCCGCCCTGGAGGCCATCGAGCCCATCCTCACCGAGATGTTCCTCGGCCGAATCCCCGTCCCCCAGGCCCTCTCCCATGCCTGCGCCGCAGGAAACAAGGCCGCCACCCAGTGACCCGGCGGGAATTCAGATGCGGATAAGGCCGCCCACCAGTGACCCGGCCCAGACGCAGGTGAGACCGCCAGCTAGTGACCCGGCTCAGATGCGGGTGAGGCCGCCCACCAGTGACCCGGGCTCAGATGCGGGTGATATCCACCAATGGGGTGCGGGGGGCGAACTTGGGTTTGCGGGCCTGGCCGGAGATCTCGAGGAGGCGGACGGCGCGGTAGCGGTGGGGGCGCAGGGGTTCCAGGTATTCGATCATGGTGTCGTCGTCGATGGGACGGCCCAGGAGGGTCCAGCCGACGATGTCGGACAGGTGGAAGTCGCCCACCGACAACGCATCCGGGTCACCGAACGCGCGCTGGGCGACCTCGGCGGCGGTCCACACCCCGATGCCCGGCACCGTGCACAGCCGCCGGGCGGCCGCCGCGTGGTCCATGGCGGCGGCCTGTTCGAGCTTGTCGGCCATGCGGGCGGCCAGCACGATGGTCTTGGCGCGCTGGGGATCGACGTTGGCGCGGTGATAGGTCCACGACGGGATGTACCGCCAGGTGTCGGCGTCGGGCGCCACCCGCATCGGCGCGGGTACCGGGCCCGGTGCGGGTTCGCCGAACTGCCACACCAGCTTTCGCCACGAGGCCCGGGCCGAGACGGTGTGCACACGCTGCTCCAGGATCGTCGGCACCAGCGTCTCGAACACCAGGCCCGTGCGCAGCATTCGCAGCCCGGGGTGGCGGCGGTGCGCCTCGGCGATCTTCGGATGCTCCGGCGCGAATCCGGCCACATCCTCGTCGAGGCACAACATGGCGGGCAGCCGTTCCAGGAATTCCTCGGCTCCCGGACCCCACGCCCGCGCCGCCACCGCGCGCGGCCCGCCCTGGACGAGTCGATAGGTGACCGGGCCGGACGGCAGCCGCGACGCATGCCAGTGCGCCCCGTCGGAGGTCGTCCGGTGGCAGGGATCCCCGGCGCCGCGCCGCAGCGGCGCGACGGTGTGCGCGAGATCGATCGGGTGGTCGGCCGTCACCGTGCGCGCCGCGCCGTCGATCTTCATCACCACCGGAACATTGTGCTCCCCGCCGGAACTCGGTCCGGACACCGGCCCACACAATCTGTAAGTGACGTGCGCCACACCGCGTTTCGTGAGATTCACAACGGGGAAACGCGCCGCGGGCGTGGCAACCAGTAGTTTGTAACGGACGAATCACATCCGGCGATTCCGCTACCGATCGGTCATGTCGGCAATGGGCTGGCATACACCCACGGAGGTTTCCATGCTCACCAACGTCTTGAACTGGCTGCTCGGCGCCTGGGGTTCGGTCTTCGCCGGTAGCTCCGGCTACCAGATCCCGCCGGGGACCCTGCCGTTCGGCAGCTGATCCGCCACGACCCGGGCGAAATGACGGCCGTCCGGCCGCATCGCCCGGTGCGGCGGGCAACAATCCGTTGTCCGCGACCGCGACCGATATGTCGCAATAACCCTCCGCATCCCCATGCTTCGGCAACCCCGAAGCAACCGGCGGTTTCGGTCACCTCCGCACGACGTCGGCCAGAACCGCCACTCGCAGTTGCGGATCCGGGGTTCGCGACGGCGGCGGTCCGGAACGACCGGCGGCCCGCGCCCGCTTTGTCCGCTTCTCCGGTGCCCTACGCTGCCGGGGGTGTGCCGGGGCGCGGTGAGCGGAGGATCCATGTCGAGCGCGAAGGAGCCGGGCGAACGGAAGCGGGATGCGGCCGCGACCAGGGGTGCGCTGCTGGCGGCGGCGCAGGAGTTGTTCGCCGAACGCGGGTACGAGCGGGCCACGGTGCGCGATATCGCGGCCCGCGCCGGGGTGAACCAGGCCCTGCTGTTCCGGTACTTCGGCAGTAAGGACGAGCTGTTCCGGGCGGCGATCGCGGATCGCGGGCGGCGCGTGCTCGAGGACGGTCCCGCCGGTAGCCTGCCCGCGCGGCTGCTGGCACGGGCGCTGGTTCCGGCCGACGCCGCGGCGCAGGAGTACTGGCTGCAGGCCGCGCTGCGCTCGAGCGGACACGACGAGGGGGCCTCGGCGATCCGCCGTGAACTGGGCGACGAATACGTCCGCGCGCTGTCCGCGCTGACCGACGGACCGGACGGCGACCTGCGGGCGGATCTGCTGCTCGCCTGGGTACTGGGCATCGGGCTGATGCGGTCGGTGCACGGCCGGGAGCCGCTGGCGAGCGCGGACCCGAATCTGGTTGCTCATCATGTGCTGCGCGCGACCCGGGCGCTGCTGGAGCGGACGGATGTGAATTACCCACCGCCGTAATGGGATTCATGCGTTGACGGGCTCCGCGGCCTCACTTACCGTGGCTAAGTAAGCAATTGCTTACATCCGGGGAAAGGGAGTCGCATGACCGTGCACGCCGAGCCTCGCCGGTACCCCTTCGGCGAACCGATCCGCCTCGAGATGCATCCGCTGTTCGCGAAGCTCCAGCGCGAGGAACCGGTCGCCCGCATCCGGCTGCCCTACGGCGGCGAGGGCTGGCTGGTCACCCGATACGACGACGCCAAGCTGGTCCTCGCCGACCGGCGTTTCAGCCGCGCCGCCGCCGTCGGCCGCGAGGACGTGCCGCGCACGACACCGGTCCCCGCCCGGGCCGATGCGCTGCTGAGCATGGACCCGCCGGAGCACACCAGGCTGCGCAAGCTGGTGGTCAAGGCGTTCACCGGGCGCCGGGTCCAGCAGTTGCGACCGCGCGTCGCGGCGATCGTGGACGAGTTGCTGACCGTTCTCGAACGGTCCGGCCCGCCCGCGGATCTGGTCGCGGACTTCGCGCTGCCGCTGCCCGTCACCGTCATCTGCGAGATGCTCGGCGTCCCGACCCGCGACCAGCACCGGTTCCGGGACTTCTCCGACATGATCCTGTCCACCACCGCCTACACCCGCGAGCAGATCACCGCCGGGCGCGCCGCGCTCGAGGACTACCTCGCCGAACTCGTCGCGCAGCGTCGGCGGGAGCCGTCCGACGACCTGCTCGGCGCGCTGGTGGCCGCCCGCGACGACGAGGACCGGCTCAGCGAGACCGAGCTGGTCAATATGGGAATCGGGCTGCTGATCGCGGGCCACGAGACGACCGCCAACCAGATCGCCAACTTCGCGTACGTGCTGCTCACCGAGCGGGAGTACTGGCAGTCGCTGCGCGATCGGCCCGATCTGGTGCCCGGCGCCGTGGAGGAACTGCTGCGCTACGTGCAGCTGGGTTCCGGTGGCTCGTCGCCGCGGATCGCGACCGAGGACGTCGAGCTGAGCGGCGTCACCGTGCGCGCGGGGGAGGCGGTGTTCGTCAATATGCAGGTCGCCAATCGCGACGAGCGCATCTTCGACGATCCCGATGCGCTCGACCTGACCCGGGAACACAACCCGCACATGGCCTTCGGGCACGGTGCCCACCACTGTCTCGGCGCCCAGCTGGCGCGGCTCGAGCTGCAGGTCGCGATGAGCGCACTGCTGCACCGGTTTCCGTCGCTGCGCCTGGCGGTTCCGAACGAGGAGATACCGTGGAAGAGCGGGCTGCTGGTGCGCGGTCCGAAGGCACTTCCGTTGCGCTGGTAGGGATTTGCCCGATCAGCCGATGGTGAGGACGATCTTTCCGAGACCGTGGCCGGTTTCGCTTTCGCGCTGCGCGGCGGCGGCCTCGGCCAGCGGGTAGGTGCGGGCGGGGCCGGGCAGGCGGAACGCGCCGGTCGCCACCAGCCGTGCCACCCGCTCGACGACATCCAGTGCGGCGCCACCGGTTCGGGAGAAGAAGGCGACGCCCTTCGCCTGCGCCTGTCCGTCGGCGATGGTGACGATTCGCTCCGTGCCGCCGCGCAATTCGATGGCCGCATCGAGGAATCCGTGTCCCGCACAGTCGAATACGGCATCGACGCCGTTCGGCGCGAGGGACCGGATGCGGTCGGCGACGCCCTCGCCGTACGGCGTCGGCGTCGCGCCGAGTGCGCGCACCACCTCCTGATTCGCGGCCGACGCCGTGCCGATCACCTCGGCCCCCGCCTCGCGCGCCAGCTGCACGACCATCGCGCCGACCGCGCCGGACGCCCCGTTCACCACCAGCGTCTCCCCCGGTTTCAGCTCCAGCACCCCGAGGCCGCCGTCCGCGGTGTTCGCCGCGACGGGAACGGCCACCGCATCGGGATAGGGCAGGCCCGCCGGTTTCGGGGCCAGCTGGACGGCCAGCGCGTATTCGGCGTAGCCGCCGGTCTGCGACCAGCCGATCACCTCGTCGCCGACGCGCCACGCGGCGTCCGGCCCGGCGGCCTCGACGAATCCGGCGATCTCGATTCCGGCGCGGCGCGGGAAGTCCGGCGCGCCGGGCATCAGCCCCTCCCGGAACTTCCAATCGGCCGGATTCACCCCGGCGGCCCGCACCGCCACCCGGACCTGTTCGCCGATCGGCTCGGGCACCGGCACCTCGACCAGCTCCAACACCTCGGGCCCGCCGACACGTTCGTACTGGATCGCCTTCATGGTTTCGACCATACGTCCGCCGCGGGACGCATCGCCGGTTCCGCAGGTCGAACCGCCGCTCGCTGTGAACCCGAGCTGACGTGCTGCCGGTGGCCCGGCCGAATACCTCTCATTGCCGAGCGATGGTTCCAAGTTCGGCGAGACTCGCGATTTCGTGCTCGATTGCGTTTTTCGCGATACGGCCCGCCAGGCGATGTGCGGGGAATGTTCGACAATATCGTAGGGCGGCCAGTGGTGATTGTCCTCGGGCATAGGCGTCGCTCAGTCTCGTTTTCCACAGTCCCGCAGCAACCGTTCCGGAGCGCCCTGCGGCAGCGTGGGGCAGGTATCCGGCGGCGTCGCCGGAAACCGAAGACCACAGGTAACCGATCGGTGCGTCGTCCTTCGTGACCGGCAGAAATCGGACGGCCGCGTCGGTTTCGGTGCGGTAGGTCGGTGGTGGGGGTGCACCGACCAGTGGACCCCAGTCCTCGGAGCGGTCCAAGGGTGTGCCATCTTCGAACGTGCCGTCCTGGATGTCCGGTCCGGATCCGAGTGGCGGGCCGGTAGGGTTGAGCTGGTTCCACAACGCAAGCAGATTCGGCGCTTCTCGTTCGCGAGTATCCGAGATCCCGCCCCCGATGGGATCCTCGGGGGCGCCGATCCACCGCCTGACCGCTTCCGGCGGTGTAAGCCCCTCCCGATAGCAGCGTCCGAGACGTTCTTCCCAGAACAGCAGGGCTCCGAAATTCGACCCGGGGATCGGGAAGCGACGCATAAATCCCGCAGAAATACAATTCCTCGAACCCCACAAATAGCCGATAAGATCACCCCGTGATGCCACCGGTAGGTAGATCAGCGGCTTTCTGGTCCACCTCTCATATCGCGCGATTACCGGATACCCATCAGAATGCTGCCTATCATCACCAGGCACCTCTACGTTCATGAAAACCTCTGTTTCAGATTTCTGGGCCGACCCTCCTATCGTGGAAGCACTTCCGCTCCGATGTTATACCCTCCCAGATGATTGGGCCACACCTCGTAAATAAGGTATCGCGTTCCGGACGCCAAGATCAGCTCCCGCTGATCCGGATAGACGCTCCGCGCCCCTATCCAAAGACCACCACTGCCTGCCGGTACATCCAGCTCCAATTGATGTTTTTTCTCCTCTTTTCCAACGCCTTCGAGCTCTGCTAATTCCCTGTCCGCAAATTTCGATGCATCCATATCGACTCTTGCCCGATCCGGGCCCAGACTCGTAGAGATGAAACGACTTTCGGTCTGAACGGCTCCGCGCAACGACTCCATCAGCTCCGGGGTGAGGGGGCGGGAGCCTATTCTGTTCCCATCCGCGTCCACAAGGAAGTCGATGTCCTGCAATTCTCGAATTGCATGGACGGGATCCGGGAGTGGACGGTCGACAGCGCGTTCGATCAATTTTGCATCCCGAAGCACGGCCTCGGGAGTAAGGTCACCTTCGAAGAATTTTTCGGCTCGCCTGAAGGCGAAGGAGTCGAGCCATGTTTCATCTATCTTTCCCTGCGGTTCGGGACTGTTCAATATCTCTGCTATTACCCTTCTCTGCTGGTCGGTGAGGTCGCTCCTGGTGCTCAGCGACTGCAGCAAAGAAAGGGTCGGGACGGGCTTTTCGCCGGTGAGCGGAGTCAGGCGCTCGTAAACTGATTGCGCGTTCGACCATTGTTCGATCTGTTGTTCGACCCGGGCGGTCGGTGGGTTTGCATCCCGCAGAAATTTGAAGGGGTACCCCCATTCGGTAAATTTTCTCACGGCATGGAGTTGTTCGGGCGGTAAACTGTCACGGATCGGGCCGAGAACTTCTTCGCCATACCGTTCCGCTGCCGCATTCGTTTCGAAATACAGGTACCCCTCACGGACCTGGACTTCAGGCGGAAGACTGCGGTTGTGGAATTTTCCTTGCGGCAATTCCTCGGGCCGGTACAGATCTCCCTCGTGTCCGATGCGCTGGACCTGTCGGGAGCCATCCTCGTCCGCATCACCCAGCGTTCTGCGTGCCGAACGGACCTCATCGGCCACCTCGCCCAACTTGACGTGCAAATGAGGACCGGTCCGGCGGCCGAGCAGTTCGACCATGTCGTCCCGCACCCGCTGCAACAGCTGCAACTGCCGCAACCCGGGTACGCCCCTCATTCAGGCACTGCTACTCGCGCCGATACCCGCATGCCGCCGCGAGCGCGGTCAACCGGATGTCGCGTGTCTTGGCAGCCTTGCCACATGCGGCATTTCCTGTCACCTTTCGGGATGTATGGCCCCGCCCTGTTCGAATCGCATACCCGGCGCTGATATGGGCCGGAAGACAGTTTGTCGCCCAGGTAGCGTGCGGTCATCGGTATGCAATAGATACATAGGCCGATATCGAAAACCGCACTTCCCGTTCCTGCGGCCGAGGCATGGGCTTGACCTGAACCATTGTTGAGGTCTTAGTGTCGGTGCCCTCGGGTTCAATTGCCCGACGACGAAGGAGCGAACGGATGAGTATCGAGTCGGAGGCGTGGAGTCAGCTCTACCGGCAGGCGCATGCGCCACAGGAACGGCGCGCGCTCAGCCGCGCCACGGCTCGGCGCATCCTGCGGTTCGCGCGGCCGCACCGCCGGGCGCTGATCGGATTCCTGGTGCTCAGCATCGTCTCGGCGGTGCTGGCGGTGGCGAATCCGGTACTGGTCAAACAGGTGATCGACAATATCGTCGGCCATGCCGCCCCGAACTCGGTGGTGCTGCTGGCGGTGATCATCGGACTGGTCGCGGTGGCCGACGCCGCGCTGGGCGTGGTGATCCGGTGGCTGTCCTCACGCATCGGCGAGGGCCTGATACTGGACCTGCGCACCGCGGTGTTCGACCACGTGCAGCGCCTGCCGATCGCCTTCTTCACCCGCACCCGCACCGGCGCGCTGGTGAGCAGGCTGAACAGCGATGTGATCGGCGCGCAGCGGGCCTTCAGCACCACCCTGTCGGGCGTGGTCACAAACGTGGTCACGCTGCTGCTCACCCTGGTCGTGATGATGGGCCTGTCCTGGCAGATCACGCTGCTGTCCCTGGTCATGTTGCCGCTGTTCATGATTCCCGCGCGGCGCATGGGTGTGCGGATCGCGGGGATCCAGCGCGAGGCCGCCCAGCTCAATGCCGCGATGAGCACCCAGATGACGGAGCGATTCTCCGCGCCCGGCGCCACGCTGGTGAAGCTGTTCGGCCGCCCGCGGCAGGAGTCGGCCGAATTCGCGCTGCGCGCGAGCCGAGTGCGCGATATCGGGGTCCGCACCGCCATGCTGCAGACCGTCTTCGTCACCGCGCTCACGCTGGTGTCGGCACTGGCCGTGGCCCTGGTGTACGGCCTGGGCGGGTGGTACGCGCTGCGCGGGCAGCTGGACGCCGGTTCGGTGGTGGCGCTGTCGCTGCTGCTGACCCGCCTGTACACACCGCTGACGGCACTGGCCAGCGCCCGGGTCGACATCATGTCGGCGCTGGTGAGCTTCGAGCGGGTCTTCGAGGTGCTGGACCTGAAGCCGCTGATCCAGGATGCCCCGGGCGCGACGTCCGTTCCGGCGGGCCCGGTTTCGGTCGAGTTCGATGATGTGCGCTTCGGCTACCCCTCGGCCGACAAGGTGTCGCTGGCCTCGCTGGAGGATGTCGCGACCCTGGACACCCGCGGCGGACACGAGGTCCTGCACGGGATCTCGCTGCGTGCCGAGCCCGGGCAGATGATCGCGCTCGTCGGATCCTCCGGGGCGGGGAAATCGACCATCGCCCAGCTGGTTTCGCGGCTCTACGACGTGGACTCCGGTGCCGTGCGGATCAACGGCGTGGACGTGCGCGAGCTGACCGGCCGCTCCATCCACGACACGGTCGGCCTGGTCACGCAGGACGGGCACCTGTTCCACGACTCTATCGGCCAGATAGGGGTGAACTCGCATCAAATGCGTGTTCATAGAGTCAGAGGTTACCGTCATCACGCCCCCTCGGTGCGAGGGGATGCCGAACTTCCCGTGCAAGGGGATGGGGCTGGCCTGTCAGGGCGACGAGTGCCTCTGCCACTTCGATGATCGAGGCCGCAGTGTAGATCCCCGTCGACCCCAGGAAGCGCGGATTGTCGGTGTGGCCGGCGTAGGCATGTGCGACAGCCGGACCGAACTCGCGATCGACGAAGGTCAAGGTGGTGTGGCGGACCCAGTGCGCGCTGATTTGGAGCCGAGCAGCCCACGGTAGGTGCTCGTACAGCCTGTTGGTGAGATATGTGTAGCGCGAAATGCCGATCGGGCGGAGGTTGCGGTAGCGCAGCACTCTGTCGGTTGCATCACGACCGCCGCGATTGAGGGCGTGCTCAAGCAGTCGCTGCATCAGCATCGGTGTAATCGGCTGCCACCGAACGGTTTCACCCTTCTCGCGTAGCTTGATCAGGCAGTCTTCGACGTCCAGGTCGTCGAGTCCGAGATTCAGTGCTCCGGACCTTCGACAGGCCGATTCGATATGCAGTCGGACGAGAAGTGAGTCGAGTTCGATGTCGTTGCCCGTTGTGGAGGCGATTTGGCCGATCTGGAGCACCTGGTCACGGGTAAGCGCGTGTCGAGGGCTGGGTAGCCGCCGCGGGATGGTGGCCCGCCTCGCGGGATTGTGCGTTGGGATACCGTCGCGGAGCGCGTTGTTGTAAATGGATCGAAAGGCCGTGACCATGTGGATCGCTGCTCCGCGTCCATCCCGTGAGTTGCGACGGACGACGGCGCGAGCGCGGTGCAGTTTGACCAGCTCATCAATCTCAGTTGCTGTGGGTTCGTTGAGATATCGCTCACCCCAGGCTTTTTCGATCACTCGCCAATACGGATCGTAGGTGTGCACGGTCGATGACGGCAGGGAGCTTCTTAGCTTTCCGATGTACTCGCGGAATGTCGGCACCGGTTTGGCGGCTGGGTTGGCGCCGAACCCAAGGTCTTCAGGCTTGAGCCCAAGTTTCGCGGCGATGAGCCGAACCGCAGCGGTTAGGTCGTCGGTCACGATGCGGTCTCCCACATCTCGGGCCGATGGTGCCAGAGCGCAGCAGCAACCACGGCCGTTGGCACGACGGCTAGGAGTTGGTACTTCGGCGCTGCGACAGCAAGAGCCTGGTCGCCTGTCGCGAGTTTGCACATGTGCCGGTACTCGGCTGGGAGATGCAGGTGTCCGGCTCTGCCCAACCTCCAACGACTGTGTTCGGCAGCCTGCACGAGTACTGCGGAGCCATCGAATCGGAACGAGAGATGCTGGCCTGGAGGCCATTTCATTGCCCGGGGCGCAGCGCGGTTGGATAGCCGTCCGTGATCATCGATCTGCGCTGTCGCACAGTATATTCGGCCCAGCGGAGTCGCATTCAGGTTGTCGGGGAAGGCAAATGGCAATCCGGCGAAATCTGTCGGCTTTTCGACTGTCGAGAACAGTCCGTCGAAACCGATGAGCGCCGACGGCAGTCCGCCGTCGCCGTGGCTGGAACCCCTCCGCTCTGTTGGCTGTCGCGCCGTTGTGGATGCAGCGAGATTCTGTGCAGGCGGGGACGGTGCCGCCGGTCGTTCCGATTGGTCGTGATCCATTTTGGTTCCCCTCCGTCGTTGGGGCCGGCTACCAGAGGCAGTTGATGTCCATAGCCGGATCGGCCGATGTCGCCAGTAGGGCTAGCGCCCAAGCTGAGCAGCCCTTCCGCCACCTAGCGAACACGAAGGGAATCTAAGGCGAATGTCTACGGAATGTCAAAGGTGACTCGCGTCATCACAAACATCCGCGCAGCCTGGCCACGACAGCCACCACCGAACCCCCACCTCGACCATCAGCCGATTCACCACCTCCATCCTGCAGATACGCCGGGTCATGTAGCCGACGATCCAATCATCCAGGTCGGCGCACCGAGCCCGAGTTCGCCAATCGCAACCCGCACACCACCGCTCCTGATGTCGCCCATCCAGAGCACCGCAGCGACGAACACGGAGACGATCGGGCCGTTGACTTTCGGTTCAGATTCGCTTTAGATTCTCCTTGAGGGGTGGGCAGCACCATCGGGGGACCGTCCGCGGCGCAGACCATCTGGCCGGGTCCCTGGCCTTCATTCCTCGACCCGAAGGCGCCCGCCGGGCGTCGTTGACCGATGAGTTGGGTCGGGAACTGGAGTAGCAAATGATCTCTGACGGTAGGACCCAGGGCCTTCGTGCCGCCGGTTTCCCGGTCGGTTGTGCGTCCCCTGGTGTCCCTGGTCAGGCAGTGGCCTCTCCAGCTCCCGCCACTTCAAAC
>NZ_JARWQD010000293.1 GCF_029869545.1 Nocardia wallacei | reverse complement strand
TTTTTGGGTTTTTGGGGGGGGGGGTGGGGTGTTTTTTTTTGGGGTTTTTATTTTTGCTCATGTTTTAATAAATTGGGGGGTGGGGGGGGTGGGTTTTTTTGGGGGGGTCTTTATCGGGTGGGGGGGCGGGGGGGGTGGGGGGGTCGGTCCCGCCCCGGGCGGGCGCGGCGCGCGGGGCGGGCGCGCCCGCGCGGCCCGGGCGGGGGGGGGGGTGTGGGTGGGGCGGGCGGCCCCCGCGCCCGGGCCTCAGGCAGCCCGGGGGATCGGGGTGCTCTGGCGGGCCGCGGCCCACCAGCGGCCGTTCTCCTTGACCAGCACGTAGAGGGCGATCATCGCGGGATCGGCGTCGATGAGTTCGCCGTCGGCGGTGGTGGCGCGCGCGACCTTGTGCGCGACGGCCATGTCGGGGCGCAGGAACGTGATGTCGGTGACGTCGTAGCGGACGTGCTCGTCCTTCAGGAATCCGGCCAGCCCGGCCCGGCTGCTGGTCAACAGCTCGTCCCGGCCGGTGAGCAGCATTCCGACGGCGTTGACCACCGTGGCGTTCTCGAGGAAACCCGAGGTCATGAGCTCGGCATCGTTGGTGTTGTAGCCCGCCTCGACATCGGCGACGAGCTGCCGGATCGCGGCGGCGTCGTCGGTGTGATCGGTGGTGGCGTCCGCGACGGTGGGGGCCTCGGCGTGTGCTGCGGTCATGGCAGTCATGTTGCTACCTGAACAATGCTTCAGGTCTAGTGGCGGTGCCGGTGGTCTCGATCACACCGGGGCGTGTGGACGGCCGTCGATCGCCCGAGGTGACCCTCGCCCGCTCGTGCGCACTGAGATAATGTGAAATCCAATGAGTCACTTGCTCTCGTCGTCGAGGAGGACGATATGACCGGCGTCGATACGCCCGCGGCGCGATTGCGGGCGCTCCGGCAGGAGGGCTGCACGCCGCGGCAGGCATGGGAACTGTTCGACGGCCTGCCCGCCGTGCGCGTCGAGGAGATCACCACCGGCCGCTGGCACGGCGACGAGCTGGACACCGGGCATCCGTGGGCCGGGGTGCTGGTCGAATCCGGTTGGTGCGGAAAGCAGTTCGACGGCGCCGACCGGGTGCAGCCGCTGCTGTTCGCGGGCCCCGACGGGGACGTGTTCCCGGTCGATCCGCGCCGCGTCCCGTTGGCGCTGGCGGGCCGAATTCCGCTCGCGGGTGTCCGGGCGGCGCGCAGGCTGCTGCCCGTGCTGCGCCCGCTGCTGCGCACAAGGGCGCCGCGGGCTCGGCTGCGCGATCTCGAGTTCCGCGGGAAGGTCGGCGCCGCAATGGTTTACGACCACCTGCCGATCATCGACATCTTCCGCGCGGTCGACGCCGACACCCTGCTCGGCGTGATGGACCTGCGCGGCATGACCGACCCCTACTTCTTCATCCTCCGCCGCGCCCGAGCCTGACCGATTCACCGCCCCGAACCACGCTCCCGCCGACCATCGAAGCACAGGTAGTTCGTGTCGGCCAGCCGATCTCGGCCTGCCTAAGGCCCGCCGATCCCGGCCTGCTAAAGGCCCGCTGATCTCCGGCGTGTCAAAGGCCCGCTGATCTCCGGCGTGCCTACGGCCCGCCGATCCCGGCCTGCCTCGGGTCTGCTGAATCAGACCTGTCGACCCGGCCTGCCACAACCCCTTTCCCGGCACGCTTTTTGCCGGGACCCACGCGTCCCGGAGGTTGTCCCGGCGGGAATCGTGGTGGGGCTGTTGCTGGCCCGGGCCGGGGTCGAGGTGACCGTGCTGGAGAAGCACGGCGACTTCCTGCGCGATTTCCGCGGCGATACGGTGCACCCGACGACCCTGGACCTGCTCGACGAGCTGGGCCTGGGGGAGGGGTTCGCGAAGCTACCCCAGCGCCGGCTGACGACCGTGCAGCTGCCGATCGGCGGCCGGATGCAGACCCTGGCCACGTTCACCGGGCTGCCGGGCAGGCACAAGTACATCGCGATGGTGCCGCAGTGGGACCTGCTGGATCTGCTCACGCGCGCCGCCGACCGCGAGCCGACCTTCCGGTTGCGGATGAATACCGAAGGGAGCGAGGTGATCTGGGCGGACGGCCGCGTCGCCGGGGTCGGGTATCGGACGAAAGACGGTGGCAGCGGCGAGATTCGGGCCGATCTGACGGTGGCCTGCGACGGGCGCACGTCGGTGCTGCGGTCGGCGGCGGGTTTGGGTTCGCGCCGCTGGGCGATGCCGTTCGACGTGTGGTGGTACACCGACGGCCTGCTGTGCCTCGGCGACGCCGCCCACGCCATGTCGCCGGTCGGCGGCGTGGGCATCAATCTCGCCGTCCAGGACGCGGTGGCGGCGGCGAGAATCCTTGCACCCCTGCTACTTTCGTACCGAGTGACGACCTCCGACCTGGCCCGCGTGCAGCGCCGCCGCCTCGTTCCGACGGCGATCACGCAGGCCGTGCAGCGCGTGGCGCACGCCCGAGCGATCGCCCCGGCGGTCTCCGGCGCGGTGAACCTCTCGACTCCGATCGAACCCCCTTGCCGCTGCGCGTATTTCGCCGAATCCCGATAGTCCGCAGCATCCCGCCGTTCCTCGTCGCCCGCGGCGTCCTCCCCGAACACGCCCCGCACGTGCGTTGCCGCACCCCTTGTTGGTTCGCGCACGCCTTCCAGGGGCCTGTAGGGGGTGCGGGAACGTGCAGGGGGTGCGGCGTGAGGGTGTCAGCTGCGGGTGAGGATGGCGTCGAAGCGTTCGTCGGCACGGTCGAGCTGGTCGAGGATGTGGTCCTTCACGTGGTCGGCCAGGGGTGTGTCGGTGCGGGTCACCAGGTCGCGGTAGACGTCGGTGAGGGGGCGGTACTTGGTGGCCAGCTTGTGCATGACGGGGCCGGTCGCGTACAGGATGCCCACGCCGTTGTCGGTGAAGTCGGAGATCTTCACCACCCGCGCCCAGGGGTCGCGGTCCAGGCTGGTGGAGACGTACTCGCGGTACTGGGCGTGCCGGTCCATCGACGGGTCCGGCGGGGGATTGGTGACGGCGGCGACCAGCGTCGCCACCCGGTCGCCGAACCGCTCGCCCACCTCGGTGAGCGCGCCGTCGGTGGTCGAACCGGTTCGCGCGCCGGACAGTTCGGGCGCGTGATCCTCCACCGCGTCGTGCAGCAGGCCCGCCACCACCACGTCGGTCTCGCGGACCTCGTAGTGGCTGACGATCCGAATCGCCACGCGCAGCAGGTGATTGACGTACGGCTCGCGCCCGTACCGGTCCTCGCGGTGCAGATCGGAGGCGAGATCCAGGGCGGCGCCCACCCGCTCCGGCTCCGGCAGCTTCTCCGATTCCAGCTCGAGGCGCCGCCGCAGCCCGGATTCCCCGTGCACGTCGGAGATCGTGTGCAGCGGCATCACCGAGAGAATTCCCGCCCCAACCGTATTCATGGAGCCAATGTAACCGGCCGGTACGACGAGAACGCTTATGGCTCGCTTGCACCCCGGTGGCCGGAGATCGAACTTTGCGTGGCTACCGGACGCCGCGGGGCCGGAACTGGATGCTGATGCGCGGGCCGACCGGCCGCCGCGTCTTCGGCACCGCGTGCTCCCAGGTGCGCTGGCAGGAACCGCCCATCACGATCAGGTCGCCGTGGCCCAGCGGGTAGCGCAGGTGCGTGCCTCCGCCGCGCGGGCGCAGCAGCAGCGGGCGCGGCGCGCCGACCGACACGATCGCGACCATGGTGTCGTGTGTCGCGCCCCGGCCGGAGGTGTCGCCGTGCCAGGCGACGCTGTCGTTCCCGTCGCGGTAGTAGCACAGCCCCGCCGTGCGGAACGGCTCGCCGAGTTCGCGGCGGTAGTGCGCGCTCAATGCCTCGCGGGCCTCGTCGAGCACCGGGTCGGGCAGCGTCTCGCGTTCGTCGTAGAACCGCAGCAACCGCGGCACGTCCACCATGCGGTCGTACATCTGCCGCCGGTCCGCGCGCCACGGCACCTCCGCGGCCAGCCGCTCGAACAGCAGATCGGCCCCGGACAGCCACCCCGGCAGCACATCCACCCAGGCACCCTCGCCCAGGACCGTGCGCCGTATCCCGTCCAGCGGCTCGAGCCCCAGATCCCCGAAGCCGTCGAGCAGCGAACCCTGCAGCGGTGTCGACATGAGATCGAATCTACGTTCTATCGAACATACGTTCAAGCGCATTCGGTGTGCGGTGGCAGTCCGTGGTTGCGAGGCCACTCTTCTCGAGAGACACTCTCTCTTATCAAGAGCTTCTCTCTGGAGGTGTCATGTTGCGGGTTGTCCAGTGGGCTACCGGCGGAGTCGGCAGGGCGGCGATCGAAGCGGTGCAGGCGCATCCCGAGTTGGATCTCGTCGGTTGCTATGTGCACTCCGAGGGCAAGCGCGGCCTGGATGTCGGTGAGATTCTCGGCACGGCGCAGGTGGGTGTCACCGCCACCGGCGATGTGGAGGAAATTCTGGCGTTGGACGCGGATGCGGTGGTGTACGCCCCGCTGATCCCGAATGCCGGTGAGGTGGCGCGCATTCTGCGGTCCGGTAAGAACGTGGTCACCCCGGTCGGCTGGTTCTATCCGACCCACCGTGATGCCGAACTGGAGCGGGCCTGCGCCGACGGCGGCGTCACCCTGCACGGGATCGGCATCAATCCCGGTGGGACCACAGATCTGCACCCGCTGGTGCTCTCGGCGATGTCGTCGAAGGTGACATTCGTGCGGGCCGAGGAGTTCTCGGATATGCGCACCTACGACGCCCCGGATGTGCTGCGGACGGTGATGGGCTTCGGCGGCACCCCCGAGCAGGCCCGCGAATCTCCGATGCTCAGGCTGCTGACCGGCGGGTTCGCCCAGTCGGCGGCCATGTGCGTGGACACCCTCGGATTCGCCGACGCCCCGATCCGCACCTCCCACGAGATCGCCGTGGCGACCGGCCCGATCGAGTCCCCGATGGGGATCCTCGAGCCGGGTAGGGTCGCGGCGCAGCGATTCACATGGGACGCGATGGTCGGTGACCGACCGGTTGTGCGGATCGCGGTCAACTGGCTGATGGGGGAGGAGAACCTGGAACCGGGCTGGGAATTCGGACCGGAGGGGGAACGCTACGAGATCGAAATCGCCGGAGACCCCGACACTTTCGTGACCATTCGGGGCTGGCAACCCACGACCGTCGCGGACGGGCTGAAACGCAATCCCGGCATCGTGGCGACCGCGAACCACTGCGTCAACTCCATCCCGTACGTGTGCGCGGCAACGCCCGGCATCAAATCGAGTGTGGAGCTACCCGTCGTCGCCGGGCGCGCCCATCCGGATCTGGGGGTCGCGCGTGGCTGAGTCGTTGCGGGACCGGCAGAAGGCGCAGATCCGCGGAGACATTCAGCGAGCGGCGGTGCGATTGTTCGCCGAGCGCGGTTTCGACGCGGTGACCACCGAGGAGATCGCGGCGGCCGCGGGTATCGGGCACAGCACCTACTTCCGGTACGTGACCAGCAAAGAGGATCTGCTGCTGAGCACTCTCCGCCGGGCCGGTGCGGCCATCGTCGACAACCTGCACGCGCGACCTCCCAGCGAGTCGGCCGACGAGGCGCTGTGCCGGGCAAGCCTGCGGTGGAGCCGGGCATTCGTCGCCGAGGAGCAGGCATTGGACCACTGGCGCACCGCGATTCGCGCCGCGCCGCAGCTCCTCGACCGCGTCGCCGTGGTCGGCCGGTTCGAGCGCGCGCAGCTGACCAAGCTCGTCGGCGAACGGATGGGCGTGCGCCCCGACGAGGACATCCGGCCGGGCCTGCTCGTGCACACCGTGCTCGCCGCCGCCGAGTTCGCCTTCCTGCGCTGGCTCGACAACGACGATCCCCGCGACCCCACCCTGCATCAGCTCACCGAGCAAGCTCTCGAAGGAACCAGGACCCAATGCTGGAAGTAACCGAATCCACGGCGGCACACCCTGTGCGCGGCGTCGGAATACTGCGTGTGTGGATGGTGGTCGCGGCATTCGTCGTGGCCGGTGCCGCGGTACCGATCGCCCTGCATATCACGCGGTACGGCGTCAATGCCGGGCAGATCATGCTGGTGGCGTTCACCTGGATCAATGTGATGATCGCGCTGTGGGAGATTTCGCTGAATCTGCGCATCTCCCTGGTCGAGCGCCAGCACGAGCAATTCGTCGCCGACTACCGCGGCCGCGAACTCGACCGGGTGATCGACTTCTTCACCGCCCCCATCCGGCTCCGCGAGATCGTGCGGCCGAGCACCTGGGCGCAGGTCTGGTCCTCGTACTCGCTGTTCGATCCCGCCTACGCCAACCGCAAGTCGTTCGGCTTCTGGGTCGACTCCGGCAACGGCTACGTGACGCTGATCCCGTCCCTGCTGTTCATCTACGGCCTCACCTTCGACATGATTCCGGCGCGCGCGTTGGGGATCATGGGCCTGATCATCTTCTGGATGATGTTCTACGGCACCGTCCTCTACTACCTCGCCTACTTCGTCAACAAGGAATACGTCGGGCACACCACACGCAACCTGGCGATCTTCATCGGCGGAACGAACAGCCTGTGGCTCGTCGCACCGGCGTGGGGCATGGTCGCCAGCGTCATCCTGATCAACACCGACTCCTACGGATTCCTCCGATAGCGCCCGCGCTACTCGGTGGGCTGCAGGTGGGCGCGCACGAAATCGACTACCGCGTCGGAGAATTCGTCGTTGACGTCGCTGGCCGCGGTGTGGGCCGCCCCGCCGATCTCGACGTACTCGAGGTGCGGGACCAGGCGGCGGAAGTCGGCCACGCCCTGTTCGCTCACGACGTCGGACAGCCGCCCGCGCACCAGCAGGACTGGCATGGTGAGCTGCCGGGCGGCGTCTTCCAGGACGGCGCTGTGCAGTTCGATGTCCTCGCCACGGCCGGACATCATCGCCGGATCCCAGTGCCAGTACCAGCGGCCGTCGGCCCGCTGCCGCAGGTTGCGCCGCAGCCCGTCGGTGGTGCGCGGGCGGGCGCGGTGCGGCAGGTATTCGGCCACCGCGTCGGCGGCCTCGTCGAGGGTGGCGAAGCCCTCCGGATGACCGCCGAGGAACTTCAGCACCCGTTCGACGCCCTTGTGCTCCGGGCGCGGCACCACATCCACCAGGACCAGCCCGGCGATCAGTTCGCTGCCCGGCCGGGCGGTCGCCAGCAGGCTGGTCAGCCCGCCCATGCTGGCGCCGACGAGGATCGCGGGCCTGCCCAGGTCGGCGAGGATGCCGAGCAGATCGGAGGTCATCGCCTCGCGCGTGTAGTCGCCGTCGGAGGCCCACTCGCTCTCGCCGTGCCCGCGCGCGTCGAGCAGCACGGCCCGCAGCCCGACCTTGGCCAGCGCGGCGCCGGAGTCCTTCCAGGAATGGCGGGTCTGGCCGCCGCCGTGCAGGAATACGGCCAGGGGTCCGTCGTCGGGTCCCCAGCTCTCCCCGGCGAGCTGGATTCCGCCGTGCCCGCGGAAGGTGAGGCGACGCGGTTCGGTGAAGTCGGCTTCGTTGCTCACGCCCACGAGCATGACACACGTTCCAGTTCGGGTATACGCCGTATGAACGATCGCCCGCGTTCCGGCGCCCGGCGAGATGGCCGAGATGTTGCCCCCGGTCGCCTGATGCCCGGGCATCCGTGCAGGTGGCGGCGCTCACAGCGGCACCCCCGATGCCGGGCGTTTGCGGGTGCGCTGCTAGGCTGACTGCTCGAAAGACATCCTTTAACGGACCGTCCGGCGAGGCGGGGAAGGAGGTCGGCATGGCTGTGCCCGAAGACCGCGGCGGCCGCGTCGAAAGCGGTGGCTCGCGCCGCGACGAGGGGCCCGCGGGTGCCGCCGTCGACGATAGCGCAGCCAGATCGGGCGCCGCCGAATATTCGCAGCGGCACGATCCCGAATGGATCCGGGCCGGGCGCGAATTGCTGTCGGCGCAGGATGTCGCGCGGACCATCGCGCGGATGGCGCATCAGATCATCGAGAAGACCGCCCTCGATTCCGCCGATCCGGACGCGCCCCGCGTGGTCCTGATCGGCATCCCCACGCGCGGCACGACCCTCGCCGCCCGGCTCACCGAACGCATCGAGGAGTTCTCCGGCGTGCGGCCCGCCCTGGGTTCACTGGACATCACGCTGTACCGCGACGATCTGCGCAACCGGCCGCACCGGCCGTTGGAGCGGACCTCCGTGCCCGAGGGTGGCGTCGAGGACGCGCTGGTGGTGCTGGTCGACGACGTGCTGTTCTCCGGCCGCAGCGTGCGGTCGGCGCTGGACGGTCTGCGGGATCTGGGCCGCCCGCGCGCGGTGCAGCTGGCCGTGCTCGTCGACCGCGGCCACCGCGAACTACCCATCCGCGCCGACTACGTCGGCAAGAACGTGCCCACCTCCCGCAGCGAGGACATCTCCGTGCTCCTGACCGAACACGACGGCCGCGACGGCGTCTACCTGCATCAAGGGGAGGATCCGTCGTGAGACACCTGCTGTCGGTCACCGATCTCGACCGCCAGGGCGCCGTCGAATTGCTGAACGACGCACAGCGTTTCGAGCAGGCGCTGCTCGGTCGCGAGGTGCGCAAGCTGCCGACGCTGCGGGGCCGGACCGTGATGACGGTGTTCTTCGAGAACTCCACCCGCACCCGGGTGTCGTTCGAGGTGGCGGGCAAGTGGATGAGCGCGGACGTGATCAATGTGAGCGCGTCGAGTTCGTCGGTGTCGAAGGGGGAGTCGCTGCGCGACACCGCGCTGACCCTGCACGCCGCGGGCGCGGACGCGCTGATCGTGCGGCATCCGGCCTCCGGCGCGGCCCATCAGATCGCCCGCTGGTTCGGCGAGATCGACAGCGGCGCGGGCGGTTTCGCCGGACCCGGCCCGGCGGTGATCAATGCCGGGGACGGCACCCACGAGCATCCGACCCAGGCGCTGCTGGACGCGCTCACGCTGCGGCAGCGGCTCGGCACGCTGGAGGGTAAGCGCGTCGTGATCGTCGGCGACATCCTGCACAGCCGCGTCGCCCGCTCGAACGCCCTCCTGCTCGGCATCCTGGGAGCCGAGGTGGTGCTGGTCGCGCCGCGCACGCTGCTGCCCGTCGGCGTCGACCAGTGGCCGGTGCGGGTGTCGCACTCGCTGGACGCCGAACTGCCCGGCGCGGACGCGGTGATGATGCTGCGGGTCCAGGCCGAGCGCATGAACGGCGGCTTCTTCCCCTCGGCGCGCGAGTACTCGATCGGGTACGGGCTCAACGAGCGCCGCATGGCGCTGCTCGACGAGCACGCGGTGGTGCTGCACCCGGGGCCGATGCTGCGCGGCATGGAGATCGCGGCATCGGTGGCGGATTCGCCGAAAACCGCTGTGCTGCAACAGGTGACCAATGGAGTGCATATGCGCATGGCGGTGCTGTTCCGCCTGCTGATCGGAACCGGGGAGGCAGTGGCGTGAGTGTGCTGATCAAGAATGTCCGCCTCTACGGCGCGGGCGATCCGGTCGACGTGCTGCTCGACGACGGCGAGATCCGCCAGATCGGCACCGATCTGGGCGTGGTCGACGTCGAGACCGTCGACGGGACCGGGCAGATCCTGCTGCCCGGCTTCGTGGATCTGCACACCCATCTGCGCGAGCCCGGCCGCGAGGATACCGAGACCATCGAATCCGGTTCGGCCGCAGCGGCTCTCGGCGGATTCACCGCGGTGTTCGCGATGGCCAACACCAGCCCGGTCGCCGACACCGCCGTGGTCACCGATCACGTGTGGCGGCGGGGGCAGGAGGTCGGCCTGGTCGATGTGCACCCGGTCGGCGCGGTCACCGTCGGGCTGGCGGGCAAGCAGCTGGCGGAGATGGGCACCATGGCCGCGGGCGAGGCCGGGGTGCGGTTGTTCTCCGACGACGGCCACTGCGTCTACGACCCGCTGATCATGCGCCGCGCCCTGGAGTACGCCAACTCGCTGGGTGTGCTGATCGCCCAGCACGCGGAGGAGCCGAGGCTGACCGGCGGCGCCGTGGCGCACGAGGGACCGACCGCCGCGCGGCTGGGCCTGGCGGGCTGGCCGCGCGCCGCGGAGGAGTCGATCGTGGCCCGCGACGCGCTGCTGGCCCGCGATGCCGGTGCGCGCGTGCACATCTGCCACGCCTCCACGGCGGGCACCGTCGAACTCGTGAAATGGGCCAAGGGCCAGGGGATTTCGATCACCGCCGAGGTCACGCCCCATCATCTGCTGCTCGACGACTCGCGGCTCGAGACCTACGACGCGGTGAACCGGGTGAACCCACCGCTGCGCGAGGCATCCGACGCGGCCGCCCTGCGCCGGGCGCTGGCCGAGGGCGTGATCGACTGCGTCGCCACCGATCACGCGCCGCATGCCGAACAGGACAAGTGCTGCGAGTTCGCCGCGGCCCGTCCCGGCATGCTCGGGCTGGAGACCGCGCTGTCGATCGTCGTGCGGACGATGGTCGAGCCCGGCCTGCTCGACTGGCGCGGCGTCGCCCGCGTCATGAGCGAGAACCCCGCGCGCATCGCGGGACTCGACGATCAGGGCAGGCCGCTCGCGGTCGGCGAACCGGCGAATCTGGTGCTGGTCGAGCCGGACACCTCGTGGACGGTGCGGGCGACCGAGCTCGCGAGCATTTCCGACAACACGCCGTACGAGGCGATGACCCTGCCCGCGCGGGTGACGGCGACGTTCCTGCGGGGCCGGGTGACCGCTCGCGACGGCAAAGCGGTGGGGAAAGAGAGACGGTAGATGGAGCGAACGCTGTGGGTGCTCGCGTGTGTGGCGCTGTTCGCGCTGTGCCTGTGGCTGATGTACCGGGCGTGGCGGAACCGGGCGCTGCGGCAGGCGTCCTCGATCGGTGAGCTGCCGCCGGTGCCCGCCGAACTCGGCGCGCAGCTGCTGGAGCCGACCACGGGCCTGTATCTGGGCAGCACCCTGGCGCCGAGCTGGATCCAGCGGATCACGGTGGGCGACCTGGGTTTCCGGGCCACAGCGGAGCTGACCCGTTTCGAACGCGGCATCCTGCTGGAACGCAGCGGGGCGGCCGCGATCTGGATTCCGCAGGAGGCGATCTCGGCGGTGCGCACCGAGCGCGGGCATGCGGGCAAGGTGATGACGGAAGACGGTGTGCTGGTGATTCGCTGGACGCTGCCGACCGGAACCGAGGTGGACACCGGGTTCCGCGGTGACGACAAGACGGTGTATCCCGCCTGGACGAAGGGCTCGACCGGCACGATGACAGGAGACGACGAGACGTGAACGACGCGGTGATGGTGCTGGAGGACGGCCGGACGTTCCGCGGCGCGCCGTACGGCGCCGTGGGTGAGACGCTGGGCGAGGCGGTGTTCTGCACCGCGATGACCGGGTATCAGGAGACGCTGACCGATCCGAGCTACCACCGGCAGATCGTGGTGGCCACGGCCCCGCAGATCGGCAATACCGGCTGGAACGACGAGGACGACGAGTCGAAGAAGATCTGGGTGGCCGGATACGCGGTGCGCGATCCGGCGCGCCGGGCCTCGAACTGGCGCGCCACCACGACGCTGCCGGAGGAGCTGGAGCGCCAGCACGTGGTCGGCATCGCGGGCATCGACACCCGCGCGCTGGTCCGGCACCTGCGCACCCGCGGCTCGATGAAGGCGGGCATCTTCTCCGGCGAACCGGCCGCCGCGCCCGTCGACGAATTGCTGGCCCGGGTCACCGGCCAGCCGTCGATGCTGGGCGCCGACCTGGCCGGTGAGGTCAGCACCGATGACGTCTACACCATCGAGCCGACCGGTGAGCGCCGGTTCACCGTGGTCGCCGTCGATCTCGGCATCAAGACCAACACCCCGCGCATGTTCGCCGAGCGCGGCATGCGGGTGCACGTGGTGCCCTCGGGCGTCACCCTCGACCAGATCCGGGAGCTGAACCCCGACGGGGTGTTCCTGTCCAACGGCCCGGGTGATCCGGCCACTCAGGACGATGCCGTCGATCTCACGAAAGCCGTTCTGGGCGAGGGGATTCCGCTGTTCGGGATCTGCTTCGGCAACCAGATCCTCGGCCGCGCACTGGGTTTGCGGACCTACAAGATGAAGTTCGGCCACCGCGGCATCAACGTGCCGGTCGTCGATCACGCCACCGGCCGGATCTCCATCACCGCGCAGAACCACGGCTTCGCGCTGGAAGGGGAGGCCGGGCAGCGCTTCGACACCCCGTTCGGCACCGCCGAGGTCAGCCACACCTGCGCCAACGACGGCACGGTCGAGGGCGTGCACCTGGTCGACGGCCGGGCGTTCTCGGTGCAATACCACCCGGAGGCGGCCGCCGGGCCCCATGACGCCGCCTATCTCTTCGACCGTTTCGCCGGTCTCATGGAAGGAGCCTGATGCCACGCCGCGAGGATCTACACCACATCCTGGTGATCGGCTCGGGACCGATCGTGATCGGCCAGGCCTGCGAATTCGACTACTCCGGCACGCAGGCGTGCCGGGTGCTGCGGTCGGAGGGTCTGCGGGTCTCGCTGGTGAACTCCAATCCGGCCACGATCATGACCGATCCGGAGTTCGCCGATTCCACCTACGTGGAGCCCATCACGGCGGACTTCGTCGAGAAGGTCATCGACAAGGAGCGCCCGGACGCGATTCTCGCGACGCTGGGCGGCCAGACCGCGCTGAACACCGCCGTCGCACTGCACGAGCGCGGGGTGCTGGAGAAGTACGGGGTCGAGTTGATCGGCGCCGATTTCGAGGCCATCCAGCGCGGTGAGGATCGGCAGAAGTTCAAGGACATCGTCGCGAAGGTCGGCGGCGAATCGGCCCGCTCCAAGGTCTGCTATACCATGGAGGAGGTGCGCGAAACCGTTGCGGAGCTGGGTTTTCCAGTGGTCGTGCGGCCCTCGTTCACCATGGGCGGACTGGGCTCTGGTATGGCCTACAACGATGACGATCTCGACCGAATCGCGGGCGGTGGCCTCGCGGCGTCCCCGACGGCCAACGTGCTCATCGAGGAATCCATCCTGGGCTGGAAGGAATTCGAGCTCGAGCTGATGCGCGACGGCCGCGACAACGTGGTCGTGGTGTGCTCCATCGAGAACGTCGACCCGATGGGCGTGCACACCGGTGATTCGGTAACCGTCGCTCCCGCAATGACTCTCACCGACCGCGAGTATCAGAAGATGCGCGATCTGGGCATCGCCATCCTGCGCGAGGTCGGCGTCGACACCGGCGGCTGCAACATCCAGTTCGCCGTCGACCCGCGCGACGGCCGCCTGATCGTCATCGAGATGAATCCGCGCGTCTCGCGCTCGTCCGCATTGGCCTCCAAGGCAACGGGTTTCCCGATCGCCAAGATCGCCGCCAAGCTGGCCATCGGCTACACCCTCGACGAGATCGTCAACGACATCACCAAGGAGACCCCGGCCTGTTTCGAGCCGACGCTCGACTATGTGGTCGTCAAGGCGCCGCGGTTCGCGTTCGAGAAGTTCCCCGGCGCCGACCCGACACTGACGACCACCATGAAGTCGGTCGGCGAGGCGATGAGCCTGGGCCGCAACTTCGCCGAGGCGCTGGGCAAGGTGCTGCGCTCGCTGGAGACCAAGGCCACCGGCTTCTGGACCCGGCCGGACGGTGAATGGACCGATGTCCCAGCGATTCTCGACGATCTGCGCGTCCCCACCGAGGGCCGCATCTACCAGGTGGAGCGGGCGCTGCGGCTGGGCGCGAGCATCGAGGACGTCGCGGCCGCCTCGGGCATCGACCCGTGGTTCGTCGCCGAGGTCGCCGGGCTGGTCGAGCTGCGCGGCGAGATCCTCGACGCGCCGGTCCTGAACGAGTCGCTGCTGCGCCGGTCCAAGCACTACGGCCTGTCCGATCGCCAGATCGCCGCGCTGCGACCGGAATTGGCGGGCGAGAACGGCGTGCGGGAGCTGCGGCACCGGCTCGGCATCCGGCCGGTGTACAAGACCGTCGACACCTGCGCCGCCGAATTCGAGGCCAAGACGCCCTATCACTACTCGAGCTACGAGCTCGATCCGGGCGCGGAGTCCGAGGTGGCGCCGCAGCCCGAGCGCGAGAAGGTGATCATCCTCGGGTCGGGCCCGAACCGCATCGGCCAGGGCATCGAATTCGACTACTCGTGTGTGCATGCGGCGCAGACACTCTCGGCCGCCGGGTACGAGACGGTGATGGTCAACTGCAACCCGGAGACCGTCTCCACCGACTACGACACCGCCGACCGGCTCTACTTCGAGCCGCTCACCTTCGAGGACGTGCTCGAGGTGTATCACGCCGAATGCGCATCCGGCACGGTCGCGGGCGTGATCGTCCAGCTCGGCGGGCAGACGCCGCTGGGCCTGGCGCAGCGGCTCACCGAGGCGGGGGTCCCGGTCGTCGGCACCTCCGCGGCGGCCATCGACCTGGCCGAGGACCGCGGCGAATTCGGTGACGTGCTGGTCGCGGCCGGGCTCCCGGCGCCGAAGTACGGCACCGCCACCACCTTCGACCAGGCCAAGAAGATCGCCGCCGAGATCGGCTACCCGGTGCTGGTGCGGCCGTCCTATGTGCTGGGCGGGCGCGGCATGGAGATCGTCTACGACGAGCAGTCCCTGGAGGGCTACATCTCCCGCGCCACCGAGCTGAGCCCCGAACATCCGGTGCTGGTGGACCGCTTCCTCGAGGACGCCATCGAGATCGACGTCGACGCGCTGTGCGACGGCGACGAGGTCTACCTGGGCGGCGTCATGGAACACATCGAGGAGGCCGGTATCCACTCCGGTGACTCGGCATGCGCGCTACCGCCGATCACCTTGGGCCGCAGCGATATCGAGGCGGTCCGGCGGTCCACGGCCGCGCTGGCCCGGGGGATCGGGGTGCGCGGGCTGCTCAACGTGCAGTACGCGCTGAAGGACGACGTGCTCTACGTGCTCGAGGCCAATCCCCGTGCCAGCCGGACGGTTCCGTTCGTCTCCAAGGCCACGGCGGTCCCGCTGGCCAAGGCGGCGGCGCGAATCATGTTGGGCGCCACCATCGCCGAGCTCCGCAAGGAGGGCATCCTGCCCCCCGAGGGGGACGGCGGCCACGCGCCGCTGGACGCCCCGGTCGCGGTCAAGGAGGCGGTGCTGCAGTTCCACCGCTTCCGCCGCCCCGACGGCGCCGGTATCGACTCGCTGCTGTCGCCGGAGATGAAGTCCACCGGCGAGGTGATGGGCATCGACGCCGATTTCGGCACCGCCTTCGCCAAGAGCCAGACCGCCGCCTACGGATCGCTGCCGATCGAGGGCACGGTCTTCGTCTCGATCGCCAACCGGGACAAGCGGGCGATGGTGTTCCCGGTCAAGCGGCTGCACGATCTGGGCTTCCGCATCGTGGCCACCGAGGGCACCTCGGAAATGCTGCGGCGCAACGGAATTCCGTGCGAGACGGTGCGCAAGCACTCCGATCCGGAGGCCGTGGCCGACGGCGGTCCGCAGGCCGCGGCGACGCTGGGCCCGTCGATTGTCGACCAGATCAAGGATGGCGAGATCGACATCGTGTTCAATACTCCCTACGGCAACTCCGGACCGCGGGTGGATGGCTACGAGATCCGCACCGCCGCAGTGGGGGCCAACATTCCGTGCATTACGACGGTGCAGGGCGCGGCCGCGGCCGTGCAGGGCATCGAGGCAACGATCAACGGCGGTATCGGAGTGCGCTCGCTGCAGGAGCTGCACGCCGTACTGCGTGGGTGACAAGCTGACAGGAGACAGCGGTGGGAACCATCGGGTTTGGCGCGGGAGCTAGGCCGGTCGGCGCGGGCCGGGTGAAACCGCGGCGGCGATCGGTCGATATGCAGGCCCCCGCGGGCGGGGGCGATATCCGGGTGATGCGCAACGTCGGCGGGTACAGCACCGTCGGCTTCCGCGCCACGCCGCGGATCGACCGCAAACCGGCCCCGGCCGAGCCGGAGTCGTCCGCCGTGGAGCGGGACCTGGCGGCCATCGACCGGGAACTGGCGATCATCGATCAGGAGCTGGCCGACGCCGACCGGGAGCTGGCGGCCGCCGGGGCGGACGCGCAGCCCGTCGCCGGGGCCGACGCGCGGCTCGCCGCGGGCCGGAACGCGGGGCGGGAGGTGCGGCTCGCCACCGGAGCGGACGCGCGGCTCGCCGCGGTGACGCGGTGACCCCGTTCGGCGTGCGGTTGCGCGACGCCCTGGCCCGGCACGGCCCGCTGTGCGTCGGCATCGATCCGCATCCGCCGCTGCTGCGCGCCTGGGGCCTGACCGAGGACCTCGACGGCCTCAAACGCTTCGCCGATGCCTGCGTCGACGCGTTCGCCGGTCGGGTCGCCCTGGTCAAACCGCAGGTGGCGTTCTTCGAGGGCTACGGTTCGGGCGGCTTCATGGTCCTCGAGGACACCATCGCCGCGCTGCGCGAGGCGGGCACCCTGGTGCTCGCCGACGCCAAACGCGGCGATATCGGGTCCACGATGGCCGCCTACGCCGCGGCGTGGCTGGGTGACGGCCCGCTCGGCAGCGATGCGGTCACGGCCTCGCCCTATCTCGGATTCGGTTCGCTCACGCCGGCGCTGGAGCTGGCGGCCGCCCGCGGCCGCGGCGTCTTCGTGCTCGCGGCCACCTCGAATCCGGAGGGGGCGCAGCTGCAGCGGATCACCGCGGCCGACGGCCGCACCATCGCCCAGTCCGTGGTCGACGACGCGGCGGTCCGCAATGTCGGCGCGGCGTTCGGTTCGGTGGGCGTGGTGGTCGGCGCGACCCTGTCCGACGGCCCGAACCTGGGCCTGCTCAACGGCCCGATTCTGATGCCCGGCGTCGGTGCGCAGGGCGGCGGGCCCGACTCCGTGCGCGCCCTCGTCCCGCGCGACAGCTATGCCGCGGCCGTGCCCGCCGTATCCCGCGAGGTGCTCGGCGCGGGACCGTCGATCGAGGCGCTGCGTGCGCGCACCGAGGAACTCGCCGACGAGTTCGCGTTCCTGCAGAAATGAGCGATCCGGCAACCGGATCTCGCCTGTTCCTTCGCCACGAGACGGCGGTCGCCGCGCCGCCGCGACGGACGAGACCGCACGGTTTCGCACCGGAGCCGCGCTGCGCGCCCGCACCGCCGCGCCGGGCGAGGAACTACACCCCTGTGTTTTCCGTTGTTGGGGGCCCTTTCGGGGGCCCGCGCGGGGTGTCTGCGGGCGGGCGATCAGTTCTCGTTCGCGGGCCCCGAGAGGTCGTCGGCAGGCGACACGCGGGGCCGAAAACGAGCGACACGCCGAAAAATCCAGAAAAGTCCAGGTCGTGGGATAACAGGCGGATTACGACGCCTCGAGTCCCTCGCCGAACCGGTCATTTGCCCGGTTACAACACTGAAAACCGCAGGCCACGCGGCTGCGAGCGATTTCGGCGGTAGGATCTGCGCAA
The DNA here is from genome assembly GCF_029869545.1 of Nocardia wallacei. Taxonomy (GTDB): domain Bacteria; phylum Actinomycetota; class Actinomycetes; order Mycobacteriales; family Mycobacteriaceae; genus Nocardia; species Nocardia wallacei_A. Next base: position 10,686 of record NZ_JARWQD010000293.1, on the reverse strand, counting down.
CCGGCGGAATCGAGCGCGACGGGGCGTCCGCACGGCCGCTACCGTGCCCGAATCCGGCGCTGACCTGGGGGGTGGGTTCGCAATCGGCACGCCGCGTGGGTACGGTCGCACAGACCGCCGGGTTACCGGCGGGAGATGAAGCAATGAACGATGAGACGGAGGAACCGTGGCCCTTCCCCAGCTGACTGACGAGCAGCGCGCCGCTGCTTTGGAGAAGGCGGCTGCCGCTCGCCGCGCTCGGGCAGAGCTCAAGGAGCGCCTGAAGCGTGGCGGCACCGACCTGAAGACGGTCCTGAAGGATGCCGAGACCGATGAGGTTCTGGGCAAGATGAAGGTGTCGGCGCTGCTGGAGGCCCTGCCCAAGGTCGGCAAGGTCAAGGCGGCGGAGATCATGAGCGAGCTGGAGATCGCGCCGACCCGCCGCCTGCGTGGCCTGGGCGACCGCCAGCGCAAGGCGTTGCTGGCGAAGTTCGACCAAGCCTGATCCGAGGGTGGTCGAGCACACGCAGAAGGGTCGGCTGGTGGTACTGGTCGGCCCCTCGGCCGTCGGCAAGTCCACTGTGGTCCGGTGCGTCCGCGAGCGGCTGCCGGACCTGGTCTTCAGTGTGTCGGCCACCACCCGGGCCCCCCGGCCCGGGGAGGTCGACGGCCGCGACTATCGGTTCGTGACCAGGGCCGAGTTCGACGCCATGATCGAACATGGGGAATTGCTGGAGTGGGCCGATATTCACGGCGGCCTGCAGCGGTCGGGCACACCGGCCGCGCCGGTCCGGGCGGCGATGGCCGCCGGTAAGCCCGTACTGGTGGAGGTGGATCTGGCGGGGGCGCGGCAGATCCGAGCGGCGACGTCGGAGGCCGTACTGGTCTTTCTGGCCCCGCCCAGCTGGGATGAGCTGGTCGCGCGGCTGACCGGCCGCGGTACCGAATCACCCGAGGTGATCGAGCGCCGCCTGCAGACCGCACGAACCGAACTCGCGGCGTGTGACGAGTTCGACACCGTGATCGTGAACGACGACCTGACCAGCGCCTGTGAGCAGTTGGTATCGTTGTTCGTTAGCACAAATTCGAGATAAGGGCGGCCGATCGGGCCGATGGTCATTGTCATCCCGGCGAATGCCGGGACCGTCCGATGCTCGTAACCCGGCTGGATTTCCACCACGACCCGCAGGAGCCTCACTAGTGAGCGACACCAAGACCGTGCCCGCGTACGACACCCCGGTCGGCCTGACCAACCCGCCGATCGACGAGCTGCTCGAGCGCACGTCGTCCAAGTACGCGCTGGTCATCTACGCGGCCAAGCGGGCGCGCCAGATCAACGACTACTACAACCAGCTCGGCGACGGCATCCTCGAGTACGTGGGCCCGCTGGTCGAGCCGGGCCTGCAGGAGAAGCCGCTGTCGGTGGCGATGCGCGAGATCCACTCCGATCTGCTCGAGCACTCCGAAGGCGAGTGACGTAGGGGCCGTTCCGCCGCCCACCTCCACCGGACCGAAGAGGCTAGACATATGCGGATCGTTGTCGGCGTGGGCGGCGGTATCGCCGCCTACAAGGCATGCTCGCTCGTTCGCAAGTTCACCGAGACCGGGCACGACGTCCGGGTGATTCCCACCGAGTCGGCGCTGCAGTTCGTCGGCAAGGCCACCTTCGAGGCACTGTCGGGCAACCCGGTCAATACCGGCGTGTTCGCCGATGTGCCGGAGGTGCCGCACGTGCGCCTCGGCCAGGAGGCCGATCTGGTGGTGATCGCCCCGGCGACGGCCGATCTGATGGCGCGCTCGGCCATGGGCCGCGCCGACGATCTGCTCACCGCGACGTTGCTCACCGCGCGATGTCCCGTGCTGTTCGCCCCCGCCATGCACACCGAGATGTGGGAGCATCCGGCCACGGCCGCCAATGTCGCCACCCTGCGCGCGCACGGCGCGATCGTCATGGAGCCCGCCGCGGGGCGGCTGACCGGTGCCGACACCGGGCCGGGGCGCCTGCCCGAGCCGGAGGAGATCTTCGCGCTGGCGTCGCTGCTGCTCGAGCGCTCCGACGCGATCCCGCGCGACCTGGAGGGCCGCCGCATCGTGGTGTCGGCGGGCGGCACGCGCGAGCCGCTGGACCCGGTGCGCTTCCTCGGCAATCGCAGCTCGGGCAAGCAGGGGTTCGCCCTCGCCCGGCTGGCCGCCCAGCGCGGCGCGCACGTCACGCTCGTCGTCGGCAACACGATCGCCCTGGAGCCACCGGCCTCGGTCGAGATGGAACACGTCACCACCGCCGAGCAGCTGGGTGTCGCGGTCGACAAGCACGCCGTCGGCGCCGACGCGGTGATCATGGCGGCCGCGGTGGCCGACTTCCGGCCGACCAACGTCGCCGCGGCCAAGATCAAGAAGGGTGCGGGCGAGCCCGACCGGATCGACCTCACCAAGAATCGCGACATCCTGGCCGGGCTGGTCCAGGCCCGGCGCGACGGCCGCCTGCCCGGGCTGGCGATCGTCGGATTCGCCGCGGAGACCGGCGACGAGCACGGCGACGTGCTCACCCACGCGCGCGCCAAGCTCGAGCGCAAGGGCTGCGATCTGCTCGTGGTCAACGCCGTCGGCGAGGGCAAGGCGTTCGAGGTGGACAACAACGACGGCTGGCTGCTCGGCGCCGACGGCACCGAACAGTCGCTCGACCACGGGTCGAAGTTGTTGCTGGCCAGCCGCGTGCTGGACGCGCTGGGACCGCTGTTGCGCTGAGGCGCAAACGGTTTCGGCCTAGTATGCGAATACGCGCGCGGTGCACAATGGCACTACGCGCGAAGTTGCACCGACTGCCGAAACGGAGCCCTGTGGAGGCGGTGGCGGGTAGTGACGGGCGGTTGCCGCTGGTAGCGGCGCCGAACGGTCACCGGGACCGCACCGCGTCGGTGGTTTGGAATAGTCTGAGACAAAGGGTTGCGCGGTGGCGCGAGTTCGTTACTGTCGCAAACCGGTATGAGACCCGTTGAGGGAGAGGGAAGAACTGTGCGCACGTCCGGTAGCCGGCTATTCACGAGTGAGTCCGTGACCGAGGGTCATCCGGACAAGATCTGTGATGCCATCAGCGATTCCGTCCTCGACGCGTTGCTCGCGCAGGACCCCCGCAGCCGCGTCGCGGTGGAGACCCTGGTGACGACGGGTCAGGTACATGTCGCCGGTGAGGTGACCACATCGGCCTACGCGGATATTCCGAAGATCGTCCGCGAGAAGGTGCTCGAGATCGGATACGACTCGTCGGCAAAGGGTTTCGACGGCAATTCCTGCGGTGTGAACATCGCGATCGGCGCGCAGTCTCCCGATATCGCGCAGGGCGTGGACACCTCGCACGAGGCGCGCGTCGGCGGCTCCGACGACGAGATCGAGCGCCAGGGCGCGGGCGACCAGGGCCTGATGTTCGGCTACGCCACCAGGGAGACCCCGGAGCTGATGCCGTTGCCGATCGCGCTGGCGCACCGGCTGTCGCGGCGGCTGACCGAGGTCCGCAAGTCCGGCGTGCTGCCCTACCTGCGCCCCGACGGCAAGACCCAGGTCACCATCGAATACGACGGCACCAAGCCCGCGCGGCTGGACACGGTGGTGGTGTCCACGCAGCACGCCGCCGACATCGACCTGGACAATCTGCTGGCTCCCGATATCCGCGAGAAGGTCGTGGACTCGGTGCTGGCCGATCTGGAGCTGCCCGAGCCGTTCGACACCTCCGACTTCCGGCTGCTGGTGAACCCGACCGGCAAGTTCGTGCTCGGCGGCCCGATGGGCGACGCCGGGCTGACCGGGCGCAAGATCATCGTCGACACCTACGGCGGCATGGCCCGCCACGGCGGCGGCGCCTTCTCGGGTAAGGACCCGTCGAAGGTGGATCGCTCGGCCGCCTACGCCATGCGCTGGGTCGCCAAGAACGTGGTCGCCGCCGAACTCGCCGAGCGGGTCGAGGTGCAGGTCGCCTACGCCATCGGCAAGGCCGCCCCGGTCGGGCTGTTCGTGGAGACCTTCGGCACCGAGACCATCGATCCGGCGAAGATCTCCGCGGCCATCGCGGAGGTGTTCGATCTGCGCCCCGGCGCGATCATCCGCGACCTGGACCTGCTGCGCCCGATCTACGCGCCCACCGCCGCCTACGGCCACTTCGGCCGCACCGATGTCGAGCTGCCGTGGGAGAACACCGACCGATCGGACAAGCTGCGCGCGGCAGCGGGTTTGTGATCGGCCGTCATTGACCGAGGCCGGGCCCGAGGCGGCAGCTGACGCACCGGTGGCGCGCCCCATCGCGCGGGTGCTGCCGATGCTGGAACCGGCACATCTGGACCGGGATTTCGACTACCTGGTTCCCGCGGACATGGACGCGCAGGCCCAGCCGGGCGTGCGCGTCCGTGTGCGTTTCTCGGGCCGCCTGATCGACGGCTTCGTCCTCGAGCGCCTCGACAAGACCGACCACACCGGCAGATTGATGAAGCTGGAGCGCGTGGTATCCGGCGAACGGGTCCTGACCCCGGAGATCCTGCGCCTGGTCACCGCGGTCGCGGCCCGCTACGCCGGAACCCGCGCCGACGTCCTGCGCCTGGCCATCCCGCCCCGGCACGCGAAGGTGGAGGCGGAAAAACCACGCGCCCAGCAGGATTCGCCACCGGAACCGCAGAATCCGGATGCGGCCGAGCCGTTCTCGCCACCGACGGGGGCGACGCCGACGAATCCCGCTGCGCTGGCGGATCTTTCGCAATACCCCGCGTGGGAGCGGTATCGGCACGGCTCGTCGTTCCTGGAGGCGCTGACACAGGGCAAGGGGCCGAGAGCGGCGTGGCAGGCGGTGCCGGGGGAGGACTGGGCGCGGCGGCTGGCGGAGCTGGCGGCCGTGGTGGTGGGAAGTGGACGCAGTGCGGTGCTGATCGTGCCGGATCAGCGAGATCTGGATCGGGTGTCGGCGGCGTGTGCGGAGCTGATCGGGGAGGCGGCCGTCGGGCTGGCGGCCGGACTGGGTCCGGCGGCCCGGTACCGGCGCTGGCTGGCGGTGCTGCGCGGCACCGCGCGCGTCGTGATCGGCACGCGCAGCGCGGTTTTCGCGCCCGCGCAGGATCTGGGGCTCGTCGCGATCTGGGACGACGGCGACGATATGTACGGTGAGCCGCGGTCGCCGTACCCGCATTCGCGGGAGGTGGCGATGCTGCGGGCACACGAGACGGGCGCGGCCTTCGTGGCCGCGGGGTTCTCGCGGACCGCCGAGATCCAGGCGGTGGTCGAATCCGGGTGGGCGCACGATCTGGTCGCCGACCGCGCCGTGGTGCGGCAGTGCGCCCCGCGGATCAGCGCGCCGGGCGACAGCGACGTCGCGCTGGAACGAGATCCGGTCGCGCGCGCGGTACGGATTCCCGCCGTGGCGTTCACCGCGGCCCGCACGGCGCTCGCGGCGGGGGAGTCGGTCCTGGTCCAGGTCCCGCGCCGCGGATACGTCCCCGCGCTGTCGTGCGCGAAATGCCGGGCCCCGGCCCGCTGCCGCCACTGCAACGGCCCGCTGGCACTGCCGGACGGCAACGGCACCGCCCCGGCCGCCGCGCCGGGTGAGGGCGGGCCGAGACCTTCCGCTCGAGAACTCGGAGTCGCCCTGTCCCGCAGCGCATCCGGGGAAGTCGCGCACAGCCCCGGGTGTCGGTGGTGCGGCAAGACGGAGCCGGTGTTCCGATGCTCGTCGTGTGGCTCGCGGGCGCTGCGCGCGGTGGTGATCGGCGCCGCGCGGACGGCGGAGGAATTGGGCCGGGCGTTTCCGGGTGTGCCGATCCGCGGGTCCGGCGGTGCGGCCGTGCTGGACGAGGTGGCCGACGAGCCGCAGGTCGTGGTCGCGACCATCGGGGCCGAACCGGCGGCGCCGGGCGGCTACGGCGTGGCCCTGCTGCTCGACGGCTGGGCGCTGCTGGGCCGCGCGGATCTGCGCGCGGCCGAGGATGCGTTGCGCCGCTGGATGTCCGCGGCGACGCTGGTGCGTGCGAGCGGCCGCGTGATCGTGATGGCCGAACCGTCCCTGCCGACGGTGCAGGCCCTGGTGCGCTGGGATCCGGTGACCCACGCCGTCGCCGAACTCGAGGCCCGCACCGAGGTCCGCTTCCCGCCCGCCGTGCGGTTCGCCGCGATCGACGGCACCACCGACTCCATCGCCGAATTGCTGGGCGAGGCACAGCTTCCCGGGGATGTGGAGGTGCTCGGCCCGGTGCCGCTGCCCCCGGGAGCCCGCAAACCGTTCTCCTCCGGCGATTCCCCCGCCGAGGTCGAGCGCATGATCCTGCGCGTGGACCGTCGTTCGGGCACGGCCCTGTCCCGCGCCCTCACCGCCGCCCAGGCCGTCCGCAGCACCCATCGCTCCGACGACCCGCTGCGGGTGCAGATCGATCCCATCGATATCGGCTGACGACTTCCGGCAGATCTTCGCGAACACCGATGAGTTCCCGGGTGGTGCTCCGTCCTATCCCTTGAACGCGCTTCCAACCCGGCGCGACCGACCAGGAGGACCCGATATGACCACCGCCAACCCCGCCGCCGATTTCTCCGACGCGACCTACCGTCCGGGCAAGGTCCGCAACCGCGTCCTGTGGGCCCTGCAGATCCTGCTCGGCCTGTTCTTCATCATCGCCTCCGGCGGGCCGAAGCTCGTCATGCCGAACACCCTGATGGACAACGCTCCCGAGAATCTGACCATCCCCTTCGGGCTGCTCATCTTCATCGGCATCGTGGAGGTCGCGGGAGGTATCGGCCTGATGGTGCCGCGGCTCAGCGCCCTGGCCGCCGCTGGCCTGTCCGTGCTGACTGTGCTCGCCGCCGGGACGCAGGCGTTCATCGCCGACAAGCCCGCGATGGGGATCTTCCCCCTGGTGCTGGCCGCGATCTTCGCCTGGATCGCCTACGAGCGCCGCGGCACCGTCACCGATCTGCGCAACTCGCTGTCGCGGTGACACGTTGCTGAGCACGACCGGCGATCGGTGGCCCGCCCACCGAACGCCGGTTCGTGCGTTCCCGGATCGAGCGCCCGTCGGGTTGGCGGCGATCGATCCAGCGGCCGTCTGGTCCGCGGTGTCCCGCCGGGGCGCCGCACCAGACGGCCGTATTCGGGTCCGGCAGGTCATGCCGCCGGTTCCGTGAGCCGTGCCAGCCGCGACTTGATATCGATCCGGCGGCGGCCGCGCACGGTGTAGAGCACCAGCAGGGCGATGACGGCCCACTGCACCGGATTCATCAGGCCGACGGCGGCCGAGACCGGCAGGGTGAGGATCAGCAGCAGCCGCACGATCGCGTCGACCGCGAGCCCGGCGGCCCAGACCGCCGTCGACCGCCGGAAGGCACGCCTGATCTCGGAGTCGCTGTGCCACAACGTGTTCCACAGCTGCTCCTGGTCTCGTCCCGGTGCGTGCAGGCGCTGCGCCATGCCGAACAGGGCGGGACGGCCGAGCACGCAGCTGGCCGCCAGCAGGATGCTGACCGCCGCGGACGTCGCGGGATCCTTGATCAGCATCATGCGGTCGTCGCCGCCCAGCAGCGCCAGCCCGAGCCCGAGCGCGGTGAGGCAGAAGGCGAAGGCGGCGAGCCCGTCGATCCGGCGCTGGAATCCCGCGACGGCGAGCAGCCACAGTCCGGCCGCGATCGTCGACCACAGCAGGGCGCGGAATTCGGTGTAACCGAGCGCGAGCAGCCCGTAGAAGACCGCGGGCGAGAGCCCGATGGCGGCCGCCGTGAACAGCAGGTTCCCCGCCCTGCTCGAGCGCGGCCGGGAGCTGGAAGGGCTTGGCAGTACGGCGGTTTCGGTCATCGGGCACTCTCCGTGGACGCGGTGGCTGATCGTCGGAAACGCTAATCGCGCACCCCGCCCGCCCACCTCGGCGCGCGGGTGGAGAAGTCGATCTCCACCCGGGGGCCGAATCGCCGTCCGGCGGGGGAGGCGAGAATGCTGAGGTACCGGGAGACGACGAGGAGTGCGATGGAACGGCTGCGGCGGGCCTGGCGGTCGCTGTCCGGCGGGGATCCGGAATCCGGCCCGCTCATGCGGATCGTGGGCACGCTGCTGCTCGGTGTGAACGTGGTGTTCAACCACTCCGGCCCGATTCCGGCGTGGTTCCGGGCGGTGCTCGGGACGGCCTACGCCTGCTGGGTCGTCTCGGCCGTCTGCGGGCGCCGCCGTCCGCGGCTGGCGCTGGCCGCGGTGGTGGCCTGCACGATGATCGCGGCGGCCGTATCCGGACCCGCGCCCGATACGTCGGCGGTGATCCTGCTGTTCGTGGGGGCCAGTGTGGTCGCCGAACACCTCGTGCCGCGGACCACGGTGATCGTGGGCGTGTTCGCCGCCACCGCCGCCGCGACCGCCCTGAGCGTGGTGCTGGCGGGCCGGACGCCGGCGGTGCTGGCCGCGTACTCGGGCATTCTGGTGATCGTCCTGCTGCTCGGGTTGTATCGGCGCCAGTACCGGATCCGGGTCCGGCAGACCGAGGAGTTGCTGGCGCAGACGCGGCGCGCGCAGCACGAACACGCCCGGGCGGCCGCGCTGGACGAGCGGGCCCGGATCGCCCGCGAGATGCACGACGTCCTGGCGCATTCGCTCGGTGCGCTGAGCGTGCAACTCGAGGTCGCCGAGGCGCTGCTGAGCGAGAAGGCGGATCCCGAGGGCGCGCTCGAGCGGGTGCGGCAGTCGCGCCGGCTCGCCGTCGAGGGGCTCGCCGAGGCCCGCGGCGCGGTGGCGGCGCTGCGCAGCGACGTCCCGCCGCTGCCCGAGGCGGTGCGAGAACTCACCGCGGTCTTCCGGCGTGACCACCACCTCGAGGCCGAGTGCCGGGTCGAGGGCGTGCCGCGGGCGGTGAGCCCGGCGGCCGCGGTCTCGCTGCTGCGTGCCGCGCGCGAGGCCCTGACCAATGCGGGCAGGCACGCGGCCGGGCGGCCCGTCGCCGTCACGCTGGAGTTCCTGTCCGGGCGGGTCCGGCTGTCGGTGCGAAATCCCTTGCTCGGCACGGCAACCCGGCTCGATCACGCCGGGTACGGTCTGACCGGGATGCGTGAGCGGATCGCGCTGGTCGGCGGGACCCTGTCCGCGGGGCCGGACGATCGCGGCTGGCTGGTGACGGCGGAGGTGCCGGAATGAACGGGCATCGGTCCACGGACCCGATCCGGGTGCTGGTGGTCGATGATCAGCAGGTGATGCGGGAGGGTCTCGTCGCGCTGCTCGGGCTCGTCGACGAGGTGCGCGTCGTGGGCGCGGTCGGCAACGGCGAGCAGGCGCTGGCCGCGGTCGCCGAACAGCATCCCGACGTCGTGCTGATGGATCTGCGGATGCCGGTCCTGGACGGGGTCTCCGCGACCCGGCGCATCGCGGAAACCCATTCCGCCACTGCGGTTCTGGTGCTGACCACCTATTCCGACGACGAGTCCATCGTGGCCGCGCTGCGGGCCGGTGCGCGCGGATATCTCACCAAGGACGCGGGCCGCGTGGAGATCGCGGCGGCCATCCGGGCCGCGGCGGCGGGGCAGTCCACCTTCGATGCCACGGTGTCGCGGCGTCTGGTGGCCGCGCTGTCGCGCCCGGCTCCCGCGGACTCCGGGCGGCGTTCGTCCCCGCAACGGCCCGACGGACTGACCGGGCGCGAAGCCGAGGTACTCGGCCTGATCGGCCAGGGCCTGAGCAACGCCGAGATCGCCGCGGCGCTGTACGTCGGGGAGGCCACGGTGAAGACGCACATCAACAACGCGTTCGCCAAGATCGGCGCCCGCAACCGCGCCGATGCGGTCCGGTACGCCTACCGCCACGGCCTCGCGGAACCGTGAGCCCCGGCCCGCCCGAAGTTATTGTGAGAAGCATAACTTTCGGATATGCCTATCACACTCACCGACCTCCCGGTCACCGGAACCATCCCGGACTATCTCGACGGTCGCTATCTGCGCAACGGCCCCAATCCGGTCGGGGAGCTGGATCCCGCTCTGTACCACTGGTTTTCCGGTGACGGCATGGTGCACGGCGTGCGGATTCGCGACGGAGCCGCGCAGTGGTACCGCAACCGCTGGGTCCGGGGTCCGGCCACCTCGGCCGCGCTGGGCGAGGAGCCGCTGGTGCGCGCGCCGGGCGTCGGCGCCAATACCAATGTCATCGGCCCCGCCGGTCGCACGCTGGCGCTGGTCGAGGCTGATGGGCTTCGTCTACGACGCCGCGAGCGACCGCAGCGAGCTGGCGATCCTCGATACCGGAACCCTCGAGACGGCCGCGAGCATCCAGCTGCCGCATCGCGTGCCCGCGGGTTTCCACGGCAACTGGATTCCGTCGAGGTAGGTGCTCACCGGTTGGTTTGTGTCCCTCTTCATACTTGTCGAAGATGCATTGCCGATATATCGTTGATGGCATCAAGTGAAGACGAGCCTGAAGGAGGCACAGTCATGGAACACATGGAGAACATGCCGATGGGCGGCCGGGGATTCCGGCGTGGCCCGCGACCCGGCGGTCGCGACCAGTTCCGCCGTCCCCCGCCTAGTACGCGGTGGGGGGCTCGGCGGCCGGGCGGGGCCCGCCCGCGGGCCCCCCCCGGGGGGGCGGGGCGGCGCGCGAATCCGGCCGCTGCGCCCACGGGTCACTCGGATTCGTCATGCCGTCCAGCGTAGGTGCAGATCAGGGATACAGCAGGTAAGTGCCGCACGACGGCGCGACCCGGGGCCGGTCAGCGGTGCGTCGCG
>NZ_JARWQD010000292.1 GCF_029869545.1 Nocardia wallacei | reverse complement strand
TGGGGGGGTGGGGCGCGGGCCGCGGGGGGGGGGGGGGGCGGGCCCGGCCCCCCGGCTCAAACCCCCCCCCCCCACACCCCCCCCCCCCCCCCCCCCGGGGGGGGGCCCCCCCTTTCCAGTCGAACTACCTGCGCCGCTTGGACTTCGGCGGCTTGGCGTGCTTGGACTCGGCGCGGGCGGCCTCGCGGCGCTCGCGGCGGGTGGTGCCGTCGTCCGACCGGCCGCCGTACTCCTCGGCGTCGCTGTGCTTGGCGGTGTGGCCCGCCTCGTCCGGACCCGAGTAGGTGAGGCCGCCGACGTCGCGCTGGTCGATTCCCTTGGCGCGCAGCGCCGCCGGGGCGCCGCTGCCGTTGACCGGCTCGTCGACCGGAGCGCCCGCGCCGACCGGGGACCGCAGCCCCGGCGCGACACCGACGCCCTGCGGCTGCGGCTGCTGCACCTCGACCTGCAGGTTGAACAGGAATCCGACCGACTCCTCCTTCAGGCCCTCCAGCATCGCGGCGAACATGTCGAAACCCTCGCGCTGGTACTCGACCAGCGGGTCGCGCTGCGCCATGGCGCGCAGGCCGATGCCCTCCTTGAGGTAGTCCATCTCGTAGAGGTGCTCGCGCCACTTGCGGTCCAGCACCGACAGCAGCACCTGACGCTCCAGATTGCGCATGCTGCCCGAACCGGCCAGGTCGTCGATCTCCTTCTCGCGGCGCCCGTAGGCCTGATGGGCGTCGTCGAGCACGGCCTCGAGCAGTTCCTCGCGGGTCAGGTCGCCGATCTCGCCGGTGGAGTTCTCACCGGTCAGATCCTTGTGGTCGATGCCGATCGGGTACAGCGTCTTCAGTGCCGTCCACAGCTTCTCGAGGTCCCAGTCCTCGACGTAGCCCTCGGCGGTGGCGCCGTTGACGTAGGCCGTGATCACATCCGTGATCATGTTCTCGACCTGGCCCTCCATGTCCTCACCGGACAGGATGCGCTGGCGCTCGGCGTAGATGACCGTGCGCTGCTGGTTCATCACCTCGTCGTACTTCAGAACGTTCTTGCGGATCTCGAAGTTCTGCTGCTCGACCTGGGTCTGCGCGCTCTTGATGGCCCGGGAGACCATCTTCGCCTCGATCGGCACGTCGTCGGGCAGGTTGAGCCGGGTCATGATCGACTCCAGCGCGGCGCCGTTGAATCGCCGCATCAGCTCGTCGCCCAGCGACAGGTAGAAGCGGGACTCGCCCGGGTCGCCCTGGCGGCCGGAGCGGCCGCGCAGCTGGTTGTCGATGCGGCGCGACTCGTGCCGCTCGGTGCCCAGCACGTACAGGCCACCGGCCTCGCGCACGATCTCGGCGTCCTCCTCGGACTGCCGCTTGACCTGCTCCAGCGCCGAATGCCAGTTGGCCTCGTACTCCTCCGGCGTCTCGACCGGGTCCAAGCCCTGGCGGCGCAGCAGCGTGTCGGTGATGATGTCCGGGTTGCCGCCGAGCACGATGTCGGTACCGCGACCGGCCATATTGGTCGCCACGGTGACCGCGCCCGGTCGGCCCGCCTCGGCGATGATCTGGGCTTCCTGCTCGTGGAACTTGGCGTTGAGCACGTTGTGCGGGATGCCGCGCTTGGTGAGCAGCTTCGACAGGTACTCCGAGCGCTCCACCGAGGTGGTACCGATCAGCACCGGCTGGTTCTTCTGATGCCGCTCGACGATATCGTCGGCGACCGCGTTGAACTTCGACTCCTCGGTCTTGTAGATCAGGTCCGACTGGTCCTCGCGGATCATCGGCTTGTTGGTCGGGATCGGGACCACGCCGAGGTTGTAGATCGAATGCAGCTCGGCCGCCTCGGTTTCGGCGGTACCGGTCATACCGGACAGCTTGTCGTAGAGGCGGAAGTAGTTCTGCAGCGTGATGGTGGCCAGCGTCTGGTTCTCCGGCTGGATCTCCACCTTCTCCTTGGCCTCGATGGCCTGGTGCATGCCCTCGTTGTAGCGGCGGCCCACCAGGATGCGGCCGGTGAACTCGTCGACGATGATCACTTCGCCGTTGCGGACGATGTAGTCCTTGTCGCGGACGTAGAGCTCCTTGGCCTTGATGGCGTTGTTCAGGTAGCTGACCAGCGGCGAGTTGGCGGCCTCGTAGAGGTTGTCGATGCCCAGCTGGTCCTCGACGAACTCGACGCCCTGCTCGTGCACGCCGATGGTGCGCTTCTTGATGTCGACCTCGTAGTGCACGTCCTTCTTCAGCAGCGGCGCGATGCGCGCGAATTCGGCGTACCACTTGGAGGAGGCGTCGGCGGGGCCGGAGATGATCAGCGGGGTGCGGGCCTCGTCGATCAGGATCGAGTCGACCTCGTCGACCACGGCGAAGTTGTGCCCGCGCTGGACCAGATCGTCCAGCGAGTGGGTCATGTTGTCACGCAGGTAGTCGAAGCCGAACTCGTTGTTGGTGCCGTAGGTGATGTCGGCGTTGTAGGCCGCGCGGCGCTCGGCCGGGCTCATGCCGGACAGGATCACCCCGACGTCCAGGCCGAGGAAGCGGTGCACGCGGCCCATCCACTCCGAGTCGCGCTTGGCCAGATAGTCGTTGGTGGTGACGATGTGCACGCCGTCGCCGCTGAGCGCGTTGGTGTAGGCCGCCAGCACCGAGGTCAGGGTCTTGCCCTCACCGGTCTTCATCTCGGCGATATTGCCGATGTGCAGCGCCGCGGCGCCCATCACCTGCACCTTGTAGGGCTTCTGGTTCAGCACCCGCCAGGCCGCCTCGCGGGCGACCGCGAACGCCTCCAGCAGCATCTCGTCCAGCGACTCGCCGTCGGCGTAGCGCCGCTTGAACTCGTCGGTCCTGGCCCGCAGCTCGGCGTCGGTGAGGTCGGCGTACTCGTCTTCCACGGCAAGCACGTCGTCGGCCAGCCGCGCGAGCCGCTTGACGACGCGGCCCTCACCAATCCGTAGCAACCTCGTCAGTGTCAGCGCAGGCACGGGTCTCGTCAGTCCTCTGGTCGGTGTCGTGGGCTTGCAGTGCTACATCCTCGGCTCCCGCGGGCGGGTCCGGTACCCGGATGCCGCAGCAACGCCCATGGTAATGCGGCTTCCATGGTAGGTGCCTTCCTCACCGCAACCGCAGCGCGGACAGGCGCCAGTCTCCCCGCCGCGCGACGATGCGGGCCGCCACGGCGAAGCGCCGGTTGCCGCGATCGTAACCTCCGAAGACCTCCGCGGTCCCGGGCGCCACCATCGTCGCCCGCACGGACGCCAGCTGCGCCGAGCCCAGTCGCCGGTCGGCCGCGCCGGTGCGGGTCAGCGTCTCGACCGCGGCCACCACCGTCGGCTCGGCCACCGGCCGCAACTGGCCGACCGGCCGCCGCCCGTCCAGCACCTCGAGCACCAGGCGCAGCGATCGCTCGGCGAATCGCGTTGCCTCCGAACCTGTTTCAGCCGAGGAAGCGTACGATGTAGAGCGTCCGTCGTGTGGTGAGCGGCGCGGCGTCCCGCCCGGTCCCCCGGCCGCGGCCCCGCGCCCGGGCATGCGAGGACGGCAGGATCGACGGCGGGGCAACGGGGCTCGGCTCGCCGGACCGGGTCGCGCCGGATCGCCGGAATGCTGGGCACCCTCCAGATTCTGTGTGTCCTCCAGCGGCGGCTCGAAATTCGGCACATGTGACAGCGACCGGCGTTGGCTGCGCACGGACTTCCCCCCTCACAGTCGACTCCCCCTGACATGAATCGGACCAGCATGCCACGGAAGCCACCGCGGGTGAAGGGCTTCCCCGGTATCGCGACAAGTCCCACTCGCCGTGCCCGAACGGTTTGTGTGACCTCACAATGGAGCGGGTATCGGAAGGAGCACCGGACAGCGTGATCACGAGACTGACGCCGCAGGACGCGTCGTTCTACCGGCGCGAGTCGAGCAGCAATCCGATGCACATCGGCGCTCTCGCGATCGTGCGGGACCCGGCTCCGGGCGAGGATCCCGATCGGCCGCCGCTGGACTACGACCGGCTGGTCGAACTCGTCGCAGGCCGCCTGCCGCTGGTCCCGCGCTATCGGCGCCGGGTGCGCGAGATCCCCCTCGCGCTGGGACGGCCGGTGTGGGTGGAGGACAGCCACTTCGACATCACCTATCACGTGCGCCGCTCCGCGCTGCCCAGCCCAGGCACCGACGATCAGCTGCACGACCTGGTGGCCCGGCTGGCGTCGCGCCCGCTCGACCACACCCGGCCGCTGTGGGAGATGTATCTGATCGAGGGGTTGTCGGGCGGCCGCCGGGCGATCTTCACCAAGACCCATTCGGCGCTGGTCGACGGCAGTACCGCGCTCGAGATCGGGCACGTCATCCTCGATGCCGGGCCGTCGCCGCGCGAGGTCGCGGGCGACGCCTGGGTGGCGCGCCGCGAGCCGAGCGAGGTGGCGCTGCTGGCCATGGCACTGGTCGAACTGGCCGGACAGCCCGGCGAGGCGCTGGAGGTGCTGCGGCACGCCGCCGCCGGGCCGCCGTCGATCGTGGGCACCGCCGGGAAGGCGGTCGGGAAGATGGTCTCGGGGGGGGGGGCCCCCCCCCGCGGCGGGCCGGGCCGGGCGGGGGCGGCCCCCCCCCGGGGGGGGGCGGCCGTCTCGGGGGCCCCCGGGGGGTTGGGGGGTGGTTATGTGGGGGGGGGGGGGCCCCCCCCCCGCCCTCGGCTGCCCGGACAGTCCGTTCAACGCCCGCAC
>NZ_JARWQD010000291.1 GCF_029869545.1 Nocardia wallacei | reverse complement strand
GGCTGTCGTTCTCCGGCGCGGTCGGCGAATTGTCCAGTGCCGAAGGGCCGTTCGTCGTGGTGGTTATGGGGGGGGGGTGGTCGGTGGCGTCGTTATCGGCTCTTGGTCGGGGTGTGGGGTGTTTGGGGCCGGGTTGTGGGGCGATCCGGGGCCGGGGGGGGCCGAGACGGCCGCCTGCTGCGCGTCGTCGAGCACGAATTCGATCGGCTCCGTGGCGGGCAGTCCCTGCGGCTGCGCCCCCGACTGCTCGGCGTGCTCGCGGACGGGCCTCTCGAGCAGCGCGTCGACGAACGACAGGATGGTGGTGCCGTCCAGACCGCAGTGCTCGACATTGATCCCGGCGCTGCCGTCGCCGAAGACGACGAACGAGACGGCCTTGTCGAACCAGCGGTTGCCGCTGTCGCCGTGCAGCAGCTGATCGCAGGCGTGCTGGGTGTCGCGGGGCGTGAAATCCTCGAGGCACAGGCAGAACAGCGCGGTCTCGATGGTGTCGAGCGCCGCGGCGTTGACCGGCTCGGCGCGCAGGCCCGTGCGGACCGCCGCCCAGTCGGCGCGCGCCATGGTCGTCAGGTGCCCCACCGCGTTGTAGGTCGCCGCCGGGCGGGCCGCCGCCTTCATCGTCGCGCACAGGCCGTCGACGAGGTCGTCGTGGCTGTGCGGGGTGCCGTCGGCGCCGATGACCTCCATCCGGAACAGGTTGCCGCGGAACAGGACCACGATGTGCCGGGCCTGCGAATGTCCCGGCCACTGCTCGCTGTAGGGCACCCGGACGGTGTCCTGCGGGTCGCCCGGAATCCTGGTCTCGGAGAACAGGAACTTGTTCTGCGCCATCGACAGGTGCTGCCCGCGCTGGGTGACGGGCGGGACGGCCTCGGCGTCGAGGCGCAGCTTGTAGTTCACCGCGGCGGTGACGATCGCGGCGGCGCGCTCGGCCTGCCGTTCGGAGGTCGAGCGGGCCAGCGGCGTGTCGTTGCGGAACAGGAAGAAGAAGTTCGCGTTCAGCGCGATCC
This sequence comes from Nocardia wallacei, assembly GCF_029869545.1. Classification (GTDB taxonomy): domain Bacteria; phylum Actinomycetota; class Actinomycetes; order Mycobacteriales; family Mycobacteriaceae; genus Nocardia; species Nocardia wallacei_A. Next base: position 9,742 of record NZ_JARWQD010000291.1, on the reverse strand, counting down.
GGTCGCGGCGGCCCAGGTACCGCGACGGCCAGAATTCGTCGAGCCAGCTGGCCACGCCCGGTTCCGCATCGAATCGCTGCAGGTCGGCGTGCAGGATGCGCGCCGGACCGTCCGGCCGCAGCAGGTCGGCCACGGCCCGCTCGGTCGCGGACCGCTCCTCCTCGGACAGCAGCGGCGCGCTCCATTGCAGGAATCGCGCGCAGCTGTCCTCCAGGGTGGGCAGCGGCACGCGCGGCAGCTGGTCGTCGAAGGCGAAGGTGCGGTCGGTCACGGGCGGTCCTCGTCTCTGGTCGGGCGGTCGTCGTCGGGTACGCAGAGATGTAACTGGGCGTGCAGCCACCCCTCGGCCTCCAGGCCGGTCGGGTCGATCCCGTTGGCGGACAGGGTGTTCAGCACGTGGGCCTGTTCGTCCTCCGAGGCGAAGCGGCGCTGCCGGAAGGTGCCGGGCACGCGCTCGATCCGGTACCCGAGCTCGGCCAGCTGTTTCGCGATCGGCTCGAAGTCGAACATGCGCAGCACGAAGTGTGCCATCCAGGGCCGCCGCGTGTCGTGCGCCCGCGCCACGCGCAGCAGGGTGCGTTCGGTGATGTAGCCGACGCAGCCGGTGGAGATCACCAGATCCGCCGAGGCCAGCAGGCGGCGCTGGGCCTCGGTCGGCTCGTTCGCCTCCAGGTCGGCGTGCACCATGTCGTGCAGCAGACCGGCGGAGACCGCGTATTTCAGCGCCGGAGCGGCGGCGTCCATGCCGATGAATCGGACCTCGGGCCGCGGGCCGCTGGCGGCCAGCCGGGCCCGGTCGCGGGCCTGCCGCGCGGCGGTGTCACCGGGCCGATAGTGCTCGGCGAGTTCGGCGATAGTGGCGTCGAAGCGCATCAGCGCCGCGGCCACCCCGTAGGAGCAGCCGATGTCCAGCACCGTGGGCGCGCGGCCCGTCGCGGCGCGATAGTCCTCGATGAGCCGCTCGAAGTGCGGTTTCGCCAGTTCCGGGATGCAATAGTCCAGCTCGGCCATACGGCTGTAGTAGGCGGCGGGATCGGGGCGGTCGTAGATGTCGTCGAACGAGGCTTTTCCGGTACTGTGCAGCGAAACCGGCACGGGCGCTTCCTCTCAGTCGAGCAGTCGGTCGCCGCGGACGGCGCCGGCCGCGGCGATGTGATCCGGGAGTACCCGCCCGAACAGCTGCCGGGTGCGTTCGACATTGCCGACGACGCCGGACTGCTCGCTGTAGGCGAAGATCGTGGTGTGCCGCTGGCTGGTTCCCTCCACCGGCGACACCCGGTGCAGCGAGAACCGCCCCTGGAACAGCTGGAGGTCGCCGGGGCGCAGTTCCAATCTGCGGATCAGGTGCGCACCCTCACCCATCAGCACCGCGCGGACGGCGGAGAGATTCTCGTCCTCCGGGGTGCGGATGCCCGGGCAGTACTCGAAGACCCCGCCCGCCTCCGGTGCCCGGGTGAGCATGGAGACGGTGAACGCGTTGGTGTCGAAGTGCCACGGATGCGACATGCCGGGCGCCACCACGTTCAGGCACAGCCCGGCCAGCGGGTCGCTGAACTCGTGCAATTCGGCCAGCCCGAAGCAGTCGGCGATGAAACGCTGGAAGACCGGGTCAGTGTAGAGCACCTGGATCAGGGCGTCGGCGGGGATGAGATCGCGTGCGACGAAGGCGTTTCCGCGCTCGAGCACGATATTGCCCGGGTGGTCGGGCGGCAGGTCGGCGTCGAGCGGGATGTTGTAGGCGTTGACCTTCTCGACCGTGTAGTACGCGTGTGGCGCCAGGGCCTCGCCCTCGGCGCGCAGGGTGTCCAGTAGCTCCGGGCGGAGGAAACCGCTCAGGACGCAGCAGCCGTCGGCCGCGAGGTCGTCTCGCGCCCGCGCCACCACGCGGTCCCAGTCGGCGCTTCCGGGTTCGTCCAATGGATACCGACCGGTATTGACGATTCGGTGCAGGGACGGTGAAACGACCTGTCTCCCAGCGTCTTCGGGGCCTCCGGCATCCGCCTCGTGTCCATCGGCCCGCTCCCCGGTCGAAGTCATGCAGCCCATTCTGTACTGCCGAGGAATAACACGCCCGGGATTCACCAAGATCACTGTCAAACCTCACAAACCCGCGAGTAACGCTGTGCGCCACGGCTATTCCCACGCACAACCGTTGCGAATGCGCCCCTCGCTGCGCCGCAGCGCCGCGACCCGGCACGATCGCCTCCGGCGGCCGCCCCGGGGCTACTCCCATCCAGAAGCACGATCACGGCGATCGTGTCCCGTCCTCACACCGACCGGCGCACCGCGCGGAGATCGTCGACGGTGAGGCCGACCAGCGAATCCCGGATGACCAGGCCCGGGCGCTCGGGAACGGGGATCTCGCAGGGCACCACGAGCACCGCGCAGCCCGCGGCGGCCGCGGCCTGCGATCCGGTGGGCGAATCCTCCACGGCGACACACTGTTCCGGGGCTACGCCGAGCAACTCGGCACCGCGCAGATACGGGTCCGGGGCCGGTTTCCCGCGCGCCACCTCGTCACCGCAGACGGTGATGTCGAAATACTCGCGGCCGAGGGTGTCCAGGCAGAGCTCGGTGATCTCGCGGGTGGTGTTGGTGACCAGCCCCGTCCGCAGGCCCGCCTCGCGGACGGCGGCCAGGGCGTCCTTGGCTCCGGGCCGCCAGGGAATGGGCCCCGCCATCAGCTCCGTCACCCGGCGATGCAGCCAGTCGTCGGCCGCGGCGACCGCCGCCGGGTCGGGTTCCAGGCCGAGGCCCGCGAAGATGATCCGCAGGGCGTCGGGCGCGGCCGCGCCGATCAGCGCGTGCCGGATCTCCTCGGTCAGCGCCCCGCCCAGCTCGACCGCCAGCTCCCGCACTCCGATATCCCAGAGCTTCTCCGAGTCCAGCAGCGTGCCGTCCATATCCCACAGGACCGCCGTCAACGCTGGCACGTGCTCCCGACCTTTCCTCGCTGCTCACCCTCGCACCGGCCGAACGGCAACGGTACCGTGCGGTCGGCCGGGCCCCGCGAGTCTAATCGGTCGACGACGGCGGCCGACCCGGCGCTCCCCCTCAGCCGCGCTCGGAGCCGACGATCAGCGGGCGGCCGCCGTCATTGACGACCCGGAACCACCGCTGTTCGGACTCCTGCTGTCCGTTCTTGTAGCGGTAGGTGATCGTGGCGACCGCGGTGTCACCGTTCTGCACGATGTTCGATGCGCTCACGGAGCTGAACTGGCTCCAGAACCTGACGTACGAGTCGTACCCACCGGTTTGTGCCTGATAGGACGGCGACAGCGACGACCAGGCGCCACTGACATTGCCGGGCAGCATCCCGTAGTAGTTCGCGACGAACGCGCTGGCGCTGACCGGCGGCGGGGCCGTCGTGGAGGGAGGCGCCGTGGTCGTCCCCCGCGGCGCCGAGGGCGTGGGGGTCGGGGCGCTGGAGGGCTGGGCGCTCGGGGTCGCCGGAGCGGTCGAGGGGGCCGGGGCCTGTCCGCGGGTGGGCTCGCCCTGATCCGCCGGAGGCGCGACGACCGAGGAGGGCACGGGCCCACCCGGATTCGGCTGCGACGACTCGCTCGCGACCGTGCCGCCCCCGTCCCCGCCGTTGTTCAGCGCGGCGATCAGGCCGATGACCACCAGAACCACGACCGCGCCCGCCGCGAGCAGGCCGAGCGCGCGCCGGTTCTGCCGGATCGCGGGCGGCTTTCGTTGCGGTGCAGGCGATCCCGCGGGAACGGTCCCGCCGCCGGGCGGCGGGGGCGCACCCGCCGGGACATGCACGGTGGGGTCCTCGGCAGTGCCCGCGGCGGCACCGGACAGCACGGTGGTGGCCGCCGCATCCAGCGGCGCACCGGGTTTCGGCAGCACCTTGGTCGCGGATTTCGGTGCCGGGGCCGCCCGGCCCTCCGCGACCGCCGCCAGGGCCGTCTGCGCCTCCCGCATAGTGGGCCGATTCCCGGCATCGGCGGCCAGGAGTTCCATCAGTACGGGGGCCAGCGTGTCGGCGTGCTGCGGATACGGCACCTGCGCCCGCGCCACGGAATGCAGTACGGCCAAGGGGTTGTCGCCCTCGCCGAACGGCGGCTTGCCCTCGACGGCCGCGTACAGCGTCGACCCGAGCGCGAACACGTCGGAGGCGGGTTCCGGATTCTCGCCGCGCGCCACCTCCGGCGACAGATAGGCGGGGGTGCCCGCGAGGAATCCGGTGGAGGTGACGGTGACGTCGCCGACGGCACGGGAGATGCCGAAATCGGTGATCTTCACCGTCCCGTTGTCGGCCACCAGGATGTTCGCGGGCTTCACGTCCCGGTGCACGATGCCCGCGTCGTGGGCGGCGGTCAGCGCGGAGGCCACCTTGGCGCCGATGCGCGCCACCTCCCGCGGGTCCAGCGGGCCCTTGTCGCGCATCAGCGCGGCCAGGCTCTGCGCGTCGACGAACTCCATGACCAGCCAGGGCTGGCCGTCCTCCTCCGCGACGTCGAACACGGTGACCGCGTTCTGGTGGTGCAGCCGGGCCGCGATCCGGCCCTCCCGCATGGCCCGCAGCTTCGCCTCGAGCGCCTGCGCGCGCGTCAGACCGGGCGCCAGCAGCAGCTGCTTGACCGCGACCGTGCGTCTGAGCCGGACATCGGTGGCCCGCCACACGACACCCATCGCCCCCGTCCCGATGGGATCACCTAGCCGGTATCGTCCCGCGATCAGCCGGTCTGACGTCATGTTGTTGTACCCCTCTTGCGCTCACGCAGTGTCTACTCGTGCCATGAGCGGGGCCCTGCGTGGTGACGCTCCGCTGCCGTCTCCGGGCCTGACGGCTCATGTCGGGCCGTCCCGCCACTCTGCGTGTGCAGCCCGGAAACCCTCGAAAATTCTACGCGTTGAAGTATTTTGCTTCCGGATGCAACAGGACGAACGCATCCGTCGACTGCTCCGGATGCAGCTGCAACTCCTCCGACAATGTCACACCGATGCGCTCGGATTCCAATAGCGACACCAGTTTTGCGCGATCCTCCAGGTCGGGGCAGGCGCCGTAGCCGAAGGAGTAGCGGGCGCCGCGATAACCGAGCTTGAAGTATTCCTGCACATCGTCGGGATCGTCGTCGGCGACCGAATGTCCTTCCAGCACAAGCTCTTCGCGGACGCGCCGGTGCCAGTACTCGGCCAGCGCCTCGGTGAGCTGCACACCGATGCCGTGCACCTCGAGATAGTCGCGGTAATTGTCGCCCGCGAACAACTCATTGGCGAAATCGGCGATCGGCTGGCCCATGGTCACCAGCTGGAACGGCAGGACATCGACCTGTCCCCGCTGCGCCGCGAGTTCGCGGGAGCGGATGAAGTCGGCGACGCACAGGAAACGGTCGCGCTGCTGGCGCGGGAACGTGAACCGATACCGTTCCGGCGCACCGGCATCGGGCTCGGTGAGCACGACCACGTCGTCGCCCTCCGAGACGGCCGGGAAATACCCGTAGACTACCGCGGCGTGCTGCAGCACGCCCTCCGCGGTGAGCCGGTCCAGCCAGTAGCGCAGCCGCGGGCGCCCATCGGATTCGACCAGTTCCTCGTAGCTGGGCCCCTCTCCACCGCGCTGCCCGCGCAGGCCCCACTGCCCCAGGAACAGCGCGCGCTCGTCGAGCAGGCTCGAATATTCGCCCACCGCAAGGCCCTTCACGATCCGGGTGCCCCAGAACGGCGGCACCGCGACCGGCAGGTCGGCGGCGACGTCCGAGCGGGCCGGGACCTCGATCGGGGTCTCGTTGGCGCGGCGCTCGGCGGCGATGCGTTTCGAGCGCTCGTGCCGGGCCTTGCGCGCGGCGGCCTTCTCCCGCTCGGCCGCCGCCTCCGGGCTGTCGTCGACGATCGCGCCACCGCGCTTGCGGGTCATGATGTCGTCCATCAGGCGCAGGCCCTCGAACGCGTCGCGGGCGTAGTGCACATCGCCCTCGTACACCTCGGTGAGGTCGTTCTCGACGTAGGACCTGGTCAGCGCGGCGCCGCCGAGCAGCACCGGGAACTGCCCGGACATGCCGCGGGAGTTGAGTTCCTCGAGGTTCTCCTTCATCACCACCGTCGACTTCACCAGCAGCCCGGACATGCCGATGACATCGGCCTTCTTGTCCACCGCGGCGTCGAGGATCGTCGAGATCGGCTGCTTGATACCGAGATTGACCACCTCGTAGCCGTTGTTGGACAGGATGATGTCGACCAGGTTCTTGCCGATGTCGTGCACATCGCCCTTCACCGTGGCCAGCACGATCCGGCCCTTGCCCGAATCGTCGGTGGCCTCCATATGCGGTTCCAGGTGCGCGACCGCCGACTTCATCACCTCGGCCGACTGCAGCACGAACGGCAGCTGCATCTGGCCGGAACCGAACAGCTCGCCGACGGTCTTCATCCCCGCCAGCAGCGTCTCGTTGATGATCTGCAGCGGCGGCACCTCGGTCATCGCGGCGTCGAGATCGGCGTCCATCCCGGCCTTCTCGCCGTCGACGATGCGCCGCTCGAGCCGCTCGAACAGCGGCAGCGCGGCCAGCTCCTCCGCGCGTGACGCCTTGGACGAGGAGGCCGACACCCCCTCGAACAGCGACATCAGCTTCTGCAGCGGGTCGTAGTCGGCGGTGCGGCGGTCGTACACCAGGTCCAGGGCCGTCTCGCGCTGCTCGTCGGGAATCCGGTTCATCGGCAGGATCTTCGACGCGTGCACGATCGCCGAATCCAGTCCCGCCTCGACACATTCGTGCATGAACACCGAGTTGAGCACCTGCCGCGCGGCCGCGTTGAGGCCGAAGGAGATGTTCGAAAGGCCCAGCGTCGTCTGCACATTCGGGTGGCGGCGCTTCAATTCCCGGATGGCCTCGATGGTTTCGATGCCGTCTCGCCGCGACTCCTCCTGGCCCGTGCCGAGGGTGAAGGTCAGGCAGTCGATGATGATGTCGGACTCCGCCAGCCCCCAGTTGCCGGTGATGTCGGCGATGAGGCGCTCGGCGATCGCCACCTTGCCCTCGGCCGTGCGCGCCTGGCCCTCCTCGTCGATCGTCAGGGCGACCACCGCCGCGCCGTGCTCGGCCACCAGCTGCATCGTCTGCTGGAACCGCGATCCCGGACCGTCGCCGTCCTCGTAGTTCACCGAGTTGATCGCGCAGCGCCCGCCCAGATGCTCCAGACCCGCTCGCAGCACCGGGGTTTCGGTGGAGTCCAGCATGATCGGCAGCGTCGACGCCGTCGCCAGCCGCGACGCCAGCTCGGACATGTCGGCCGTGCCGTCGCGGCCCACGTAGTCCACGCACAGGTCCAGCATGTGGGCACCGTCGCGGATCTGGTCCTTCGCGATGTCCAGGCACTTCTGCCAGTCCTCCGCCAGCATCGCCTCGCGGAATGCCTTGGAGCCGTTGGCATTCGTGCGCTCGCCGATCATCAGCACCGACGCGTCCTGCTCGAACGGCACCGCCGTGTACATCGACGACACGCTCGGCTCGTGCACCGGTTCCCGCGGCGCCGGGGACACCTCGCGCACCGCCTCGGCGACCTGGCGGATGTGCTCGGGTGTGGTCCCGCAGCAGCCGCCGACCAGCGCCAGCCCGAACTCGGTGACGAAGCCGCGCAGCGCGATCGCCAATTCCTCGGGAGTCAAAGGATATTCGGCCCCGTTCGCGCCCAGCACCGGCAGGCCCGCGTTGGGCATCACCGACACCGGCAGCCGCGCGTGCTTGGCCAGATACCGCAGATGTTCGCTCATCTCGTCGGGGCCGGTGGCGCAATTGAGACCGATCATGTCGACGCCGAGCGGCTCGATCGCGGTCAGCGCCGCGCCGATCTCACTGCCCACCAGCATCGTGCCGGTCGTCTCCACCGTCACGTGCGAGATGATCGGAATCCGCCGCCCGGACTGCACCATCGCCCGCCGGCTGCCCGTGATCGCCGCCTTCACCTGCAGCAGATCCTGGCTCGTCTCCACCAGGATCGCGTCGGCGCCGCCGTCGAGCATGCCCAGCGCCGCCTCGGTGTAGGCGTCGCGCAGGGCCGCATACGGCGCATGCCCCAGCGTCGGCAGTTTCGTCCCCGGGCCCATCGAGCCCAGCACGAAACGGGCCGAGCCGTCGGCCGAGGGCCCCATCTCGTCGGCGACCTCGCGTGCCAGCCGGGTGCCGCGCTCGGACAGGTCCCGGATCCGGTCGGCGATGTCGTAGTCGGCCAGGTTGGGCAGGTTGCAGCCGAAGGTGTTGGTCTCCACCGCATCCGCGCCCGCCTCGAAATAGGCGCGGTGGATGGTGCGCAGGACATCGGGGCGGGTCTCGTTGAGGATCTCGTTACAGCCCTCGAGGCCGCGGAAGTCGTCCAGTGTCAGATCCGCGGCCTGCAACATCGTGCCCATCGCCCCATCACCGACGACGACCCGTCGGGCAAGCGTGTCGAGCAGGGTGGTATCGAACTCGGCGCGGGAGGAGACAGACATGTACTCAAGAGTAATTGCCGACTCGGACAGTTCCGACCGGAGGACCGCGGGTAGGCCGCTCCGCCTGGTGATCCCCGCCACACTCGCGGAGTCCACTGTCCCACTTGTGCACGAAACCCCCACGGAGCCAGACCGATTGCTACGTTGCGGGCTCTTTCTGCGCATTCCGGCCGGGCTACGACGCGGATCCTGGACCTGCGGTACGGTCGGCACCGGACACCGCGGGCCGACACGCGCGTTGGTTCATATGCCATGAACCGCATGGCCTCGACACCGTAGGCTGACCGGGTGAACCCCAGTGCATCATCCGATCCGGAACTGCCGACACTGCGTGATCCGGTGCTGGTCGCCGCCTTCGAGGGCTGGAACGACGCGGCCGACGCCGCCAGCGGCGCCGTCGAGCATCTGGAACTGATCTGGGACGCCGAACCGCTCGCGGAACTGGACTCCGAGGACTATTACGACTACCAGGTGAACCGGCCGACCGTCCGGCAGGTCGACGGCGTCACGCGCGAGATCCAGTGGCCCTCGACCACGCTGTCGGTGTGCTCGCCGTCCGGGAGCAGCCGCGACATCGTGCTGCTGCACGGCATCGAGCCGAATATGCGCTGGCGCAGCTTCTGCCACGACATCCTGGAGCTGATCGAGCAGCTGCACGTCTCGACGGTGGTGATCCTCGGCGCCCTGCTCGCCGACACCCCGCACACCCGGCCCGTCCCGGTCACCGGCACCGCCTACAGCAAGGATGCCGCCGAGCGGTTCAACCTGGAACAGACCCGCTACGAGGGTCCGACCGGCATCACCGGCGTGCTGCAGGACGCGTGCGTGCGCGCGGGAGTCCCGGCGGTCTCGTTCTGGGCGGCGGTGCCGCACTACGTCTCGCAGCCACCGAATCCGAAGGCCACCATCGCCCTGCTGCACCGGGTGGAGGAGGCCCTCGATCTCGAGGTCCCGCTCGGCGAACTGCCCGCTCAGGCCGAGGACTGGGAGGCGGCGGTCGACGAGATGACGGCCGGTGACGAGGAGGTCATGGAGTACGTGCGGTCGCTCGAGGAGCGCGGCGACGCCGCCATCGACCTCAACGAGGCCATGGCCAAGATCGACGGCGATGCGATCGCCGCCGAGTTCGAGAAGTATCTGCGCCGCCGCGGCCCCGGCGGGTTCAGCCTCTGACGCCGGAGGCGGGGGGGGGGGGCCCCCCCCCCCCGCCCCGGGGGGGGCGCGGGGTGTTAGGTGGGTGGGGGGGGGGGGGGGGGCCAATTTGCGCCCCCCCCGCGGGCCCAAGGCCAACCCCCCCCCGCCCGGCGG
>NZ_JARWQD010000290.1 GCF_029869545.1 Nocardia wallacei | reverse complement strand
CGGGAAGAGTGGGCCTCGCCCTGCCGGGAAGAGTGGGGCCTGGTCCGCTGGGAACAAAGGAAGGACTGGCGCTCTGTCATCCATCCTGCGCGACCGCTGCCGTCGTTCCCAGCGAGCTGTCTCCTCCTCCTTTCCCGGCCGTCGGTCTGCGTCTTTTATTTCCCGGCGGTCGGTTTGCGTCTCTTGTTTCCCGGCGGTCGGTTTGCTTCCCTATTCCCGGTGGGCAAGTCCCCTTCTCGTTCCCGGTGTGCTTTTGGCCGGGATCACCAGGGCTGGTATTCGTCTTCGCGGAGGCGGGTTAGGGCGCGGTCTATCCAGGTGGTGAAGCGGGTGGTGAGGTCGGTGGGGGTGAGGGGGCGGACGGTGATGTGTTCGGCTCGGGTTTCTATGTAGCGGCCGTGGGGGAGGTCGTACCACTGGACGACGTTGGAGGTGGCGGGGTCGGTGTTGAAGGCGCCGATGCGCAGGCGGGCCGAGCCGCCGCCGTCGCCGGGGCCCTCGAGCAGGCGGTGGTAGCGCTGGGCGGGCTCGTTGGCGCGCAACGTATTCCGGTCGTCGCGCAGGTCGGCGGGGTGGACGATGATCGGGGGCTGGGTGCCCGGCTCGCGGGCGGGAATCGTGTCGGTCAGGCGGGCGGGCAGGTCCTGCGAGCGGCACAGCCGCAGCCGGATGCGTCCCTCGATGTCCCCCTGGGTGAACTGATGCAGCACGGCGGCGTGATACAGGGTGCGGGCGCCGACGATCCGATAGACCCGCTGTTCGCCCGCGCTACCTTTGTATTTCGTTGTGCCGCCGAGGATTTCGATGCGCATATCCGAGGTGGTCAGCGTGTGCACGGCGAGCTGGATCTGCTCGAGCTCGTCCTCGCCGTAGCGCTGCCGCACGGCGACCCGGTGCGCGTCGAATTCGTCCTGAAAGGCGAAACGACTGGTGTAACGCAACAGGTTCGGGATCCGGTCGTTGGCGTCGCTGTACCACAGCGCCGCGAAATCATCGGGCTCCCATACCCATTCGGCCATGCGTGTGCTCCATCGATCGGGCGGTGGTCCGCGGACGTCACTCCTGCTTCGGCCGGTGATAGCGGTCGTAGTCGCCGCCGATCACACCGCCCGGAATCGTCTTCGGCTGGTCGCCGATCAACTCCTCGGCGTTCTCGGCATTGATGAGGTAATCGGGTGTCCGGCGGTCCTTCTCGTCGTCCTCGCCCTTCCCGCGCCCGGCGGCGCCCATGCCGGGCATCCCGGCCATGCCGGGCATTCCGGCGCCACCGCGCCCCGCCGCGGCCGCCGCGGCGGCGGGACCCTGTCCGAACCCGCCTCCGGTGCCGGGCACGCTGCGCCCGGGGCCACCGGGGATCGCGCCGACGCCACCGATGCCTCCGACACCGCCCCCGCCACTACCCGCGCCGCCGCCGGACCCGCCGGAGAAGGAGCTGGGCGTGGTCGAGGTCGCGGTCGGATCGAACGACGACGGCTGCACGGCAGTGGGATCCGTGCCCGCCGAAGCGGTCTCGGAACCGGTGAGCCCCGACAGATCCGGTGTCTCGGTGCCGGATCCGTCGGTCGGTTGCTGCTCCGGGTTCGTCGTACCGGTGCCGCCGTCCTCGCTGCCCGGGTCCCAGCTGCCCGTACCGCCGGTGCCGTTGCCGCCACCACCGTTGTCGTCACCACCGCCGTCCTGAACCGGCGCCTTGAATTCGATCGGCTTGGTCGGATCGGCGGCGGGCGGCAACACCGGGATCGAGGTGTCGACCTCGCCCAGCGGCGAGACGTACCCGGATTTGTATGCCTCCCAAGCCTGTTGGCGCGCCTGGCCCTGCCGCTCCTCCAGATCGAACCGGTGCGGCGGCCACAACCAGGAGGTGGCGTCGATGTGCACGCTCTCCGGGATCGCCTTCTTGGTATTCACCACCGCCTCCGCGGACCGCCCCATCTTGTTCGCCATATCCTCCAGCGCGGGAGTCAATTTCTGGGCGTCGGCGGTGTAGTTCTGGATCGCGGTCTTGGCGGCCTCGGCCGAGGCGCCTTCCCACGCTTCGGAAATGGAGCGGTTGATGGAACGGGCGAAGGTTTGCACTCCCTGTTCCCAGAGATTTACGGCGGTCTCGTATTGGCGAGCCGCGTTGTAAGTGTCCTCTACGTTCAGCGGATCGAAAGCTCGCTTCAGCTCGCCTTCCTTCCAGATCGCGGCCAGCGGACCACCCGCAGGAATCTTGCCCGGCTCGTATCCGAGCGGTGGCATGTCTCCAGTCACGTCAGTTCCCCTCTATCTTGATGTGCGGGGCGGCAAGCCTTGGACGTGGAACGCCGGGGGCGTCGCCGGAGGCTGCTGTGGCAAGGTTTCCTCGAGCTGCTTGTAGCGGGCTGCTGCCTCAGCGTCTTGGCTGGTGATCTGCTCCCGGATCTTGCGGTAAGTCTCCTGGATGTCCATCACTGCCTTCTTGTGGGACACCATCACCGCCCATACGCTGTTGCTGGTGGCATTTTCTTCGGTGTCGCCGGGGTTCTTGGACTTTGTCCTGAACCACTCGACTACCTTCTTGCCTGAGATCAGGTCCTTGCCATCGCCGTGGTATCCCTCGCCGAGGCCCCACACCTCCTGCGCGGAGATTCGGTCCATGATCGCTTGGATCTGGTTGATTTTTTCGATGAAGGTCTGGCAGTCGCGATCGAGATGCACGAACTGCTCCAGGTCCATCCGGAGGCCGATCCGCCCCTCGCTGGCCTCGGTCACCATATTCGAGAACGGACTATTCGCTGGTGGTTTAACATCGTCAGCCATGATTCCCTCCCTACGCCCCAGATGAGATCCAACCAGAGCTACGTCCCGGCGGGCAAGGTTGGGACGACCTTCTCGGCAACCTCCTGCGCCAGCTGACAGGAATCGAGGCCTCCACCCTTCCGGTTCTCCCTGGGGTTGCTGAGGAAGAACTCAAGGCTTCCGCCCTTGATCTCCACATTAACTGTGCACTGCTGGTCTGGATGATCACGTGACTGCCGGTTGGAGAGAGCGGGCCGCCCGGCGACGGTGAACGATTTCAGGTCCTGAACAACGAAGAGTGGAGTCGAGGAGGTGCCCTGCTCCCGTATCTTGCTCAGCGTTGTGTTGGTCACCACAATGTCCACTGCGTACCAGTCGGATCGAACCCACTGGCAGCCGAACCATTTGAGACCGCTGTTCGAGCTTTCTCGCGGAATGCTCCCGTGCAGCTGCAGTGAGTCCAGCGCGCTGTGCGGAATCTGCGTGCAGGGGTCGTACCCCGGCACCGGTGCCGCACTGGTGCCCGATGCCCCGGACGGCTCCGGGTCGCCCTCGTTCCCGGAATTGCACCCGGACACCAGCGCGGCCGCTGCGGCGATGGCTGCCGCGCCGCGAACGATCTTCCCCCAGCTGACCATGTCGTCCTTTCGCCGCCGGTGACCCGGTGTCACGGGGCTGGACCGGCTCCCCACCCCTTGGTAAAACTCGTGCTTGACCGTACCTTTTCCGTTTTGGCCATGCAATCGTCGCCACCGCCGGGTGTCAGTTGCCGCCGGGGAGGCGGCGCAGGCCCACGGTGACCTCGGTGGCCAGGTCTTCGTAGGCGACGCCGAGTTCGGCGAGGCGTTCCCAGGCGTCGAACAGGTCCCAGTCCGAGGTTCCGGCGAGGGCCGAGTAGGCGCATGCGGTGAATTCGGCCAGGCGGTCGACCACCGAGCCGAGCCGCTCGGTGTGTATTCGCGCGCAGCCGTGGGACGGCGGGAGCCGGTCGTTTATCCAGAAATCGATACTCGCCCTGAGTTCCCTTCGGCGCCGGTCGATCTCCTCGGCGTCCGGGGCATCGACCGCCAGTCGCCGTTCGTGCAATTCGCCGAGTTCTTTCGCGCATCGCAACAGCGCATGCTCGGGCTGAGTCATCCCGCGGCAGGCGGCCAGAATCTGGTTTTTCGAAGGCAGAATATCCACGGGCTCCATGGTGTTCTCCGGTTGTTCCGGGCAGCAGGGAATACGCCTCGGAGGCCGAGTGTGAACCGGCGCAACGAAATTCGGGGATCATTGCGGAACCCCCCGGCTACCGAGGCGGACCAAGTACACACCGAAATTCACCGAATCGGCATCGACACCTACACATTTCCGCCCGGAATGTGCCAGACTGCCTGAACGGGGATCATTGCGCGAACGTCACCAGCTGAAGGCTTCCAAAAATCCGTTCACTGATAAGTGAGGCTAACGAGATGAGCGTCGCCGGTAGTACTCTCGCACGTCGCGCCCTGGGCCGCGAGCTCCGCCGCCTGCGCCTGGCCCGCAACATCCAGCAGGCTCAGGCCGCCCGCTTGGCCGAGACGTCACCGCAGTCGATCTCCCGCTTCGAGGAGGGAAGATCCACCCGCATCACCAGTTTCCAGCTGAACGCCCTGTGCGATGCGTACGGGGTGACCGACGAGAAGCGGCGAATCCTGTTGGCGCTGTTGCAGGAAGCCAAAGCATCCCGCGAGCACGGGGGTCGATGGTGGCGGCCGTACATCGATGAGATGAAGGCGGAATTCAACCACTACATCGCGCTGGAGGAGGCAGCCAACCGGCTCTCGTGCTGGAAGCTGGCCGTAATTCCTGGTTTGCTCCAGACTCCGGAGTACCGGCGCGCGGTGGCGTGGACCGAAAACCCCAATGTGTCATCGGAATTGGTCGAAAGGCGGATCGAGTGGACGAAACGCAGGCAAGTACGTCTCGGAAACCCGGACTTCCAGGTCGAGTTCATCTTGTCCGAGACCGTCCTGCGCGATCAGATGGGCGGACCTGCTGTGATGCTCGGGCAGTTGGAGCGCATGCTGAAAGTGGCTGAGCTGCCTAATGTTTCGATCCGGATCGTGCCGTTCGATGCCACAGGACATCTCGGTTCGCTCGCGGGGTCGTTCTCGCTACTGGAGTTCCCGATGTTGCCGCAGTCCAGGCTGATGGAGCCTCCGATCGTCTACGTGGAGGGCTATGCCGGGGACCTCTACCTGGAGCGGGACGAGGAGATACAGCTCTATCGGGATGCGTTGCGGGAGATACGGCGTGTAGCGTTGAATGCATCCAACTCGAGGGCCTTGATTCTGGCAATCTCAAAGGAGCACCAATGGTGAGCATCGACTCTTCCGAGGCGCGTTGGTACAAGTCCAGTCGGAGTGGCTCGACGGCCGACTGCGTCGAGATCGCCCACCTCGACGACGGCGCGGTAGGCGTCCGCGACTCCAAGAACACCACCGGCCCCGCCCTCCTGTTCACCCCCACCGAGTGGGACGCCTTCACCACAGCCCTGCAGACCGGCAAGTTCGACCGAGCCTGACCACTCCGTAACCCGCCGCAGAAGCCCGGAAGTCGTGGCCGACCCCGAACGATCGGCCACGACTCGGCAACTCGCGCCCCCGCGCCCGGCAAGCGCGCCGACCTGCTCGTGCTGACCGCCGACCCCACCCGGGACATCGGCAACCTCCGCGCACTCGCCATGACGATCCTGAACGGCGACATCGTCATCGGCAATCGCTAGGGCCGAAGCCCCTGCGCGGCAACGCATTATCCAGAAGGATCTCCGCCGCCGCCCGCGCATGCCGACCGTAGTCCGGGTCGCCCAGCACCATGGCGCGGCTGGCGGCCCCGTCCGCCAGGGTCACCAATTGCTCGGCGAGCGCGGCGGGTTCGTGGCAGCCCAGGTCCGTCACCAGTGCGGTCACCAGCCGCACCATCATCAGTTTCTGCTCGCGTGCGTAGGCGTGGACCGTGCTGTGCGGGTCCGGGAATTCGGCGGCGGCGTCGATGAACGGGCAGCCGCGCACCGGAGCGGCATCCGCGGCGGGCTGGACGAACAGCCCGAGGATTCGGTCCCGCGCCGGGATGTCCTCGCGAGTCAGCACGCTCTCCAGGGTGTGTCCCGACGAGGCGAGGTCTTGCAGATGCGCGATGACCAGGTCGATCTTGGTCGGAAAGTGCACGTAGAGAGTGCGTTTGGAGACCGGCGCGCGCTCGGCGATCTGCTCCATGCCGGTCGCATTGATCCCCTGGATGGCTGCATGAACGGGTTGGTCCGCACCGAACTGAGCGACTACGCGGAGACGCTGATCCGCGGCGCCTGAGGCGAAAGCCGTTGTCCAGCAGCCTGTCCGGCGCAGCGATGCCTTCATATTGTGGTGCTCCCACGTGCGAGATGTACGGAGTGACCGTAGGCCCTCACTATGCGTCGGCGGGTAGGATCCGGAACGAGCGGAAGCCGGGTGTCAGTGGTTCGATGGCGCGGAGGTCTCGTTGGTCGAGGGTGAAGACGCAGTCGGTTTTGTATTTGTCGGCGAGTGCGACGCCGACCGCGTCGGCGAGGTCGAGTTGCAGCCCTTCGTATTTGGCTCGGACCGATTGTGCCGTGGACAGGTCGACGTGCTTCAATTCGGCGAGGCGATAGCGTCCCTCGATGGTTCGGGCCAGTAGCGCGTCGGTGATGGTCATCGCCGCGGGGAAGCCGAGGTCGTGGCGGGTCAGGTGGTCCAGTTCGGTCAGCACCAGGGGCGAGATGACCAGAGTCTCGCTTTCCATCACCGACAGTGCCTGTTCGTGCTCGGCTTGGTCGGCGTCGAATGCCGCGAAAAGTGCCGAGGTGTCGGCGACGATGATCATCGACGCGCCGACCGTCGCTTGATCTGCTTGTAGACGTCCTCACGCATTTCGTCGGCACTGCGCGAGCGCCCGCTGTGGAAGACCGGCAGCGGCTCGTCGTTGCGCGGCCGGTCGGAGGCGTCCAGCAGCATCGCGATGCCGCGGCGGATGAGTTCTGCCTTACTGGTCCCCGTCGCCGCGGCCTCCGCGTCGAGCCGGACCTCCAGCTCATCGGGGATGTACACGGTCGTCTTCACCATGCCACATATGGTACCACCCGTCGCTCGGTGAACGCCGCGAACTCGTTCCGGCATCGCGGCCGGTCAAGCCCGATGGACTGCGGTGCCGCAGGAGTTGCAGAACTTGGCGCCCGGGGGGAGTTCGGCGCCGCAGTCGGTGCAGTGGGACGGCGACGAATTTGCCAGGCGCGTACCGCAGTTCATGCAGAACTTGGCGCCCGCGGGGTTGGCGGTGCCGCAGGCGGTGCAGTGTGGGCCAGCGGCGGGGAGGGCCTGGGGCGCGGGCGGGGGAGCGCTGCCGACGTGCTGCTGGATCGCGTTGACGCCCAGGGCCGCACCGAGGAATCCGCCCTCCACTCGGCCGCCGCCGTCGGCGAGGCCCTGGCCCGCGCCCAGCGCCATTTCGCCCGCGGCATAACGCTGGAAGTCCCCGGCGAGCCGAATGTAGGTGACGTCCTTGGCCAGTCGCTTGAGCCGCTGCGCGTCCTCGGGCGCCAGGCTGATATCGAAGTTGCCCAGGCGCGGGATGCGCAGGCCGTACTCGTAGAGCGCGAGATTGGTCTCGCGCAGCACCGCGGTCTCGACCGGCTGCAGCTGGGCGGACATCCCCAGCACCGGCCACTCTCCGGCCGAGATCCCCTGGGCGACAGTGACCTTCATGGACTTCAGCAGCAGGTCGGCACACCAGCCGGGCACCGCGCCCGGATCGGCCGGATCGACCGTGCCCGCCAGCGAGGTGATCAGATCCGCCGGGTCGCGCACCGACAGCGAGAATTCGCCGAACACCCGCAGCGTCACCACCTGCTCGGTCGCCGGATCGACGATATCGGTGAGCCGCCCGCCGAACTTGAGCCCGGAGAACTCCCGGGTGGAGACGAAGTACAGCTCGGCACGGTAGAAGTTGCCGCCGCTGAGGGTATCGACGAGGGCGCCGAGCACGGGCAGCTCGTCCGCGTCGACCCGATGCCGCCCGGGCCCCATCGCGCCGACCACCTTGCCGGACTTCACGAACAGGGCTATCTCGTCGGCGTTGACCAGGGCGCGGCTGTAGCGCCGGATGTTGAGGTCCGGCCACTTGTAGAGGAGCTGATTCTTGCGCTCCTCGGGGACCGCAATGAATTCCCGTTCCAGCCAGGCCATGTGTGCTCCATCGTCCGCACCGCTATTGAACGCGCCGTTAAACAACGGTACATTAAGTAGATGTTCCTCCATTTCATTCTCTGGCTCCCGACAGGGGGGATGTATTCCCACACCGGGGAAGCTGGCGGCAGCACCGCGACGATCGGCCAACCACAATGAGAGCCCGATTCATCCGCGGGCTCGAGAGGTTTCTCATGGCGGAGCAGTCCGGCGCATCCGACCAGCCATTGCCGCACCCCTGGGCGAATCGGCGGATGCGCGGAACCGAGGTGCCGAGCCGGGCGCCGCGCCCCTGGTCCACGCGGCGGGTGGCCAAATCCGAACTCTCGCAGCGGTTCCGCCATCCGTGGTCGCCCCCGGGTGCCACGGAAGGCGAACCGGCACAGCTGTTCTCGCCGGATTCCCAGTCCTCCGGCACGCGCCCGGACGCCGGGCCGCCCACGCAGCCCGTGCCGCCGAAGGTGTCCGCGCCGCCGAATCTGCTCGAACTGCCGGAACCGCACGAAATGTCGGAGCTGTCGGAGGCCTCCGAACTCGAGGCGCTCGGCCTGTCGGAATCGGATGCCGGATCGGGCCGCAGCTCCCGAACCCGGCCCAGCCCACGGCGATTGGGCGGCGGACTGGTCGAGATGCCGCAGGTCGCCCCCGTCGATCCGCGCGCGGCGATGCTGGCCAATCCCGTAGTGGCCGAACACAAACGGTTCTGCTGGCAGTGCAACGCACCGGTCGGCCGCGCCACCGACGGCGAGCCCGCCGCGGTGACCGGCACGTGCGCGAAATGCGGCTCCCCCTTCAACTTCCGCCCCGCCCTGGAGCCGGGCGAGCTGGTGGCCGAGCAGTACGAGGTGCAGGGCTGCCTGGCGCACGGCGGGCTGGGCTGGATCTATCTGGCCGTGGACCGCAATGTCAGCGACCGCTGGGTGGTGCTGAAGGGCCTGCAGAATCCGCAGGACTTCGAGGCCCATGTGGTCGCGTTGGCCGAGCGACAATTCTTGTCAGAAGTAGCCCATCCGGGAATCGTCAAGATTTACAACTTCGTCAAGCACCGTTCCGCGCGCGACATTCCCGACGGCTACATCGTCATGGAATATGTCGGCGGTCGATCGCTGAAGAAGGTTCTCGATCAGCGGGCGCCGCATCGCATTCCGGTTGCCGAAACCATCGCCTACATGATGGAAATTCTGCCGTCGCTGGATTATCTGCATTCGTTCGGGCTGTGCTACAACGACCTCAAACCGGACAACATCATGGTCAGTGAGGACGAGGTCAAGCTCATCGACCTGGGCGCGGTCGCCGCCATGGAGTCCTACGGCAGCATCTACGGCACGCCGGGATATCAGGCGCCGGAAATCACCGAGACCGGGCCCACGGTGATGTCGGATATCTATACCGTCGGCCGGACCCTGGCCGCGCTGGCACTCGAAATGCCCTGCGACGACGCCGGTCACCATCTGCCCGGAATACCCTCGCCCGACGAGCAGCCGCTGCTGCGGCGCTACCCGGCCCTGCACCGCCTGCTGTGCCGGGCCACGGATCCGGATCCGCAGCGCCGCTTTCCGTCCACCTATGCCATGTATTTGCAACTCGCCGGGGTGCTCCGGACCGTGCTCGCCACCGATAGCGGGCGCG
Organism: Nocardia wallacei; assembly: GCF_029869545.1. Taxonomy (GTDB): domain Bacteria; phylum Actinomycetota; class Actinomycetes; order Mycobacteriales; family Mycobacteriaceae; genus Nocardia; species Nocardia wallacei_A. Next base: position 114,070 of record NZ_JARWQD010000290.1, on the reverse strand, counting down.
AATATCCCCAGGCTTCGGTCGAATTCAGTTCGATGCGGGGCGATTTCGGCATCGAGACGCTGATCGGCCAGACCGACGGGATCGTCGACGGGCGGGCGCGCATGCCGGTCCTCGACGCCCGCAGCGTGGCCTCCGCGCTGCCGGTGCCGCTGATCGACAGCGAGGACCCGAGCGCGGAACTGCTGTCGACGATGCTGCACGCCGATCCGCGCCACGCGCTGGACGCGTTGCGGCGCACCAGCGATCGCATCGCCGCGGGCACCATCGCCGAGCCCGAATCCTTCGAACTGGAGGGCTCGCTCACCGCGATCCGGGCCCATCTCGATCTGGAGGAGATCGAGATGGCCACCAGGTTGCTGGCCGAACTGCGACCGAGCTACGGCGCGGACTGGCGGCTGGAGTGGTACCACGGCATCGCCGCGCTGCTGGGCGGTCGGCACGAGGCCGCCTACCGGCATTTCGATCTGGTGCACTCGATGGTGCCCGGCGAGATCGCGCCGATGGTGGCTCTCGCGGCGACGGCGGAACTGGTGCTGCAGTCGCTGGACGAACCCGCCGATCCCGAGTACTGGCATCGCGCCGCGGTGGACTTCTACGGGGCGGTGTGGCGCACCAACCACGGCGTGGTGAGCGCCGCCTTCGGGCTGGCCCGGCGGCTGGCCGCCGACGGTGAGCTGCTCGAGGCGGTCGCCGTGCTCGATCAGGTGCCCGCGGCGTCCCGGCACTACGCCGTCGCGCATATGACCGGATGCCTGCTGCTGGTCTCGCGGCCGGTCTCCGAGGTCACCGACGGCGACATCGTGACCGCCGCGGCGCGCCTGCAGACGCTCCCGGACGAACCCCGGGCGCTGCAGTTGCGGGTCGTGGTCGTCGGGGCGGCGCTGGAATGGTTGCGGGCTGGTGGCTGGGCACGGGATCCGGGCGCGACCCTGCTGGATTTCCCGCTGGACGAGCAGGGTCTGTCGCGCGGCCTGGAATCCTGCCTGCGGGACCTGGCGCGCGCCGCTCCCGACCGGCTGCACCGCTACCGGCTGGTCGATCTGGCCAATCAGGTGCGCCCGCGGACGCGGTGGTAGTCAGCGCAGATATCGGCGGGCGAGCACCAGGGCGGGCACGGCCGCGATCAGCGCCAGCCACAGCCAGTTGCCGGTGACCAGCGCGACGGTCACCGCGAAAACCACGCCCGCCGCGCCGAGCACGGCGAGCCGGAGCAGGGGGTTCGGGGGGATCGGATCGGGTGCGGGGGCCTCGGCGCGCGGCAGGTCGGTGAACAACTCCGCCAGTTGCGCCTTGGTCGTCGCGGCGTGCACCCGCGCGCTGCGGTCCTCGAATTCGGACAGCGTCAGCCGTCCGGCGGCCAGATGCTGCGACAGATCCCGCAGTGCGCGTTCCCGCTCGTCGGTCCCCGTTCGAGCGCCCGGGATTTCGTTCATGTCGAGCAGAATATGGACCGCGGCGTCCTGCGGATTTCCACCGGCGGGAAGATGGTCGTCTGACCATACTGGAAGGGACATCACCCCGTCACCCGGCGTGCAAACTTGTTTCAGTGTGGTTTCCTTTATGTATGTCAGTCGGTACTGAGTACACGATCGATGAGCTGGCTCGTGCGGCCGGCACGACCGTGCGTAGTTTGCGCGTTTACCACGAGCGGGGTGTGTTGCCCCCGCCTCAGGTGAAGGGGAGGACGGGTTTCTACGGGCAGGACCATCTGAATCGGGTCCATACGATCAGCCGGCTGCTGGACCGGGGGATCAAGCTCAACGGCATCAAGGAGTTGCTCGCGGCCTGGGACCGGGGCGACGACCTCGGTGTCATCCTCGGCGTCGGCGGGGACGTGCCGCCGGATACCGAGGCATCGTCGGGCGAGACGATCTCGGCGACCGAACTGGAGGAGCGGTTCCACGGCGTTCCGCAGGGGCTGGCCCGGGTGGTCGCGCTCGGAATGTACGAGCCGGTCGACGCCACCACCTATCGCGTGGCCGATCCCCAGCTGGCCCGCAATGCCGAGGTGCTGGCCGCCACGGGCGTCCCCGCGGACGTCCTGCTCACCGAGCTGGAGCGGCTGTACGGCGATTGCGACCGCATCGCCCGGCGCTTCGCCGACCTCTTCCAGCGGACGGCCTGGAGCGAGTATCAGCAGTCCGAACGGGGGTCGGAGGATCTGGGCAGACTCAGCGAGCGGGCCGATACGACACGGACCGTCCCCGCGCGAATGTCCGCCGAGCTGATCGCCCGGCTCGTGGCGCGCTATCTCGACCAGGACTCCGAGCTGGCCGAGGTGCTGTCCGGCTCCTGAGGAGGTCCGCGACCACCCGATCCGCCATCAGTTCCCACCGGTGGAAACGCATGCCCCGATCTTGCCGTTAAATAACGGTACATTGCTTTATGAGTCGATCAATGTCGGGTCGTCACATGAAGTTCGATAGGAGATGTCGATGACCACCACCAGCGGTGTACCGAATCAGGGCTGTCGCACGGGCCGGGTATCGAGGGGAGTCGCGGCCGCGGCGGCGGCGCTGGCGGTCGCCGGTCTCGGATTCGGGGCGTCGGCCGGGCCCGCGTCGGCGGATCTGCCCGGCGCGCCGTGCCTCTGGGCGGGCAACCCCTACCCCGACGGCGAGACCGTCTACGCGGGCGGCTGGGCGTTCACCTGCCACTCGGACTTCCTGGGCGGCGCCCGCTGGAATCGCGACGGTGTGGCGAACCACCGCAGCACCGTGCCCAATCCCGGCGCCAACGGCAATCCCGCGGGCCGGTTCAGCCCGGGTGCCCGCCAGCCCGGCACCGCCTACACCGACTACTGCGTCGGCGACCAGCTGATCGAGGGCGCCGAGGACATCTACGAGGCGTTCCCGGCCGGTGGCGGCCTGTATTGGCGTGCGGCGGGCCCGATCTCGAACTGGACCTTCGACGGCGCGCGGCCCGAGGCGACGTGGCGGACCTCGAGTTCGTGCAACGACGGCTCGCTGAGCTGAGCAACCACATCGTTCGTTCCCCCATTCGTCACGCATTGGCTACTTAAGTAGGTCCGTATCGACCTACCGATTGCGCATCGTCACTGCTTCTGTCCAGAATCACAGTCACATCAAGGCGGCAGATGGGTATGTGATGGGACGTGTGACTCTGTGGATGCAGATGTCGCTGGACGGCTTCGCCGAGGGCCCCGACCAGGAGGTGCACTGGCCGGTCGTGGACGAGGAGCTGTGCGCGTCGTTTCTGGATGAGCTACGGCGCGCCAGCTACTTCGTGTACGGGCGCAAGACATTCGAGATCATGGCCTCGTTCTGGCCGACGGCGGATGCCGATCCGGCGATCTCCCCGTTCTACGTGGATTTCGCGCGGTGCTGGAAGTCGACGCCCAAGCTCGTGTTGTCGCGCACGCTGGGCAGCGCCGACTGGAACACCAAGGTGATGGGCGACTCCGTCGTCGACCAGATCTCGACCCTGCGCGCGCAACCGGGCTGCGACATGGTGCTGTTCGGCGGCACGCAGACGGCGTCGTTCTTCATGGAGCACGAGCTGATCGACGAGTACAGAGTGTTCGTCCACCCGCTCCTCCTGGGCGGTGGGATCCCGCTGTTCCCGACCACGGTGGAGCAGGCCGGATTGCAGCTGGTCGACGTGATGACCTTCGACAGCGCCGTGGTGCAGATGCACTACCAGCAACCCGCCGCGGCGGCGTAGAACGCACACTCACATATCGTCCGGAGCCGCGGTTCCGGGAGGCCCGTGCGAGCTGTGACCTGCGGCTCTCACGTCGAAACATGCAGCGAGCCAATGCCGTTTAGGCTAGGTTTCTCTGATTATGTCCGTTGTACCGACGCCCGGTGCTGTCCCCGCTGTAGCTACCAGTGAGTACATCGGGCGGCAAGCTGATGTGGAGAGCGTGGAGTCCCGGCTCTTCAGCGGCGCGAGGCTGATCACCCTCGTGGGGCCCGGCGGCATCGGCAAGACCAGGCTTGCCGCCGAGGCGCTGCGCCGGGCGCATCGAAGCCGCCACCTGGCCGTCTACTGGGTCGGTCTGGCCGAGGTCGGGCCGGAGTCGGTGACCGAGGACATGGTGCGCTCGGCGATGCGGGTGGACGCGGGCACCCGGCCGCCGCCGGGTGTCGACGGGCCGCCGCAGCGGAAAGTGCTGGTACTGGACAACTGTGAGCATGTGCTCGCGGAGGTGGGCGGCATCATCGCGAGCCTGCTGGCCGATCCCGAACTGACCATCCTGGCCACCAGCCGCGAGCCGATCCGGTGGGTCGACGAGCACATCGTGCTGGTGCCGCCGCTGACCGCGCGGCATTCGCTGGCCCTGCTGCGCCGCCGCGCCGAACTCATCGGGCGGCCGATCCCGCAGGATCCCGCCCAGCTGCGCATCGCCGAATTGATCTGCCGCCACGTGGATTACAACCCGCTGTTCATCCGCCTGGCCGCGGCCCGGCTGCGCTATCAGCCACCGGCGGTGGTGCTGCGCGAGCTCACCGGCGACGCCGACGACAAGCGGCTGCAGTGGTCGCACGGCGCCCGCGCGGGGGCCGACGCGCGCCACCGCGGCGTCTACGACGTCATCGCCTGGTCGTTCGCGCTGTGCGGCGCCGAGGAGCAGCTGCTGCTCGAGCGGATGTCGGTGTTCGCCGCGGGCTGCGAGACCGACGACGAGCACGAGCTGCGCAACGAGATCGACCTCGAGACCGTCGTGGCCGTCTGCGCCGACGACGACCTGCCGCCGGAGCGGATCGAGCCGCTGCTGGAACGGCTGGCCGAGCGGTCGCTGGTGTCGGAGCATCTGACGGCCACGGCCGTGCGATGGTACGTCGTCGAGAGCGTCCGGGTGTTCGCCCGCGCCCGGCTGCAGCGCCGCGAGCGCGACGCGGCCCGCACCGCGGCGCGGCATCGCCGCTACTTCCGCGACGAAGTCGCTGCGGGACAGTCGATCTGGCACGGTGAGCAGGCGCAGGACTGGCACGACCGGATGCGGGCGAGCTGGGACAACATCCTGCTCGCCGTCGAGACCGGGCTGGCCGATCCGGCCGAGGCGGTCGTCGCCCTGGAGACCGCGACCGGGCTGCTGTCGATGTGGATCCCCTATGCCACCCGCGGCGGGCCCGCCCTCACCCGGCTCACCGAGAGTGCCGTCCACGCCACGCGCGAGGCCGACCCGCGGCCGACCGAACTGCGGGTGCGGGCCATGGCCCTGCTGGCCTGGGTGGCCCTGTGGCAGGGCCGCAGCGCGGATGCGGCCCGGCTGCTCGACGCCTGCGCCACCGCGTGGCTGCCTGCGGCCGAGGCGGCCCGATGGCGCGATTGCGCCGAGGAGGACCTCGGCCTGCCCGCGGCCGTCGAATGGATCTGGGGGCTCGAACTGTTCCTGGTGGGCGGCGATGCCCGGGCGATCGGGGTGCTGGAACGGTCCTGGCGCAAGTCGGTGGCCGCGGGCGATGTGGCCGGATCGGAACTCAGCAGCGTCTTCGTCGCCCTGGCCGCGGCATTCGTCGGCGATCAGGGGGAGGCCCTCGACATCACGGAGCGCATTCTCGCGCGCTCGATGGACTCCGGGTCGGTGCTCTCGCAGGGGTGGGCCCGGCTGGCCCGCGCCGTGGCCCTGGTCAAGCACGGCGAGGGCGATGCGGCCGCGGCGCTCACGCACGGCGTGCTCGCACACCATCTGATCGAGGGGGATATCTGGACGGTCAGCTGGGCGGTGGGCGCGCGGATCATTGTCGCGGGCCGAATCCTGCTGGAGGCCTCGGCAATCGGGGACGAGACCGCGCGCACCGCGGCGGCGATCGAGATCGCTCGGCTGGTGGAGGTCTTCCGCACCTGCCACCGTACGATGGGCACGGTGATCGATCGGGTCGCGTTGATGACCACCCAGCTGCAGGGGGCCGCCGGTCTGGCCGTCGCCGTCCTCGGCGAGCAGGCATACGCGAGCGCCGCGGCCGAGGGAGCGCGAGTGCGGCCGGAGTTCGATGCGCTGCGGCACTTCGTGATCGACGGCCAGACACCCGATCTGTCGGCTTCCGCGCGCGGCACCGAGGCGTCGCCCGCGGGTCGGAAAAAGGAAGGGCCGCAGTCGGTTCGGTCGTCGGCACGGTGGAATACGCTGTCGCGTGCGGAACGCGATGTGGCCGTCTTCGCGGCGGCGGGCTGGTCCAACCGGGCCATCGCCGCTCACCGGCAGAGCTCCGTGCGCACCGTCGACGCCCAGGTCGCGACGATCCGGCAGAAGCTGATGACGCCCACCCGGGCCGAGATAGCCCACCACATACCCGAGGAACTGGCCGAGCGGGTGCGGCGCGAATCGCGGAACCGGCCGGTGCGGGCGCCTAGGCGGCGGAGCTGATCATCGGTGTCCGAGCAAACTCGCCACGGCAATGAGATCCCTGCCGCGGCAAGCGAATTCATCGGTCGTCACGCCGAGCTGCAGCATCTCGGCGGGCTCCTGGCCGGTGGTGAGTCCCGGCTGATCACCCTCGTCGGTACCGGCGGGATCGGGAAGACGACCCTGGCCGCCGAGGGGCTGCGGCGCTACCGCGACCCGGAACACGATGCGGTGCACTGGATCCGGCTGGCCAGGCTGGCGCCGGGGGCCGACTCCGACACGGTCGCCGAGGAGGTGGTCGGCACGGTGCTGCGCTCCGATATCGCCGGACGCAGCGCCTGGGAGTGCCTGATCGACACGTTCACCGCGGGGGACTGCTGCCGGACGTTCCTGGTACTGGACAACTGCGAGCACGTGCTGGACGGGGTGCGTCCCCTGATCACCGCGCTGCTGACCACGGTGCCCGGGCTGGTCATCATCGCGACCAGCCGCGAACCGGTGGGGTGGGTCGACGAACAGGTCGTCGCCGTGCCCTCGCTGTCGGCCGCGCATGCGCTGGAGCTGTTCCGGTATCGCGCCGAACTCACCGGGCGGCCGCTGCCCGACGATCCCGAGACCCACCGGCTCGCCGCGCGCATCTGCCTGCACGCCGACCACAACCCGCTGTTCCTGCGGTTGGCCGCGGCCCGCCTGCTGCACCGGCCGCTGTCGGCGGTGCTGCGCGAGCTCACGGGGGACACCGACGACAAGCGGCTGGAATGGTCGCACGGGGCGCGCGCGGGCGCCGAGCAACGCCATCACAGCGTGCACGACGTCATCGCCTGGTCGTACGGATTGTGCACGGGCAGTGAGCAATTGCTGCTGGAGCGGATGTCGATCTTCGCGGCGGGCTTCGACCCGGCCTGCGACGACAGCCGCGGCTGCGGCGCCGAGCTCGAGGCGATCGTGGCGGTGTGCGGCGACGATCCGCTGTCGCCGGAGCGGGTGGTGCACCTTCTGGAGCGGGTGGTGGAGCGCTCGCTGGTGTCCACGCACATGACACCGACCTCGGTGTACTACTACCTGCCCGAGAGCGTGCGGGTCTTCGCCCGGGAGCGGCTGCGGCGGCGCGATCCGGAGGCCGCGGACCGGCTGCTGGCCCGGCATCGTCGGTACTACCGCGACGGCGTGCTCGCGGGCCACACCGCCTGGTACGGCCCGAACGAGGAGCAGTGGCTCGAGTGGGCGCGGTCGGCGTGGGACAACATCCTGCTCAGCATCGAGTCCAGCCTCACCGATCCGGCGGAGGCGGTGATCGGCCTGACCAGCGCCAGTACCCTGATGGCCCTGCGGGTTCCGTACGTCGCGGGGGCCAACCGCGCCGTCACCCACCTCACCGAGCAGGCGCTCGAGGTCACGCGCGGGACCGATATCGCGCCCGCCGAACTGCGCATCACCGCCGCGGCGCGGGTCGGCATCGCGGCCCTGTGGCAGGGGCGCAGCGCCTACACCGCGCAACTGCTCGACGAGTGTGTCGCCTCGTACATGTCCGATCCGCAGCTGCGCAAGACCTGGCGTGAGGATCCGGAGGCCGATATCGGCCTACCGGCGGTGGTCGAGTTCACCTGGGGGCAGGAACTGCTGCTGATGAACGAGGACCCGCGTGCGATGGACGTATTGGACCGGGCCGCAAGGAAATTCGCCGCGGCGGGCGATCACGCCGGAGTGCGGCGCGCGGAGCTGACGGCGTCGCTGGCCCGCGCCTTTCTCGGCGGCGGCGATACAGATCCGTGGCGGCAGGTGGATCGATCGTTGGAAGCCGTTGCCGGATGGGTGATCTCGGAACACGATCTGCGTGTGCTGATCGCCGAGGTTACCGTCGACGGCAAGCGGGACGCGATCGAGCTGGGCCGGGAGATTCTGAAACGTCATGTCGCGGCGGGTAATACGTGGACGTCCGGGTGGATCATCCACTGTTGCATAGGATCTCTGTCGCACGCGCTCGCCGAGCGCATCGCGAGCGGCTTCGCGGACCCGGCGGAGCTCGCCGCGGCCGCCACCGAGATCGCGGTCCTGCAGGGCGGTGTCGAGACGCTGCACCGGTCGATCGGCGTCGATCCGCATCGGGTGCCGCTGGTGGCGCGGGGGATCGCGCGGGCCGTCGAGGTGGCCACCTCGGTACTGGGGCGGCCCGGGTATGCGGCCGCGGCCCGGCGCGGCGCACGCCTGCGTCCCGAACTCGAGGAGCTGCAGCGATACTTCCTGGGCACGCTGACGCTTCCCGAAGACCCCGACGAACCGCCCGCCCCGCCCGCCGCAACGTCGCACTGGCACGACCTCTCGGCCGCCGAACAGGACGTCGCCGTCCTCGTGGCGGCCGGATGGCCCAACAGCGCCATCGCCGGTCGCCGCGGCACCTCCGTCCGCACCGTCGACGCCCAGGTGGTCTCGATCCGCCGAAAGCTGTTCGCCCGCAACAGATCCGTGGTTGTCGAACACATCCCCGCCGAACTCGCCGACCGAGTCCGAGCAGAATCCCGACAGCGCCCCGCCCGCCCGCGGCAGTAACCCCGAACCGCCCGACCACCATCGCCCCACCGCACGTCCGTGGCGTCCCGGCCTGTGTCCGTGGTTGTTCCGGCGTGTGTACCGTGCTTGTTGCGGTGCGTGTCCGGTTGTTGCGGCACGCGTCCCCGTTGTTGCGGTGCGTGTTCCGTTGTCTCGGCGCGTCCCGTTGTTCTGCGCGCCATCATCCTTGTCCCGGTGTGCTTTTGGCCGGGATCGGTTCCCATACGTGGGGAGATCCTAAGCTGACCACATGTTTGCGGCATCGAGGAGTTGCTGATGCCCGCGGTTGCTCGTCTTCGCAGTCTCGCCGCCGAATCCTGGGAGTGGCAGCTGCAGGGATCGTGCCGTGGCGTGGATTCGGCGGTGTTCTTCCATCCGGACGGTGAGCGCGGTCGCGCACGAGCGGACCGGGAGCGCAACGCGAAGCGGATCTGTCGTGACTGCCCGGTCCTGGCCGCCTGTCGCGAGTACGCGCTGTCGGCGGCCGAGCCGTACGGCATCTGGGGCGGTATGTCGGAGGAGGAGCGTCGTCGGCACGCCCGGACCCGGCAGCTGCCACCCATCCCGCCGGGCGGTACGCAGGAGCCCGCGGTGCCCCATCGCGGCCCGCGACGCGAGGTCGCCCTCGCGCACACCGGCCCGACTCCCCATCATTGGGAACCAAATTCTTTGTGCGGGAGGTAATCTCGTTCTCACCCCCGGCCCGCGGCCCTCATACCCTCACCGCGGTCCGGGGGTAATTCCTTACGACTCGTCGTCGCTCTGAAGGACGAAGTTGTAGGTGGCGTAGCGCGGGAAATCCGTGCCCGCATCCTCCCAGCTGTAGTCCCGTCCGCCGATGTGGTGGAGACGAATGCCGGAGTCCGCCATGATCCGGAATCCGCTGCGGCGCGCGCGTTCACAGAACGCATAGTCCTCGCCGAGGTACCAGTGGTTCTCGCCGTCGGGCTCGATCATCGGCAGGAAGTACGGCACGGTGGGGCGGCCGAACTGCGTGTTGCAGATCGGCAGGCGCTCATGCTCGAAGATCGCCTCATACACCGACCGATGTGTGAAGAGGAAACCCGCCGCGGCATATTTGATTTCCAGCAGCCCGCCGCCCTCGCCGAACACGACCTGCTTGGTGCCCGGCAGCAGATGGCAGGCCAGTTGCCGCCTGTTCTTCTTCGGATAGATCCCGCTCACCACGGGCAGTCCGTGCTTGCGCAGCCGATCCACCGAATCCGCCTCGAACCCGATGTCCGCATCGATCCACATCAGGGCATCGAATCCGTCGCGCAGCGCATCCGTCGCCATCTGACTGCGCCCTTGATCGATGGCCGAATAGCCGGAAACGTAACGCACGGTGTAGCCGCGCCTTTCGAGTTCGGCGAGTCCGCGGGCACAGGCGAGTTCGATATGTCCGCCGACCGGAACGAGAACTGCGCAGCGGGACGGGTCCATCGTGCGACCGTACGACCTGCGCCAGCGGCCAATTCACCAGTGCTGGGGATAGGCGAGAATCGGAGTGACCCGGTGGGGAAATTGGCGTCGAAAACATAGGTGACACTGGCGATATGCGTGACGGCGGGGCGTGATAGCCGGTGGCTAGGATCCCGGACGGCCCGGAATCGAATGGGCTCGGACCGCTCGTCGATGCGGCGGTGAGGTTGGTGCGGAGGCTCGGCCTCTACCAGCGACGGGCTGTCGGGACGGACGTCACCGACCCGCTTCGCAGAACAGCCGGAGCCCTCGGCCGCCGAGACGAAGAAAACGTTCCGATCGTCTCGGGCGGTGAGGATTCCGGATCGGGCAGAGGTCCTGACACCACCGCTACTCCGAATCCGGTAAGGCGGAGCGAGACCGAGCCGTCGAACTCGGATGGCCCCGGCGCTACCGGTTCCGGCGACAGCGGTACCGGTGCCGGCAATAGTAATGAGGTCATCGGCGGCTACCGGCTCTCGCCCGAGCAGTTGCAGGCGATGCGTGAGGAAGGTGCACGGCGGCTGGGACCTAGGTCCGACGACGGTTTCGATCGGGACGAATTCCGTGGCAAGCTCGACCGCCTTCGGGATCGGATGAGGGACGATCCGGCTTCGGCCGAGGCCCATGCCATACAGGCCCACATGGACCGGATGGGCAGGGATCACCCTGCCGAATATCGCGCATGGGAGGAGGAAAGGGCGGAAAGGGAAGCCGCTCACCTCTGGCAGCCGTTGCGCGGTCCCGGCGAGGAGGAAACCGGAACGCCTGGCTCCGGTGCCGATGGCGCGCGCGGTGGCGGCCGTGGTGAAGGTGGCTCTGGGGATGACGGGTCCGGTGGCGATGGGGCGAGTCGTGCCGACCGCGATGATGGCGATGGCGAACGTATCGACGTGCCGTTCGATCGCGACGAATTCCGCCGTACTCTCGACGGTTATCAGGCCGATATCGACCGGGACCCGGATTCCCTCGATGCCGCCATGACCAGGAATGTCATGAGCTGGGAGCAGCGGGACCACCCGGAAGAATACGCACTATGGGAGGCCGACAGGGCAGCGTCCCGATCCGGTGGCGACAATTCCGGCGGAGGTGACCCCGACTCCAACGGTCCGGCCCCTGCCGCCAATGGTCCGGGGCAAGGTGCGAATGGTCCGGGGCAAGGTGCGAATGGTCCGGCGCCGGGTGCCAATGGTCCCGCGCCGGGTGCGAACGGTCCGGCGCAGGGCGCGAATGGTCCGGCGCCGGGTGCCAATGGTCCCGCGCCGGGTGCGAACGGTCCGGCGCAGGGTGCGAACGGTCCGGCGCCGGGTGCCAATGGCCCGGCCCCTGCCGCTCCGGCCCCAGGCGCTCCGGCCCCTGGTGGGGGTAATGGGCCTGGTGGGCAGCAGGGTGGGGTGAATTTGAACCATCCGAACCGGCCGCCGCAGGGTGGGGGTGGGCCTGGTGTGTCGGGGCCCGGTGGTGGAAGTGGTGCGAGTGGCGCCAGCGGTTCCGGCGGGGGGAGCGGTGCCAGCGGTTCCTTCAAGGGCCTCAAGACTGTCGGCCTCGTTGCTGCCGCTGGTGTCGGTGGTTATTTGCTCGCTGACATGATGGGCGGGGACGACGATTCCGACGGCGGTGGCCATGCCGCGCCGCCACCCGGTGCCACCGGACCCGATTCGACCAAGCCCGATCCGACCAAGCCCGATCCCCAGAATCCCGGTCTGACCGACCCCAAGCCGATCGATCCAGGTCCGGCGAATCCCGGCCCGACCGATCCCGGTCCGGCGAACCCCGGCCCGACCAATCCGGGTCCGATCGATCCAGGTCCGATCAACCCCGATCCGATCACGCCGGATCCGATCAGTCCCGACCCCATCGAGCCCGATCCGATAGATCCGATCGAGCCGGATCCGACCGATCCCACCGAGCCGGACCCCGCCGATCCCTCCGATCCGGATCCGATCGACCCCGACCCGGTCGACCCGGATCCCGCCGATCCGCCTCCGTCCAGCCCGCCACCGTCGACTCCCGGCGCTGTCCCCGGTGGCGGCATGGGGGCTCTCGGACCCGCCATGGCCGCTGCCGCAGCCATGGCCGCTGCGGCCGGACCTGCTCTTGCCTCCGGCCTTGACGGAATGCTCTACAGCGGAGGCGAATACGGCACCGACCCCGCCGACAGCCTCGACCCGGGCAATGGCGCGGGTGCTGGCCCTGATTCGGGTAGCGGTAGTGGTTCGGGTACTGGTGTGGATTCGGGTAGTGGTTCGGGCTCGGGCAGCGGTTCGGGTACTGGTACTGCTTCGGTTGTTGGCGCTGGCTCAGGAAGTGATGCTGATTCGGGCAGTGGGCCGGACGCTGGTGCCGATTCCGGTTCGGATGCTGGCGCCGACGATCCGAGCAGTGGCTCGGGCTCCGGCACCGATGCCACCGAGACCAGCGACGCGGCCTCCGGCTCCGTCCCCACCGGCGATGCCGGTTCCGGGTCCGGCACCGACGCCGCCACCACGAGCGACGGTGGTGAGTTCACTTGATCAAGGAGACGGGAAGGCGGCCGCGCTATGCCAACGCAACGCGCCGATGCATCGACGGCCTGAAGGCGCGGACCGTGACGTCGGAGCCTCCGATGGGGGCCGATCTCGCGTCCTCGCTCCGAATCTAGGACGCGGGCGTGGGCGTCGAGGTACCGCACGAGGTCGCGGCCTTTCTGAATTTTCTGGGTGTCCCGTATCCGGATATCGATGAGGACCAGGTCCGCGAGCTCGCCCGTCAGGTGCGTACCTATGCCCAGAATGTCGCGAACACCCACGAAGCGGCGACCGGTGCGGTGAACGAGATGGGCTCGGTCTATTCGGGCTACTCCTACGAGCAATTGGTCGCGGCGTGGGCGCGCATGAGCACCGGCAATATGGCGGAGCTCGATCGAGGGTGCCGAATGGTGGCGAGGGCGCTCGACATCGCGGCGGAGGTGATCACCGCCGTGAAGGTCGCAGTCCTGGCCTCATTGGCCGCGTTGGCTGCCAGCTACGTGTCCATCATGGCGGCCACCATGGCGACGGGTGGAGCGTCGGCGGCGCTGACGCTGGCGGTCCGGGGGGCCGCTCACAGGATCTTGTCGGCCATGGAAGACATGTTGATCGGGTACATCGCCGCCGAGGTGATCGGCAAGGCGATCGAACCCCTCGAGGAGACCGTCGAGCGCATGATCAATGGGGCCGTCTACCGCAAGGCGGCCGATGAGCTCGGGGTGCCGTCGTCATCGCCGCAGGAGCTTCGCATCGATCCCGACGAGGTGCTGCGCTACGCCGACCTGCTCGACAAGTACGCCGACGACATGCTCGACCATTCGAAGCGGTTCGCGGAAAACGTTGCGGCACTGGACTTCGGCCGCCCCGACGGCCTCGGAGAAGCACCCGCCACGGACCCGGGCGGGCCGTCCGGGCCGCTGCCGGGTGCGCCCGGCCACGACAGTCGACCGCAGGGAGCGGGTGTGCCACCGGGCGCCGTACCGTCCCCCGTGTCGCAGGTGCCAACCAGCGGTGTGGGCGACGGAAGCTCGACCCCGCGTCACTCCGGGGCCGATCGCCCGAGCGCGACGGCACCGACGCGGGACCGCCCGGAGCAGTCGGATCGCCCGGCGGCTGCCTCCGAAAACCGCCCGGCCGCTGCGCAATCCGCAGGCCGACCCGGCACGGGCGACCTCGCCGCCGACCGTGCGGCGGTGTCACCTTCACCGGTGGCGGCCGACGGCGTCACCTCTCCGGCCGGGGCACGCGGCGTCACCTCCCCGGTGGGGGAAGGCGTTTCGGAGCGGGGAGTGTCCACCGGGCAGCACGCGCCGTCGGTCATTTCGCCGGTCGGTTCGGAAAACCTTGTACAACAGGGTAACTCGGCTTCGAGCGCAATAACTGCGGCCACTGCCGGATCCGCTCCGTCGTCCGACACGAACTCTCCCGGGCAACAGCAAGGCGCTCCCCGGGGCCAAGGCGGCCCCCGGGCGGGGCAGGGCGCCGCCCAACCTTCGCGGGGGCAGTCGCAGCCGTCCACGCCCTGGCAGCGCACCGGACGAACGGGCAGTCCGAAACCGGGTCGCCGAGGCCCCACGCGGAACGTGACCAACCCTGCCGCCGAACACAAAACCGGGGCGACCCCTTGGTCGAAAGGCACCCGGCCCGCGGCTGCGGAGACCACGGCCCCCGAGCCGAAGGTCTTCGCACCGGAACCCGCCGACCGCAAACGGGTCTCGGCAGATCCCTCCGGCCCCAAAGTGGTCGCCCCGGAAACCGGTACCCCCCGGGCCGCTCCGGATGCCTTGGAGCCCAAGGTGATTGCCCCGGAGGCCACCGCCCCCGAGGTTGTGCCGGGAACCGCGAGCCCCAAGGTGGCCCCGCCCGAGATCGTCGGGCCGGAGGTCACCGGCGCTGAGATGGTCGCACCCGTGAGTGCCGGGGCGGAGGCTGATGAGCGCAAGGTGATCGGGCCGGAAGGGGACGGGGCCGGAGGGGTTGCGGCGGAGGTCGAGGGGGAGACGGGCAGACGCCGGAAGTAATGCCGTGCCCCGCGCGGCCACCCGGCTCATGGTGCGGTGTGGCCGACCCAGTGGAAACCGTCGCAGTAGTCGGCCGCGCTCATACCTCTCGGCAGGTGGCGGTCGATTTCGGCGAGGGTGGGGTAGCGGATGTTGGACGGGTTGTCGAGTGCGGCGAGGAGGTGTTGCAGGCTCGGGTCGACCTCCGCATCCGGGCGCAGGGCCAGGTCGGCGCGGATGCGCGCGCTCAGCGCGGGCATCGCCTTGGCGAGCAGATCGGGATCGGTGACGACGTTCCAGTCGAGCTCATGGCCGATCGCGGCGCGGGCCCCGCGCTGGCCGTGCACCGTGAAGGCGAGATCCTCCACCTCGGACCGGCGGAGGTAGGCGCGCAGCGCGGAGACGAACGCGTCGCTGCAGCCGGTGCGCTCGTGCCACGGTTCGATCCAGAGTTTGTCGAAACGGGCCTTGAGACAGTCGTTTTCGTCGAACTCGATCGCGAGGTCAAGGTCGCCCACCTCGGCTGCGTCCTCGTCGCGGGTGACGAACACCCCGCGGATCCGGATCCCGGAGTTGTACTGTTCGTCGCCGGTCCCCGCGCGTAGATAGTCGGCGTGGGTCAGCCGGAGTTCGAGCCTGCCGTATTGCCGTTGCAGGCCCGAGAGCTTGCGCAGCAGCTCGTGTTCGGCAGGGGGGTCGGCGAGCAGATCCGCCACGGCTGTCGCCTGCGACAGATCCGGGTCCGCTGCCGGGTCGCGGCGCCGGGCCGCGTGGGCGGGGCCGTGATCGGCACCGGGCAGGTCGGGCCGGGGCCGATCCGGGTCGGCGGCGTGCAGCATCAGGTCGCGCACCTGCTGGTACGTCAGTCGCGTACCGCGTGACGCCCACGTCCCGGTGGACTCGGCGTAATTCCACAGCGCGACATAGTCGGAGTAGAACCGGCGTGTCAGGGGCACGGCGGCGCGGGGGTCGAGACCGATCTTGTGCACGAAATGCCTGGAGTCGGTGTACAGCGAGTCCAGGGCGGCCATGGCCCGCAGTCGCCGGAACTCCCGCAGCCCGGATTCGCCGTGCTGATCGGTGATTTCGGCCTCGACCATGGCGGTCACCTCGTCGATCACCTCGGGCGGCCAGGTATTCCAGAAGACGGTGACGTAGTCCCACAGTTGGTGCCGGATGCCGGTGAGGTTCCAATTGTCCAGCCGCACATCGCCGTCGGGCGTCGCCCACAGATTGCGGAAGGTCGCGTTGCCGTGGCTCAGCCCGGCTCGCCAGGCGGTGTCGCCCGCCGTCCAAATCTCGTGCGGCAGTGGGATTCCCATCGCCCGCAGGAACGGATGGGACTGCTCCTGTTTGATTCGCTGCATGCTCAGGTACAGCTGTTCCTGCTCGGCCACCGTGCGGGTGGTCAGATCGTCGGGCAGGTCGACCGTCTGCAGCAGCCGCAACTGCCTCAGCAGGGCCCGCAGGGTCTGCCGCCAGTCCGGATCGTCGGTCGCCGGTACGCGTCCCGGGCCCATTTCACGGAACGAATAGTCGTCGGAACTGGCCATTGTCCTCGGCACGTCGACACCGGCCCGCCGGGCCAGATCCTCCGCGTACTTCTCGTCCAGCGGGACCTTGTGCACGGGCCGGTCACCGGCGAGCAGCTTCGGATGGGTGGGATTGGCCGCCAGATCCTTGTCGCCGGGCGTGGCGACGATACGCCGTACCTTCACCGGGTTTCCGCCGCCGTCGGCGACGCACCAGACCTCCGTGTAGTGACCGGAGACGTCGGGGGAGTTGGTCACCACGGTGATCAGCATGCGGGCCGCGTCATCGAGGTCCAGGCCACCGTCCGCAACCGGTTCGACGATGTCGAGCAGGTAGTCGATGCCCTTCTGCGGGCGCGATTCGGGACGATAGGTGATCGGGGCCGCCGGTGTCGCCGGATCGGTGAGGTCCTTGTACACCGGTCGGCGCCCGAAGAGCGCCCCCGGTCCGGCCGGTCCGCCGTGGCCCGACGGCGAGCGGTAGCCGTGCCGCGCCGCGCGGACGCCCTCTCGGCCCGAGACCTCCACTTCGATCGCGTCGGCGCCCATCCGGCGGGCCAGATCCTCGGCCGGTCCGAGCAGATACGGGCCGCCGTACTCGCCCGCCAGGAGGTCGAGGTCGGCGCCGATCGGTTCCACCCGCGCGGTGACCCGGCCGCCCCGATCGAGGTCGAAACACACCGCTATCTCGCCGTACTCGCGGGTGCCGTCGCGCAGGACCGTGCGCACCCGAATACGGCTCACCACATCCGCATCCGCGTCACCGAGTGGTTCGTATTCCGCCGCAATAGGTTCCAGCCGGGCCGGTCCGTCGGCACACCGCATCGTGGCGACGGCTCGGTCCAATTCGCCGTGCGCCGCAGCGGCATCGGGACCGACCGCGGCCCGCAGCAACCCCCGCACCGGCAGGCGTGGCAGTCCGGAGGTATCCGGATCCGGCGAGCGAGTGGCCGATACGGCGGGGGCCGAGCGGTCGTCGGCGGAACCCGCTGTCGTCCGGTCGTTCTCGCGTTGCCGGACGAACCGGCGCGACCACCGCTGCAGCAGGCTTCGGACATCGTCCCTGTCCGGCGCCTGCCAACCCGCATCCGGCGCCAGCCGATTCGCCGCCTCGAACACGATCTCGAGGTTGCGGTGCAGCGTGTCGGTCGCGTCGCCGAGGAAATCCGGGTCGCGGGCGACGAGCAGCGGCAGCCGGAAGCTGTCGCCCGCAACGGATTTCCATGCCTCCAGCACCAGGTACCGGTCGAAATCGGCAGCGGCGCGGGCGCCGTAGTGCCGCCGCAGCCGCGTGCGGCACCAGTCTCTGACCTGTTCCCGGACGGCCGGGGAACGCCACGGGTTGCGGGCCGCGAACGCCACGTAGTCCCACACCGGCGATCCCGGCTGGGTCAGCTCCAGATCGAGCAGTCCCACCCCCTCGGGCCCGAACTTCATATTGCCGAACACCGGATCACCGTGCAGCACGCCGAGCTGGATGTCGTCGTCCGATGCGGCCCGGACGCCGAAGATCTCGTACAGGCCGGGCATGCCGAGCTGGCCGTGCAGCCGGTCGTCGGTATCGAATTCCAGGGGGATTCGCGCCACCTCGCGCAGCAGCCGCTGTTCCCATTCGACACGGGTCGTGGGCAGCGGCTGTGCCGGTTCGGTCTCGTTCCAGTGCTCGGCGTGCAGGGCGTGCAGCCGGTCGAGGGCCGGGAACAACGCCTCCGCGACGTCTTGCCACGCGTCGTCCGGGGTCGGGTGCTCGCCGTCGAGGAACTCGTGGAAGAGGTAGTGCTCCGGGCGAGACTCCTGGTAGCCGACGTGCAGCAGGGCCGGTACCCGGACACCGGCCCGGCGGCACAGCCGCGCCGCGGCCGCCTCACCGAACGTCAGTCCGATCCGCGGATCGAAATTGGGATTCGGGGTATCGAGCGACGCGCGGATGACGATCTTGCGGCCGTTGAGTTCGAAGACCCAGACGCCGTGATGATTCCCGGCGAAATGGGCGCGGTTGCGGAACAGCGTGGTGAGCCACTCGATGTCGTTCGCGGCCAATTCGATGACTTCGGTGCCGGATTCGACGCCGGGGTTCCGGGACATCGGTCGCGGATCGGCGCCGTGGAGCACCTCCGAGGCGTGTGCGGGCGCGCCGTCCAGCACGCCCCACCATCGGGCGTCCTGCGACCATTGCTCGGGTGACCGTGCGAGATACGTCGCCAGTTCCGCGAAGGTGGGTCGCGCGTCGGCGGGGCGGTCGAACCGGTCCAGCATCGGGTCGGCGACGAGTTTGCGCGGGTCGCTGCTCAGCAGCCGGGCGGTGCTCGCCCGCGATTCGGCCAGATGGTCCGGATCCGAATCCAGTCGAAGGCCGTGCCGCGCAGCGATTCCGAAGCCGATCGGGCCGTGGACGGGCACGATCGCGCGGCCGTTGTCGCCGACGCATCGGCGCAGCCGCGGAACGAAGTTCTGCGCGAAATGTCCTCCGGCGAAGGCGGGATCGACCTCCAGGTGGTCGAAAGTCACGGTGATCCCGCCGTTTTCGTCATGGCGGATGTGGAACCGCATATCACCCGCCTCGTCGACCCCCGGTGTGCCCTCGGTGTCTCCGGTGCCGGGCTGGAACCGCAGATGGCCCGATTCGTCAGTGCGCCAAGTACCTTCGGCCACAATGGTGGCCGAAACGGTGAGGCACCGGTTCCCGGCGGTGCCGGAATATCGTGCGGCGGTCGGGGTCAGGGTGTAGCCGCGAGCACCGTACGGACCATCGGTCAGACCGTGGACGACAGCGAGCAGGTCGGCATCCCCGGACATCTCGGCGGGAGGCAGGACCGCGGGGGCCTCCGTCGCCGGGGGTCCGGGCGTGTGCGGATTCGTGTGCACCACATGCTCGTTCGGCAGCGGTGGCAGATCCTTGCTCGCGCGTACCTCGTTCACCGCATCCAGCATCATCGCGCGCACCACATCCGCGGGCTCCGGCTCCCAACCGCGCAGGCGGCACAGCCGTCGATAATCGGAGTAGAACCGCCCGATCAGTCGGTTCGCCTTACCGGCGTCGCCCGCGATCTGCTCGACGAAATTCCGGGAGTCGGCGTAGAGCGAGTCCAGGCATCCCATCGTCAGCAGCCGGTCCAGTTCCGCCTCCGCGCCGGGCCCGACCAGCCCCTCGGCCTCGAGGGCGCGGACCTCCGCCCTGATCCGGTTCTCGACCTGTTCGGCGATGTCCGGGGGCCATTCCGACCACAGGATGGTCACGTAATCCCACAGCGGGTGCGTGACGGTGGCGTTGTCCCAGTCGATCAGCGTCGTGATGTCGTTCTCGTCATCGATCCGGACGTTGCTGAGCGTCATGTCGTTGTGATTGAGGCTCGGCCGCCAGATGGTGTCGTCGGTGTCGGGCGACCATGCCTGGTGCGGTGCGAGCCGGAACAGCCGATCCAGCCAGGGCGCGCGGCGGCGGTAGTTGCGGCGCTGCTGGTCCAGATAGAGGTGGAGGTGTTCGGTCACCGGACGCGCCTGCAGGTCCTCGGGCAGCCGTGTGGTCAGCAGGCGCCGCTTCACCTGGAACAGCTTGTCCAGGACCAGGTTCCAGTCCGGGGCATCCGGTGCCGGGGTGCGTCCGTCGGCGTACTCCTCCACGTAATAGTCCCGCCAGCGATACACCCGCGTGGGGACATCGGTCACCTCCCCGGCGATTCGCACGGCATCGGGCGCATCGAACGCGAGCCAGTGGAACCAGCGGCCGTCCCCGTAGGCCGGATCGGGATTGCGTGTGAGGTCCTTCTCCCCGGCGGTCGACGGCAGGATCTGGTGCACGACAATCTGATTGCCGTTGTCGTCTCGATAGCGCCACCCGCGCTTGTTGTTGCCGCCGTAGTCGGGGGCGCGGAGTTTGGCCCGCAGAATCTGCCTGGCGGCGACCTTCGGATCCAGGGTGCCGCTGCCTTCCCGGGCGATGTTGTCCAGCAGCGTTTCCGGTGGCGGAGCCAGGTCCGCGGGGAATATCGCGGCCGGTGCTTCGGGCTGGCTCCATTCGATATCCGCGGCCGCGGGAGCATGGGCCAGGTCGATGCACCCGGCCCACCGTGCCGCGATCTCATCGAGGCGCAGGCCCGCCGCGGACAGTCCGGCGTCCAGCAGTTCCTTCGGCGTCGGAACGGTCCCCGCCCGCAGTAGTCGGCGTATCTCCGCGAGGCCGGGCGGTATGGTCCCGCCGCGGCGCTCGTGGTAGTCGATCGCGTCGGACAGGCCCTCGCGGACTGCGGCCAAATCTCTGTAAGAGGCTCTGTTCCAGTCGAATCCGGCCTGGGCGGCCGCCTGCCAGTCGCTGATCTCCGCCACGCGGAGTTCGTCCGCGCCCGCGTCCCGGGCGAAGTCGACCAAGAGGGGCTCGACCATCAGTCCGGCGGGCTTGCTCGCGCAGTGGGCGATCATCCGGCCGGACATGTCCATGTAGAAGACGACGGTGACCTCGCCGTGCATGCGTGTGCCATCCATGACCGCGGCGGTGACCGAGGCGGTGAGGCCGAAGTCCGCGTAGTGCGACCACGCCAGCGTGATCGGCTCCATGCGTCGTCGTCCGTCCCGGCGTTGTACGGCAGCCGGTACCGACAACTCGTCCGCATCGTGAAGTTCCTGCACGGCGCGCCTGTCTGCCGCGTGAAACATCTGCCGCAGCCACCGGCGGGGTTCCGCGGCGGGAGCGGGCGGCGCCTGCGCGGCAGGCGTGACGGTGGGAGCCGTGCCCAGCAACTCCAGCTCGCGTTGCGCCCATTCCTCGAGCAGATCGTGCACCGCCGTCTCGGGGAGGGGATCTCGACCGGCGGCGGCGCGGATGAGGGCGATACTGCGACAGAAGTTCGGCAGTACCTCCTCGATCGTCACCCACCCCGCGGCGATCTTCTTGGGGAGCCGGTACGCATCGCCCAGGATGGACTTTCGCGCCTCCAGCAGCAGGTAGCGCTCGAAGTCCGCCACCAGTTCGTCGCCGATATCGTCGCCGTAGCGGTGTTGCAGAATTTCCAGGATCTCGGCCTTGACGTCCTGTCGTTCGGCCTCGTCGGCCCAATCGTTCACCAGGTAGTACCTGGCCCAATCCCACGCGATGGGCGCGAACTGCGCGAGCTTGGAATCGGTGAAGCCGATGCGGCCGTCCGATCCGCGCCGCATCTTGCGGCGGATCGGATTGCCGTGCGTGAACCCGGTCGTGCGCGTGTCCGCCGTGGTGCTGCTCGGCCGCCACGCGACGAACAGCGGCACACCACCGGTCAGGGTGTCCAGCCGGTGGTCGAAGTCGCCGTGCTCCAACTGCAGCACCCGGCGCTCCTGCTCCCGGTCCCAGCCGTACTTCGTGTATACGCCGCCCGGCATGCTGTGCAGCCGATACAGCTCGCGGAAGACATCGTGGGTGGTACGGCCCCACCCCTCGGCCGGACGGACTTCATGTCCTTCGACGTATTCGTGAATCGTCACCCGCGTCTTGAAATCCGGTGCCGTGGGCGATGATTCGGAGTCGTAGAGCAGTCGTGGACCGCGCACCCCGGCCTCGTGGAACAGGTCCGACGCGTCCGCCGGCGACGCCGCCAGCGAGTCCAGGTCGAAGCCGAGCTGCTCGGCCTCGTCGAGGTACACCCGCACCGTCACTATGATGTCGGAGCCGGTCTCGGCCGGAAGCGACAGATGCCAGACGCCGCACTGGTTTTCGGACTCGTGCGGCGAGGTCACCCGCACCTGCTCCATCAATTCGAGCACCTGTTCGCGGCTGAGCCGCCGATCCGGGCCCGACACGAGGGGCTCGGCCACGGGCGACGGCTCCACACAGGGGCCGCTCATCCACTGCGGTGCGCCCGGCACCGCTGTGAGACCCGCACGCCGCAGGACGTCGCGATCGTGCAGCTCCCGGGCGCCCGAGTCGTCGGCCACCGGCACCCGCAACACGTCGGCCCCGAGGCCGCGCACGAAGTGCCGCACCATATCGATGAACGAGCCCCGTCCCGCGCCGGACCGATCCGACAGGTACTCGGGCAGGAAGCCGCCGACCGAGCCGGGCACGAGATCGACGATGACGGTTCCGGCGGCGTCGAGCTCGAAAAGCAGTTCCACATCCCCGAATTCGGCCTGGTCGATCATCACGACCGCGTGCATGCGGATCCGTGCCGCTCCGTCGCGCACCGGGTGCGGCTCGTAGGCGGCCCGAGTGACATGCAGCCTGTGCGTGCCACTCTGCGTGGCCCGGGGGCGGACCACATCGCTCAACGCGAGTGGACTCGTTCGCTCGAGCAGCCTGCGCACCGAGTACCCGGGCCGCGGTGGCAGCGGCTCGTCGAGTGCGGGTGCGACGTAGCTGCGCAGGACCGGTGGCTGCCCCGGAGCCCTGTGCTTCGCGAATGTTCCGAGTATGCGGCGACATTCGCTCTCGGGTACAGGGCGCAGTCCCATCTCCCCGTGCAGCGTGTCCGATCTCCGGTGGTATGCCTGGGCATCCGGGGCGGCGCTCCACTGGGCGTGCAGGGTGTGGCCCACGTTCGCCTCCCGGCGCGCGACGGCCAGATTCGCGGAGAACGCCGACAGCAGGTCGGTGTGCCGGTTCGGGGCAGTAGTGATATCGGGCGGAGCCTCGAGGGCCTGCGCGAGGACGGCGGTTCGCGCCTCCACCGCGAGATAGCGGTGGAAGTCGACCACCGCGCTGTCGCCGTATCGCCGCCGGACCTGCCGCAGGCACCACTCGACCACCTGCGGCCGCACCTCGGCGGGCCAGGGATTGCGGACGACGAAGGCGGCGTACACCCATGCCGGGGGCCCGGCTCCGGTGCGGTTGCGGCTCGACGGCGCCGGTGTGCCGTCCGACGCGCGGGCGTGTGCCGAGAGCAGCGGCACACTGTGCAGCCCTACGGGCGGCTCGCTGTCGTCCGCCGAAGACGGTCGCTGCCAGAACACCTCGGACAGGCTCGGCAGGCCGAGCGCACCGGAACTCGAGCCCCCTTCCCATCCGGAAACCAGCCCCACGATCGTCGCCTCCGCATACCGCAGCCCACGGCGGTGTGCTCGTTCCCATGCCACGCGCGTCGTCGTCACCGGCGGCTCGCCCGCCGGAATGTGCTGTGCGAAAAGCTGTTCGGCGATATCTCCGCGGAACGTCAGATTCTCGTCCACCAGGTCGGCCACCCCCGCCGCCGTACCCCTGGCGTGCTGGGGAACGACGAATTCGCCGCTCTCGGAGGCATCGTCGTCGGGGTCACCGAGATCGATCGCGACGGGATCCATGCGATCGCCCGGGGCCGTCGATCGGGTACGCAACAAGCCGTCCGCGACATCGGTCCAGAACAGCGCCTCCCGGCGCAACGAATCGGATGTCGCCCAGGCGGCGGCGGACGCCAGATCCTCCGGTGCGTCCTCGACCCGGGCAGTGGCCGCCGTCGCCTCGGATCCTGCCGTGCCGTGCACCGATTGCGCGAACTGCTCCGTGCGCGCCGCCAGCTGTCCCAGCACCGCGAGCATGCCGTGCAGTGTCGGGGATGCCATGCCGGGAACGTCGAATGCGGTGATGCCGTCGTGCACCGCGACCGCGCCGTCGTACATGTCGCGGGTGATGGGAGCCCAGGCCGCGAGGTGATCGGCCACCTTCGACAGCGTCGCCTCGTTCAGGAGCGTCACCGTTCGCGGGTGAGCGAGGTAGGACACCCGCTCGGCGAAACGGATACACAGACTCTCGATCACGGCGTTGAGAATCCTTGCCGGAGCGGCCAATTCGGTGGCAGACGGCAGCCCGCCGTCGCGAACCCCGGCAAGCTGTTCCGACACCGTCGCCCGCAGATCGACCAGCGCGCGCCACGCTTCCTCGATGGACAGTCCGTCGGCCCATGCCGCGAGGTTCGAGTGGGTGGCCGCGGCGGCATCCGGTAGGGGGACACGGCCCGCCTTCGGCGCCGCCGGAACCGCGGCGGGGGCGGCAGTGGTATCGGTCGGTGCCGCTGTTGCCGCCGCTGCCCGGAACTCGGGGCCGTTGTCGTGTGCCGGTATGGGATCCCAGACTCCCAGGGCCCGGAAGAGTTCATCGTTGGTCACGTTCGACCAATGCCCCCACTCGCGGCGTGGCCGAATGAAGGCGCTCGACAGTTCACTCCCGACGAATTCGATCTGCTCCGGGGTGAGCACCCCGAACCGCGCGGCGTGCGCCAAATCCGGGACGTCGTGCAATATCCGCTGAATATCGAGAAACAGCAGGTAGGTCTCGAATGCGTCGGGGTCGACCCGGACCCTCTGCAGCAACAGCTCTCGGAAGCGTGTATTCGGCGTCAGGTGGTACATCCGGGCCCAGTCGAAAGCCGGGTCGCCGGGCCTGGTCATCTCGTGATCCACCGCGACCATCACGCCATCCGGCTCCTCGAGCAGGTTACCGAGGTGCGGGTCCGCGTGAATGAGGGTGAACATGGCGGCACCGAGTCTGCGCGCCCACCGCAGCACCGGTGCGAAAAGGTCGTCGGGCACGCCGAGCCGACGGAGGCGTTCGGTGACTTCGGGAGGTAGCGCGGCGTATTTTTCCCGTTCCTCTTCGACCATATAGCCGAGAAATTCCGCGCGGTCACCCGGAATTGCCGCGGAGTTCACATGCAGTCGTCGGATGGCTCCGATCACCCGGTCCAGCGCAATCTCCGGGCGGCTGGATACCGGTGTGGCCTCGGGCATGAATCCGAGTATCTGAACACCGTCGACACGGCGACCGTCCGGCATGACCACGCCGTCGACCACGGCATACACCCTCGGTGCGGGGATATCGTCGGCGGCATATCGCTCGAGCAGACGCGACTCGACGAGGACCTTCGTATCGGTAGGGTTGGCTCTGGGGAAGCGCACCATGAATTGGCGATTCCCGACGACGACATTCAGGTTGTTTTTTCCGCCGAAGGCGATCGGCAACCGGCCCAATGCCTGCGCCACGAGCGCCCGGGCAATGTCCTCGGGCATCGCCCGGCCCGTTTTTCCGCCTCGGTACCGGTACTGTTCCCGCGGGGCCAATCCGGGGATGGGTTCCTCGAGGCGGCCGGAGACGACGTAGACCGGTTCGGTGGTGTCGGCCACCAGCCGTGCGAGCCTGCGAACCGCGCGGGCGTCGGTAATACGAGTCAGCTTGCCCAGATTCAGGTGGCGGGCGGCGTCGGCGCGAGACATTCCCTCCCGGAATCGTGCGACCAGGATGCCGCGGTCCTCGGCGTCCAGCGCCTCGAGGCATCGGCTCAGCTGCGCCGCGGTCACGGCGTGCAATGCCCGGGCGCGGTCGTCGCGCGCGTCCACATGCCCGTCGCGGATCAGCGATACCAGCAGGGCCTGCCGGAACCGAGCGAACCGGAGGTGCTCCAGCGCCAGACTCCGGGCATGGGCCAGCTGCGCGTCCGGGCCGCCGCCTTGCGCGCACGCCTCCGCGGTGATCTCGATCGCCGCGTGCGCATCGCCCACCAGCTCCTGTACGGCATCGAGTATCCCGCGCTCGTGCTCCTCGTCGCCGAGATCGATCGCGGCGGGGTCGGCGGCGCCGGGGGTCGGTGTGGTGACACCCGGTGTGGCGGAGCGGGATCCGGTGTAGTGGCCGTCGGTGCGGAGGAAGTCGGCGTCGATCGCCGCCAGGGGATAGCCGTGCAGGCGTTGGTGTTCCGGGCTGGTGAACCGGCCGATCAGCGTGTGGATGGTCTTGGTGACGTCGGCACCGGTTCGGCCGTCGAGGTATCGGATGGTGCCGTTGTCGTTGATGACGTTGACGGTGTCGTCGCGGGCACCCCCGGAGGAACGGCGGCGGTAGGCGATGATGCCGCGGGCCAGGTGTCCGGCGTCGAGGAGTTGCTGTTCGAGGTCGGTCCAGCTGTCGACGTGCTGGAACGTGGTGTCGTAGTGGTCCTGGATGAATCGGCGGTCGTCACCGGGTGCCCGGCCGGTTTCCGGCGCGGCGACGACATCGGGTCGGCCGCTGAGCCGCAGATCGGCGGCGAGGGTGCATTCGGCGCCGTTGTCCCGGGTGCGTCGGGGGTTGATGCCGCGGATCCGCTCGAGCATCGGGTCGTCGGGTGCGGGTTCCACCGGGGTCGGTGACGGCGGCTGCGAGCCATCGGTCGTAGCCGATCGATCAGTGTCGCCGTCGAGAGACTGTGTCGCCTCGGTGTCGGGCAGCGGTTGCGCCGCGACATCGGTTGTCTCCGTGCCCCTCTCGTCGCCGGAGTCGAGACGGCCGAGTAGGTGGTCCGCCAGCTTCCGTGCCAGCACCCGGCCCTCGCTGCGCACCATGCCGAGCAGGTACCGGTCGACCACCCGGAGCATGTACTCATCGACCGTCCGGCTCCCGATCAGCGAATAGAGCCGGGCCGCAAGGAGTCTCGTGCGCAGGTACTCCGGGGACTCGCGGTCGAAACCACGGCAGCCGGGGAAGTGCAGCGCCGACCACAGATCGTTCTTGAGGTGCTGGTCCCAGAACTCGTACTCCCCGGGCGTGAGGACCTTGCGCATCCGGGCGCGGTCGCCGTCGAGCATGGGCCTGCCCGACATGTAGGACATGGTGCCCTCGGCGATCGCGAGCAGCTGCGGCAGTTCGTCGAGCGAGGTGTCGCGCGCGAACCGCTGGACCGGGCTGGCCCGATCGACAGCGGTATTGCTGGTGGGTCCCTCCGGTTCGTCCTCCGGCAGGGTCCGGAACTTCCAGACGGTGATGGTCTTATCGCCCTGAATCCGCTTCTCCTGCTTGAACAACAGCGGACCGGGATCCGAAATGCCCAGCAGCTGTTCGGCTTTCAAACCGGTCGCGACCATCAAGGCGAGCGTCAGGTAGATGGGGGAGCGCCGCAGCAGACGCTTCAGTTCGAAGACATCCTTCGCGGTGAGTTCTATGTTCCGCAGCTCCTCGAACCTGCCTTCGCGCAGCGCCCGGAGCCAGTCCCCGCGGTGGGCGACCCAATCCGCCCCGGAGGGTTCGGCGGCGCGGGGGATCGGCAGGTCCTCGAGGTAGGCGAACGGACGGTTGCCGTCCGCGTCGCGGTAGGTCAGCAGTTCGGCGATGAGCTGCTCGATCTCGGCGACCTCCGCCGGGGCGAAGGCGTCGTGCAGCGCCCGGGTCCGGGCGGCGCGCCGGCGTTCGGGATCCGCGACGAGCAACGACCTACCGGACGGGCGGTGGCCTGCGCGGGTGACCTCGGCGCCGCGGCCCGCGGTGATCAGGCCGATGCTGTCCAGCGACTCCGTCGGCTCCCGCGCCTCGGCATCGGCGTAGGAGTTGTAGCCCTGATGGACCTGCTTGCGCTTGCGGAACTCCGGTGTCTTCGGTGGCTCCGCGGTGCCCCGGACCGCCCCCCAGGACTCGCTGGCGGGATCCACTCCCAGACCGCGGTTGAGCAATCGCCCGCGCCCGTTCGGGGTGGTGGCGCCGAGCCAGGCGATGTAGTCGCGGGTCGCCGTCAGGACGTGGACATTGTCGGCTCCGATACCGAAGTCGGTGGCCCGGGTCATCGGGCCCGCGCCCGGGGAAGCCGTCAGCACCACCTGGTCGATCTCTCCGGCCAGCCGCGCGTCCCGGCCCGCGTAGCACACGGTGGTGGAGCCGTAGCTGTGCCCGAGCAGCGTGTGCAACCGCGGCGGCGCGATTCCCCGATGCGCGGCCAATGCCTCGCGAGTGGCGTTGTAGGACACCGTATCTCGCGCGACAACGTAGCCACCGACCTCGGCGAACCGGCGATAGGCGGGATCGAACGGGAGCACCGGCGCGGTACCCCGCAGCAGTTTGGTGGGGTGCTCGTAGCCGATATCGATGATGGCCGCGACGGTTTCGCCGGGTGCGTACCGCGAGGTCATTTCGTACTGGGGACCCGCGAACCTGTATCGGTACAGCAGCGACCGCAGCGTGGTCCCGAAGCCACCGACATGGCGGGTGATGTTCGTCGCCTCGTCGGCGTCACCGATGGCGACGGAGATCCGTCCGTTGCCGCCGTACTTCTGGGCGTCGTAGGCGAGCAGTTGCACCGGCGGCGAACCCAATTCCCTTACCCGGCGTGCTATTTCGGCCAGGTGGTCCCGGGTGGTCTCGAGGTTGCGCAGATGCGTCTGCTCCGCGGAGGTGAGCGGGCGATAGCCGAGGATCCGGCGCAGCCGGGTGAGCTGCCGGGTGATGGACCGCCGATTGGCGCGGTCGCGCACGGCGTACGGGATGCCGTCGGTATTGCCGATCAGCTCGGGATACAACGCCACCATCGCCGCCTGCTCCGCCGTCATCCCCACCCCGTCGACGAGGACCTCGTCGCCGGACAGCGAAAACCACCAGCCCGCATTCCTTTCGGCGCGGGCGCGGGCGGCGTCGACCACCTCATCCGGAGCCACCCGGTCGACCAGCGACCGGATCGTCGCGTGCTCCCCGAACCGTTGCCGCAGCGCGGCGATCGCCCTCGCCGCGTCCTGTCGCTCCTGCCGGGTGGGGTGCGGATCCGCCGGAAGGGTCGAGTCGGCATCGTCGAGATCGATTGCCACGGGGTCGATTCCGTTGCCGCCCGGTTGTTCCGCCCGGGGCGGCCCGGTGATCTCGCCGTCGCGCGGGGTCGCCGCGTCGGGGTCTTCGGGTGTGCCCTTGTAGAGGTCCTCGAGTTTTCCGGTGGCGGGGTCTTCGGTGAGGTCGGCTTTGAATATGCGTGTGACCGTGGTGAATCGGTTCCGGAATTCGTGTTCGGTCTGGACGCGGGGGATGCGCCGGATGCCGGGGCTCCTCTTGACCGTTCGCTTGTCTTCCTTACTGAGATGGGGATTGGCGGTGTGGTCGATGCCCGTATCGAAGAAGATGGCGGTGCCGTCGACGGCCGTGACGGCGAAGGCGTGCATGGTGGTGCCGTCGTCGACGAGAACGACGCTGACGTCGACGTTATTGCCGTCGTCCTTGACGGTGTCGATGATCTCCCGGAAAGGGTCGTCCTTGTCGGTGGGGTCCACCTCGGTCAGCCGGGCCCCGAGCACGTCGCGGAGTTTGCGCCAGTCGTTGTCGCGCTTGTCGTCGGCACGAGGCTGGAGGGTGAGAATTTCGGCCGTGCGGTCGAGGCACTCCTCGATGCGCCGATTCGTGAAGTACGCCAGGACGGCCGAGGCGGCCGCCGCGGCGCCGAAGATGCTCGCGTTCAGCCAGCCCGTTGCCGTCCCGCCGATCGTCGCCAGCAGATAACCGCCGAGCGCGCCGCCGACCATGCCGCTCGCGCTGTTCATGATGGCCGTGGTGGACATCGCGCCGCCGATGGCCTGCTCCGGCACCACATCCGCCTGGTACTCGAAGAACTTCTTGTTGTTGAGCATGACCGCCGAACCGACGGCGACGGAGGTGGGCAGGATGATCCAGGGGTTGGTCGTGGTGGCGTACGTGGTCATGAGCGACGCCCACGTCGCCATCGTTACCGGATGCATCCATTTCAGGCTGATCCATTCCTTGAACCGCTTGGGCGACAACGCGGCAAGCAGCACCCCGGTGCTTCCGCCCGCCATCAGCAGCCCGGTCGTGGTCGCCGAATAGCCGTTGGAGTTGATGAGATCCGCCATATGTACGCCCGAGGCCCATGCGCCGAAACCCCAAGGGATCAACAGCCCGACGTTGCCTCGTAGATAGGGGTCGCGCCACATCGCCCGGGCGCCGTCGAGCCGGCGGAGCGGTTGGTGCTGCTTCGACGGCGCCGGTGGGAGCTTGCCGAGCAGCTTCATATTCGCGGCATAGCTCGCGGCGTCGGCCCACAGCGGGACCACCGGCGCGATTCTTCCGAGCATGGGGAAAAGGAAGTTACCCACGGTCCCCGATGCTTGACGCTCCAGCAGCTGCAGCGTCATCGCGTTCTTCTTCTGCTCCTCCGTCTCGACCAGCTTCCGGCCGTAGACGGTGGTGGCGGTTCCTGCGATGGAGTCGGTGGCGGAGACGAGGACGGCCGTCGCGATGAGCGCCTCCAGCGCACCGGGGAGCCCGGCCAGGACCCAGCCGCCCGTGGCGGCGGTGGCGGTGAGTCCGATCCCCGAGGTGATGCGCAGCGTGCGGCGGTTGTCGTACTTGTCCGCGATCTGTCCCGCCTGGAGCTGTGCGAGGACCGCGGCCGCCTGGGTCGCGGACGACGTGAGGCCGGTCAATTGGGAGGAGTCGCTCATCTGGTTGACCAGCAACGGGATATAACTCGCCAGTCCGACGCTGCCGATCGTGGACAGGGTTGCGCCGGTGTACAGAGTGGCCAGCTCCTTGTTCTTGGGCCGGGCCTTGTTGCGAATCCATTCCAGGAAGGCGGGTTTGGGAAGGCCGGTGATTTCGCCGTCGCGCGGGGTCGGTGCGTCGGCATCTTCGGGTGTGTCCCTGTGCCGGTCCTCGAGCTTTCCGGTGGCGGGATCCTCGGTGAATTCGGCCTTGAAGATGCGCGTGAAATCGGTGAATCGGCTTCGGAATTCGTCGACGGCCTGGACGCGGGGGACGTGGGGACCGTTGTCGATGTTCGTGTCGAAGAAGATGACGGTGTCGCCGACCGCGGTGACGGTGAGGGCGTGCATGGTGGTGCCGTCGTCGACGAGGACCACGGTGGTGTGGTTGTCGCCGCTCTTGACGTCATCGATGATCTTCTGTACCGGGTCCGCTTCTCCGGTGACATCGATGAGCCGAGCCTTGATGTCCTCCTTGAGCTTTCGCCAGTCATTGCGGCGCCCGTCGTCGTGGTCGCGGGCTTCGAGCGTGATGATCTCGGCGGTCCGATCGAGGCATTCGTCGATGCGCCGCTCGGACCGCGCGCGAACCTTCGCCACCGCGCCGGAAGTCGGGCCGGGGGCGATTGGCGTTCCGGTGCTGTCGAAGAGAATGGCGCGCACGGCGGCGCCCGGTGACCGCTGTGGCGGTACGTGATTGGCCAGGAGCAGGCCCGATGCGGGGTCGCGTTGCTCGATGCGAATCCGTCCGTCCGGAGCGTCGCGGCGGACCAGCAAACAGGTGCGCTCGGTCACCCCGTCGCCGCGTGGCTGGACGACGAGCGCCGTCGTGCCGTCGCCGTGCCGACCAGGTGACCCGGTACGCAGCAGCTTGTCGACCTCGCCGATATCGGCGTAGGTGTGGGCCCGGCCTCCGGTCGCGGCGGCCAGCGTGTCAGCGGCGGTCCCCGCCCGAACCGGTTGCGCAGGCATCGTGATGTCGGCCCGGCCGGACAGCGACTGGAACTCTCGGACCAGCAGCCGAATCTGCCGGTCCTCCGGATCGGCGGCGGCCTGCCACCGCACCCACCGCGCCAGGATCTCCGCCGGTGACGACTCGTCGCGGGTCACCATGAGCCAGTGCAGAATCCGAGCCGGATGGGTCAGTGGCAGCGATGATTCGAGCGCACCCGCGGTGGCTCCTTCCACCAGGCCCTCGATCGGATCGATGGTCTCGGTTTCGGGCCTTCCGTCATAGAACGCGTAGCCGGGAAGCTGAGCCAGCCAAGCGGGGAAACTCAGGTCCTCCGGGAGGAGGCCGTGGGCGCGGTACAGCCGATAGGCCGCACGCAGGACCGCTGGAGCCTGGTCGTGCAGAATCCAGTTGCTGTTGCCCGCCACCGCGTGCAGGAACTCGTGGTGTGTGGTCTGGGAGACGATGTCCAGGTTCGACTCGGCGAAGAAATGGTTTTCGACGTGTTCCGCCCATCGCCGCCGCTGGTCCGGATCGGTGAAGATCCTGGTGCTGATCGTGATGGTCGCGTAATGGTCTCGGGAGTCGGCGGTGGTGCTGCCGAACGAATCTGTTCGGCCGAAGTCCTGGGGCACGTCGCGGAAGCCGATGGCCCGCAACGCGAAACGTCCGCCGTATTCGGCGATCAACGCTCGAAGTGTCCGGTCGACCGATTCGACCGCCGCCAGCGGTACGACCGGAATATCCCAGCCCAGCAGGCGAATGTGGTGATCGTCGTACAGCTTGCGCGCGATGCGTGCCTTGACCTCGAGTTCGCTCGTCGGCGGAGGTTCGGCGCTCGTGCCGTCCGGCTCGAGTGATCCCGGCTCATCGAATCGTGCCCAGACCTCGCCCCACTGTTCGACGCCCGACCGGGTGGCGGTGTCGAGCGGTGCCCGGACGTCGGCACCGATATGGTCGTGGCTGAACAAGGGTGCGTGCCAGACGAACGTCTCGAGAGTGGGGTTGCGCTCGGGCCGGTACTGATCGACCGCGAGCGCCACCTGCAGTGACCGGATCCCGGCCTGATGTGTCATCCGCAGTGTGAGCCGTGCCCGCATACCGTCCAAGGCAATATGCCCGTCCGTCTGGGAGACGTCGGCTCGCCGGAGGGCGTCGGTGTAGGCGGTCATGTATGCGACCGCGTTGCGCCCTGCGGCGCGCACGAGCTCGACCGCCGCGTCGATCTGGCCGGTGTCGCGCCAGCCTCGCCCGCGCATCATCTCGCCGACGGCAGTTGCGACGGCATCCACGTCCTCCTCGGTCCGCAGGCCGTCGGATGCGTAGAACGGATGGAAGTCGAGGGTCAGATCCGGATCCAGGTACCCGGCGGATGCGGGTAGGTCATGTATCGCGGCCGCGGCAGCCTCATCCGGGAACGTGCCCCACGGGGACTCCGGATGTTGCGCCGATTGATCGTCATGCACCCGCGGTGGGTTGCCCCATTCGCCCGGGGCTTGCGGTTCGTCGGTGCCGTCGAGGTCGATCGCGACGGGATTGCCGGTTCCCGGCTCGACGAGATAGGTGGTGTCGGCGACGTCGTGGCCGTTGAAGGTCGTGTTCGCCGAGTCGATCCGGATCGGAGCCAGCTTATTGCGCTCTTTGGCGAGGTGATCGAACAGCACGGGACGGTTCGTCGACGCGCCACCTCTGTTATCGATGACCACGGCGAGCCGACATCCGCGGGCGGTGGCGATCTCCTGTGCCCAGCCCATGAATTCTCGGTAGAAATCAGCGACGGAGACGTGGTTGATGTAGTTCTCGATGGGATTGAGACCGCGTACCAGCAGGATGGGTTCACCGGCCGCGCTGGTGGTCTCCAGGAGAAGACTCGCCCCGGCGAATGCGGTACGCATCGGGTCGTCGGGATTCCGGACCATGATGACGGCCGTCATATTGGGCATCGCCTCGGCTACAGACGAGTATTTTCCTGCCCAGCAGGCGCTGGCGATATTCCCGGAAAGTTCGAGCAGCGGTCCCCTGGTGGGAACGAACTGAAGCGGGGTGGTATCGCTCGATACTCCGACCCCCTGGGCGCGCAGTATCGCTTCCTCCAAAGCCATGACGCTGGTCATCCGCCGGAACCTGTTCGCGCCCTTGCGGTCCGAGAAGTAGCGGAAGAATACTTCCTGATTGGTGGTATGTTCGACAAAATCCCGGACGCGGCCCACGTCGTCCAAGGTGGGTACGTCGGGTCGAAGACTTTCGAACCTTTCGACCCACACCGGGTGTTGCTGCATCGCCCAGGCAAAGCATATGGTTCGGAGATCGTCGTGCAACTTGCCGACCTGCACCAGCCGTCGGAAATTCTCCTCGAAGTTCTCGAGTGATCGCAGCGCGGGGAACTGTTGCGAACCCGTGGCGTCCGGGGCGACGAGTTCCTTCAGCTCACGCACCCGCCGTTCCATGTTCCGACGTGCTTTGTCGTTCATGGGTGTACCGTCGGCCAGCGTGTCCGAAACGAGGTAGCGGTCCAATTCCTCGATATGGTCGATGATGCCGCGCCCGAGCTTGTCGAGTAGATGGGTGAACGGCCGCGGGACGCCGGTCAGGGCGGAGCGCGCGTCCTGCAGATTCTTCGCCAGCCTCTCGAATCGGGTCAGCAGGTCTTCCGTCCATTGTGATCCGGACCCACTGTCGCGCGATCGTAGCTTGGCGATCTCGACGACACCGCTGGGCCGATATTCCGCGGGGGCCGGTGCGATCCTGCCCTCCGCCGATGCCCGATCGTGGTAGTTGAGCAACTCGCGCAGGGACGCGAGGCTCTGGGATCCCCATTCGGACGAGTCATACCGGGTAACGGTGATCAGCAGCTGTCCGAGGAACTCCGACGACTGTACCTTCGCCAGACTCTCGGCGGAGATTCTCGCGCTTCTGACCTCGGTCACGAAAGCGCGTGCGATGTCTATCAGTTCAGGAATTACCGCGTCGCCGGTGCGTCGTAAACCGAGGATGATCCGTTCGGTTTCGGGAGCACTGTCCGATATCAGCGCACGGACGCATTTGGCAAATCCGGGCGTGACATCCCGCATGATCTCCAGCGAGGCACGAACCGTCGGCGGCCGCTTGGCGGAGGGCAGCTTGCCCACCGTCGCGATATAGCAGCCGAAGTCGGCACCGGGCGGGCCGTCGACATAGGTGTCCTCCACCGCTTGTAGCTGCTGTGGCGTGAATGTCACCCGGGCAAGTGCATCGTCCGGGATATGCGAGATCTGACCGGACCGCAGGAGTCTGTTCGCGAATTCCTGCCGGATGGCGTCGGGTGAAACGTC
This sequence comes from Nocardia wallacei, assembly GCF_029869545.1. Lineage (GTDB taxonomy): Bacteria > Actinomycetota > Actinomycetes > Mycobacteriales > Mycobacteriaceae > Nocardia > Nocardia wallacei_A. The sequence goes on along the minus strand of NZ_JARWQD010000290.1, from coordinate 79,293 downwards.
CTCGCGGGAAGCCAGGAACACCCACGCGACGTCCTTTCCGTTCACTCCGTCGCTGAAACAGCGGTCGAGGGTGTCGAGAAAACGCGGATCCACGTTTCCCGGCGGCAGCTCGGCAATCCGATGCAACTCTCGCTCGAGGCTGTCCGGGTCTGCAATCCGAAGAGGAAAGCCCGCGATGATGTAGGGCACGAAATCCGCATTGTCCTGTTGAATCTTACGCAACGCGGTTGCAATCGAGGGTTTCGCCAAGAGCTCGATCCCCTTGCTGATACCGGCGGCGCTCCAGTTCGGGTTACGCACCATTTCGTACAGCATCTCGGGTGCCAGGGGAGTCAGGATCGCGTCCTCGATATCGGCGTGGGCGGCGATACGGATCCGGAGCTGCTGCTGGTACAGCTTACTGTCGAGTCGGTCCTTGTCTCTGCTGGCGTCGTAGGCCTCGATCGTCACCTTCGACAGCTCGAACTCGTCGGTGAGGTCACGAAAGTAGCCGAGGATCGCTTCCTGCGTATCGGCCGGTCGTTCGGCCAGTTCATGGACCAGACGTGCGACGGTGTCCGTGCTCAAGGACAGACGGGAGCCGAGCCGGGCGAGTTCCTCTGTTGCGTCCGCCGGTGCGGGCACTCGGCCGACCGCCTCCAGCGCGGCGGATACCGAGGCTGTAAATCCCCTGGGCACACCGCGATTGGTCTGTCTGAGGCCCAACTCCTCCAGGGTCAGCCACTGGACGTCGTGGAGTTCGGTCCGGCCTACGACCCCGGTACCGAACCGCTCGGGCACCTCGACCACCGCGATCCCGGCTCGCGTGATCGTCGACGGTTCCGCGGCCTGCACGGTCAATTCGGCCGCCTCGCGCGGCGAGGGCAGCCGCCACAAGACCGGCCGACCCTTGTCGTCGGCCCCCCTGACCACCAGTATCCGCTCGACGCCCGCGCCATCGACGTGCCGAGACAGCACCTCGGCGACCGGTGGCGGTGCGAATTCGTCGTCGAGGTCGATGGCGACGGGATCGGGGCGGGGGCCCGACGACTGCGCGTCAGAGGTGGTGGGTTGCGGCGTCGGGTTCACGTCCGACGGTTCGATCGGCTCCACACCCGACTCGGTCACAACCACGATGCCGCGTCGCTGCTGCGTCCATCCGAGTTCGGCGGCGGCCGCTCGCACCCGGTCGGTCGTCTCGGGATTCACTCCGCCGCGTTCGTTGAGTACGCGATCGGCCTGCGCCTTGCTCACTGCCGCCCGAGCGGCGACGTCGGCGAGCGTTACCCGCCCGAGCTGTCCGCGGCTCAGCAGCCGCGACACCACTTCGGGTGGGAGTTCCGCGGCCAGCACATGCGCAATCCGATACAGCGCACCCTTGACGGTGCTCCGGCGCTTGCCGATCGCCTCCGCGACGTCGGCTTGCGAGATACCTTGCACCAGATACAGATCGGCGTATTCCCACTCGGTGCTAGAGAGCTGGGAGTAGCACGGCTCCAGCACCTGCGGGTAGTGCGCCGCGATCGCCTCGATCAGCAACAGCGCCGAGCCGTCGGTGAGCAGTACACCCGTGGACAGCAGCGTCGCCAGCCGTGGTGCGGCGGCCTGTCGCAACGCGGCGACGCGGGACGGGGAGAGCCCCAGCGCCTGCGCCTTCTCCTCGATGGTCAGCTCGTCGGAGTACACGAGGATGCCGCCGGCCTGCAGGTCCAGCGGGAGCTGTCCGATGCATGCCGCCAGCGCCTCCGGCGGCGCTGCCTGGATGACACGAAATGCCCTGCCGCGGCGGGGATAGTCGGCGGTGCCGTCGTGCACCGCCGGGACCGGCGATTTCTCATCGGGCTGATCGACGACGACGCCGGGACGTCTACTCGACCATCCGAGTCGCTCGGCCTCCGTCCGGATCCGCAGCTCCGTCTTCGGGTCGGCGTGGCCGCCGCCGAGCACGCGCCGCGCCGTCCCCTCGATCACTCCGGCCCGAGCGGCTATGTCCGCCAGCGTTACTCGGCGAAGTGCGCCCGCCCTCATGTAACGCCGCACCAGCGTGGACGGAAGCTCGGCCGCCAAGATATGGGCGATTCGCCGCAGTAGTTTGTTGACCGTCGTCTGCTGGATGCCTCGCGCGCTTGCTATGTCACTTGTCGAAAGACCCTGTGTCAGATACTGATCGGCATAGTGCTGCTGAAGTCGGGTGAGTCTGGGCAGGCACGCGGCCAGCGTCTGCGGGTCGTGGGCGTGGACTGCTTCCACGAGCAGAAGTTCCCAATTTTCCGACAGCAGTATCGCCGCCAGCAGGTCGGCGATGTCGTGCTGGCGTTGCTGCACCGAGTTGGAGGGGCGCCCCAGTCGCTCCGCGGTTCGGGGGATGGACAATCCCTCCAGGAGCAGCAGCGTCGCCACGTTCTGATCACCCTCGGAGAGGAATGGAATCAGGCGCTGCAATTGGTCCTTCGGCGTCGCGCGGACGAGTTGCAACGCCTTACCGCGTTGCTGGTACGGCACCCGCTCGTGATCTGTGCGCACCACGGGGACCGGCGAATTCGAGGTCTGCTCGTCGCCGTGGGCGACGATTCCGGGGCGCCCGCGCCGGACACCGAGGCGACGAGCGGATGCCTGTACCTGCTCGATCGTCTCGGGCCCGGCATCTCGATGACCGGCGAGAACGCGCTTCACGGTCGCAATGCTCACCCCGGTCTCCTGGGCGACATCCGCCTGGGTTGCCCGCCGCAGCGCGCCACCGCTCAGATACCGCTCCACCACCTCCGATGGCAGTGTGGCGGTCATTCGTCGCGCGATGCGTTGCAGCATGCGGCGAACCCGTTTCGGCTGCCAGCCCAGCGCCGCCGCGATCTCGGGCACGGTCCGGCCCTGCTCGAAGTACGACTCGAAACATATGCGTTCGTGCTCGGTGGTCGGCTTCGGGGCCGATTCCAGCAGATCTCGATCATGAGCCCAGACCGCTTCGGCCAGCAATATCGCCTCATCGGTTTGTCCGCTCGGGCGTCGCGTGGAGAGGCCGTTCGTCATCGAATCGGGCGGGGACAACGACATCGACACATTGCGTATCGCGTTGTGCAATCGGTTCCGGACCAGGTAGTGCTTGCGTCCGGTGGCGGCCGCTATGTCGGCCAGCGATTGCCCCATGAACCACCGGACGAAGTATTCGCACGGGCCAGGGTGCAGACGCCGCACGAAGGTGCCGAGCGCCTCGGGTCGTTCGCGCCGCGCCGCGCGAATCGTCGCGACGTCCGCGGCCAGGTCGTCGTCGACCGACGCGAGGGTCGCGCCGCCCGCTGCGAGTGCCGCCGCGAGTCCCTCGTTCCCGGCGGCGAGTGCCGCCAGCGCTGCGACCAGTGGACCGTGCTGTGGCATCTGCGCGGCGAATTTCCCACCGAGTTCCGTACGCGCACGGGCGATCAGGCGCTTCACATCGTGGGGGGTGGATCCCAGCTGCGCGGCTACCTCCTCCGCGGAATACCCCTCGACGGCGCTGAGCCAGAGCACGGTGCGCAAGTGCTCCGGCAGCGACTCGAATGCCAGCCCTATCGGGGTGTCCTCCGAGATCTCCGGCGCCGGATCGCCGCCGAGCTGGATCCTGTCGAGATTTGCCATATCGTCTGTGGGAACTTGCCGGTCGGCACGAGCGCTGGCCCTGTACGCCCTGTGGCGCACGGCTGTTCGCAGGTACGCGGCGAAGCTGCCCTGCACGCCACCTCGCCGGATGACGACGAGCAACGTGGCGAAAACGTCGGCCACCACGTCCTCGGCGGTGGATCGGTCACCGAGGATCTCGAGTGCGGTAGCGATCCCCAGCGGGTAGTACCGCTGATACAGCTCACCGAAGGCGTCGCGGTCGCCCGCACGGACAGCGGCGATCCGCTCCTGGTCCCACTCGCGTTCCCGGCGCCACCGCTCCGGGATGTCCGCCCTGTTCCGCTCGGGCTCGGCATGCGGTGCGGGCTTCTCGGCATCGCCGAACTGCTGTTGCCGCAATGCGGCCGCTCGCGTCCCATATGTTTCCAGGGCCGGGTCGCTGGCCGGTTGCAGCTTGCGAGTGACCTGCTGATCGAGCCATTCGACATGACCCGGGGAGCTGCCCAAGTCGGCGGCGATGGCCTTGAACGTCTTCCCCTCGACGAAATGCAGGCGGAAGAACACCGACTCTTCCTCGGCGAGCGTATCGGCCTTCCGCAGCAAGTCGACGCCCTTCACGGGCCCGAAGTGCTTGGCCCGCAACGCCGCTGCCTTGATCTCGGCGGCGGGTCGCGCGACGAGGCCCTCGCCGTGCATGTTGCGGCCGAGGGCGGTCTCCATTCCTCGGACCTGCTTCTCGGTGCGGCCCAGCGCATCAGCGATCCGTGGCAGCGTCCAGCCGCGGCGGAAGCGCAGCTCGTAATACCGGCGGTCATCGTCACCATCGAGCAGATCTCGAACCAGCACGTAGTCGAAGGCGGTGACGCGACTGCGATCGATCTCGTCCTGCGTCTTCGGTTGGGTCCGTGACGATCTGGCCGTTTCCGTGAGCGTCTGCAGCAGCTGCTCGGTCGCGGATTCATCCGAACTCACCGGCAAGGTCGGCGCCCCGGTGCGCGGATCCGTCCGCTGCGGATCGATTCCGAGCCAGAACCGGTTCTGCAGCCAAATGCGGTGTGCGCGCGGCAATTGCGTCCACCCGGCTTCGAACGCCGATATCGACAGCTCCGCGGCCATGGCGCAATCGAGGTCGGCTCCGGGCCCGTCGGCGTCACGAAGCACATCGAGAACGCCACCCCTGATTTCGTGAAAGAACCGCTGCCGGAACGCATCGTCTGCGACGGTGCGCAGCCACCGACCGACGTCCTCGCCCTCGGTATCGGGCCATCCGCGGCTGTCGGCGATCCGGAAGACCTCGCCGTTGATCTCCTCTGCCAGCTGCCCCAAGCGTTCACCGACCGAGTTCCGCGGCGAACCGGGCACTTTCAACCGCTGTTGCAGATAGCGGAGGAGATCGGCCTCGTGGGCGCTGCGTTGATCCGCGGCCGGAGGTGTCCCGCGGCGCAGTCCGGTGGATGTTCCGTCGTTCGACTCGTCGCCGAGGTCGATCGCGACGGGGCCTCCGTGATCCGTGGGCCGCCCGTCCGCAATCATGTCGCTCGTGACATCCAGCTTGGCGGCAATGCCCCCCGCGGAAGCGGCGGTGATCGCTGCGGCGAGCCTTCGGACGGCGTGCCACAGCACCGGGTCCTCGGTTTCGACATCGGCGGGTGCCGGAGGCTGCGTCGGTGCGTCGTGCTGCAGCGCCCACAGCTGATCGATCCTTCTCCGCTGATCCGGGGGGAGGGCCGTGTGGATGCACTCCTGTAGTTGCCGTCGGCCGGCTTCGGCCAGCGCCCGGCTCGCCGGTCCCTCGGCGTCGACATCCGCTGCGGCAGTGAAGATTTCCCAGATCCGCTGCCGGAACTGGACGAACATGCGGTGCTGGCCGAATAGTTGTCGTTGTTCGGCTATGGCGACGATGTCCGATCGATGGCCGTTGGTGCCGAGTTTGACGTGGATCCGTTCGACGCGGTAGCGCACGACGCCCTCGGAGACGCCGGTTGCCTGCGCGATCTTCCTGTCGGACAGGCCCTGTGCGAGCAGATCGACGATCGCGGTCTCGAGTTCGGTCAGTCCGCTGGGACCCAGCGATACCGTCCTCGGCCGTGTGCGTGTTTCCGATGCGGGAGCCAGCAGTTCCGCCAGTCGGCGGGCGGCCGCGGCTTCCCGACCTTCGCGAGTGTCGGGATCGGCGGCAATCCTGCGGGCCAGTTCGCGGGTGGCTTCCCGGAGTTCGTCGGATGCGGTGGCGGGAACCGGGGCAGGGCGGGCTTGCTGCGCACGGGTCGGCCGGAACCCCCGCAGTCGATTGCGATGGGCGTCCGCAAGGTCGTTCAGGTGGCGCCGCACCACGAAGGTGGGTGCGTCCACGATCCGACCCCGGTAGTCCGTGTCACGCGCCAGGAAATCCTGGATCCGGCGCCAGAATTCGGCGTGAATGTGGTGCTCGGCCACTACGTTTCGGCCGACGATGCCGAGGACCCACTCCTCGATACCGCGCGTGCCGATCTGTCCGAGGCGGGCGATGGCGGTCTCGCACACCTCGTCGGCGATCGTCTGCGCACTCTGTCCGTCCACGGCACGAGCCGCCAGGTGAAAGAGCTTGTTGCCGAACCGTTCACGAAGCAGATCGACCGCTCGGGCCCGATCGCCCTCGGCGATCCGCTCGTCGAGCAGTCGGCGGAATTGCTGCGAGTCGGGATCATCGAACTCGATGGCGACCGGGTCCGCGGCGGCCTTGGCGTCCGCCGCGTTACCGACCGCATGGCGGGCGCGGATTGCCGCATCCAGTTCGTTGCGGCCGCGGATGCCGAATTTCGTGTAGATCGACGCGGCCCGTGCCTTCACCGTCCACGGTGTCGTCCCGTGTTCCTGTGCGATGTCCTTATAGGAATTACCTCGGGTGAGATGGGAGAGCATCTCGAAGTCCTGGCGGGTCGCACCGATGCGTGTGAGTTCGAGCAGACCGGCGACGTTCAGATATGCGGCGCGTATATTGTCCGGGATCTCTTGCGGGACAATGTGTCCGAGGGCAGGCGTCTCGATGAGGCCACGAATCTCGGTGGCGATGGCCGATACGAGGGCCCGTGGGGCGTGGGGCATCGGTCCGTAGCGGACGTAGTCGGACAGCGACAGGCTCGCCGTGTGAATGCTGATGTGCGGTGTAGCCGGGACCTCGTGCAGAAAATCGGACAGTTCGCCCGCGGCGCGTAGCTGCTCGACGAGATCCGGGATCTGTTTCATGAAGGTGCCGTGGGCACGCCGCGCGTGCATCGGCGTGCAGATGACGAGAATGGACTGCGTGTGATGTCCGTGCTCCCACAGGAGTCGCGCGGACTTCGTCGCATTGCCTCGCGTATTCGGGGCATGCGGTTCTTCGAGAACTCTTTCCGAGTTCAACCCGAGCTGCTCCGCGGCGGCCCTGAAACTCTTTGCCTCGGAGTTTATTCCCAGTTCGTTCGCCACCGCCTCGAACCAGGTGTCCCCGATCTTGTTCCCTTCCCTCGCGAAACCGGAGAAGACCACCGGGCAAGTCCCGAGGTCGTTCTCGCCGAGGAAGTTGGCGGCGACGGCAGCCGTACCGATATCCGGGCTTCCCAGCACGATTACCGCGTCGTAGTGGCGGTCGCGCTGGTACGACCACGCCGGGTCGTGCCGGAGATAGTCCCAGATCTGGTTCAGGTCCGCCATCATCCGGTCGGTGTCGACCCCCAGGCCCCGAAGCTCCTGAAGCCACGCGTCGAACGCGGGAGCCGTAACGGGTTCCCGCGGGCCCGACCGCGGTACGAGGGCCTTTTCCGCGATGGTCGGTTCGGTTGCGGCCGCGGCATCGGCACGGATGCGGAGCTTGCGCCGGAGGCGCTGCTGACTCTGCCGCACGGCGTTTTCGGTCGTGCCGAGGCGCGTCGCGATCTCCGCCGCCGACAGGCCGGTCGACGACAGCGCGAGCACCTCGGTTTCGCGCTCGGTGAGCACATAGTTCTTCGGCGTCCCGTCGTGAGCGTTCGGCAGGCGTTCGCGGGTGGTGCGATCGGCATGCGGCGTAAACATTTCCGTGGGTACGGGCGTCGTCAGCGGGGCGGACATGGCCTGCGCCACGTCCTCCAGCCCGGTCCGGTCGTCGATCCCGAGTTTTTTGAGCAAGCGAGCGATCCGGAACCGCATGGCGTCGTTCGATATGCCGAGGCGCTGTGCCATACGCCGGTTCTCGTCATGAATATCCGGACCGCGTCCCGGGTCGCGGTTGCGGACGAATTCCGCGATCAGGGTCAGTACCTGGACCTCGCTCACCGTGAGGCCGGGGTGGATCGGCGCCGTGGGCGCCAGCCCCATTTCACCGGCCGCCGCAGACAATTCCGATCGGCCGGTGATGTGCAGCTTGTCGCAAATCCGGGACAGGAGCCGATCCACCCCGCCCTCCGAAATGCCCAGATGCGCGGCGATCTGCTGGGTTTCGGCCACCTGGGCGGCCAGGGCGACCGTCCGGATCTCCGTCTCGGTCAGCTCCGCATAACGCGTGAACGAGATGCCGATGATGCGCGCCGCATTCGTCAGGTCGGACAGCTTGTCGATGCCTACCCGAGCGCGTACCTCGGCGAGTGCCGCCCGTACATCGGACTCGGACAGGTTCAGCGCGTCGGCCGTTTCCGCTTCGTTGCGCCCCTCGGTGGCCAGCGCGAGGACCTTGCTCTGTACCTCTGTCAGCCCGCGACGGCAGTCGACCCTGCGGCCGGACGATCTGATCGCGGCGAGGTCGACCGCGGTCGCATCCAGCGCCTGCGCAGCCTGTGACAGGGCGGCTCGGCCGGGGACGTTGAGCTCGTCGTAGATATTCATCAGGCGTCTCGCGACGGCCTTGTCCGAGATCCCGAATACCTCGCCGATCTGCGGGTTGGTCTTGCCCGCCGCGGCGAGGCGGATGATGTCGCGCCAGTGCTCGGTCCGGGCCCGGTGGTGGACGAGGATCCGGTCGGCCAAGGCGTCGAACGCCGCCCAGGTGCGCGGTGCGGTGGTGCGCAGGTCGCCCGGTATCGGTTGTGCGGCACCGTCATCGCCGGTCGGCGTCGAGAAGCGCTCGAGTTCTCGCCGATCGTCGGCGGTGAGGCTGCCGATGCTGAATTCGATGTCTCGCGGGTGCGCCGCGGACAGTGCCCGGGCGAGTGCGGAGGTCTCCGAGATGCCGCGGTTGTCGAGGAACGCCTGCAGGACGCGCTGTCGGAACCCGGAGTAGGTGTCGTACTCGGCGCGGACGTCGGACGCAACGAGGGTGAGCCACTCATCGATACCGTGGTCGCCGATTTCGGTCCAGCGGTCGGCCGCCGCGGCGCAGACCTCAGCGGTGAACTCGTGCGCCGCAGGCTGATTGGGCGCATGCGCCCGCACCCAGGCGTCGACCGTCGCACCATGGTGCTCCCGGAGGAGTTCGGCCGCGCGGGCCCGGCGCCCCCGGCCGACCTGCTGCCCGATCTCCCGCCGGAGCCGGGTATCGGTCGGCGGATGCTGCACCGGGCCGAACCGGTCGGCCATGGACCGGTGCATGGCCCCGATGTCGTCTCCCATCGACACCCCGAGCATTTCCAGGCCACGCACGAATTCGTAGGTCGTGTGGTGGTAGGGGAGCATGAAGGGGATCAACGCGGCGATGAAGTCGTGCTCGGATACCTCGGGCGGGCGCAGCCAGCGGAAGCGGGCGAGCATGCGCGTGGCGGTGCCGGAAATCCCCGAGTTCACGGGGATTTCCTGCTCCGCGAGTTCGTGTATGTAGTCGTTGTCGAGGTCCGGATCGACGTAGACGAATCCCGGCTGCCACGGTAGCTGGACGACGTATTCGGAATGGTCGAGACGGTATGCCTCCTCCGGGGACACGAGACCCTCGTTGCGGAAGACCTCGATCGATCGGACGCGGCAGCGGCCCTCGTCGTCGAACGTCCGATGACCGCGTGCGTCGAGCATGTACGTGGGTGCCACATACTCGATCTCGGGGTCGCGTTCTTGCAGCAGTGCCGTCAGGCGGGCGGTATCGATGCGGCCGTCGGCGAGGTAGTGGCGCGGCACATCGGAGTCGAGTTCGCTGACCCGCAACACCTTTCGCTCGGGCAGCGCCGCGTATTCGCGCAGCGACAGCGGCATCCCCAGCGCTGCGAGATGCCCCGAGGTGGGTGTGAGCCGCGGCTCCGCTCCGACGCGGTCGGGGAATGCCCGCGTGCGCCGCTGATATTCGGCGAAGGCCGCAGTGGCCCGTTCTCCGTCGGTTCGCACGTATCGGACAGGGTTGAGGTCGGCCCAGGTGATCGGCTCGCCCGGTTGTTTGTCCTCGAGAATTGCCGTCCGAACCTTCTCCAAGTAGTCGAAGTCCAGGCCCAGCTCGTCTGCCTGACGCCGTCGAGATTCCTTGTCGCGGTTCATGTATCGGGCGATTCCCTGGTCCAGCGAGGGACCGAACACCGCATCGCCCAGCTCGGCGTGGCGGATCATCGCGTTGAGGACGGCCGACATCAGCTCGCGCGGATTCCCGTCCCGCTTCAGCTCCTCCAGCGGCACCGACGGCAGCACCATGCCGCCCCATCGGGGTCGCGCGGAGGCGTCGAACGCCGCACGGATCTGGTCGTCGGTCGCCTCCGGGCACAGGCCCCTGATCACCTTCTCCAGCCGGTCCAGCATCGCCACCGCGGTGGCCTTGACCTCCGGCTTGTCGTAGAGATACCGGGCCAGCTCGGACTCCTGGACGCGGTACAGGAGCGCGTTGCGTCGTGCGGGCTGCAAACGGAGCGAATCGGCCGGACCGGGCTCTTCCGAATCGAGGTCGATGGCAACGGGGTCGACCGGACGCTGCTCCCCGCCGAGGCTGTTGTTCACCTCCGCCACGTAGGCCGCCAGTTCCCGGCAGCTGTCGCAGGTTCCCAGATGTGTGGCGACCTTCTTCTCGGCGCGTGGGCGGAGGCCGCGGCGTGCCCAGGCACCGAGGTTGTCCACCGTGTGCCTGCAGGCGGGATCGGTCGCCTCCTTCAGGTGCAGCTGCAGGTATTCCTGGCGAAGCTTCTCGCGGGCCCGGAATGCGGAGGCGCCGATCGCGTTCGCATTCGTCTGCGGTGGTGGCGCATCCGGATCGCGAAGGGTGCGGTGGCGCAACGCATCACGCATGTTGTCGGTCAAGCGCTCGAAAGCCTGTGCCGCCATGTCGGCTTCCAACGCCTGCTCGGGAATATCGATGAACGGCTCGCCCTGGTCGTACCCGGTCCAGTCGTCCACCAGTTCCAGTCGTCTGCGGTGTGCGGCTGCGTGCTGGGCAGCCCGGTGGACGGCGACGTGGATGTAGTTCCGGAACGATTCGCGTGGCCCCTCGCCGTTCGCGATGGCGGCCGCCGTCCTCGTAAACGCTTCGGCCACAACATCGTCCACCTCGTCCCGCGACCGGAGGATCCGATAGGCGACGTTGCGGGCTCGGTCGACGTAGTGTTCGTACAGCGTTCCGAACGCCGTCATATCGCCGGCACGCATCGCTTCGAGAAGTTCGTTGTCTCGAGCATCGACCGCGGCCATGCGGTCCCCGGAACGCTGCTCCGGAACCGAATTACCGGACTGCGCGCGCGATTCGGCGGTCGTCGACGGCGCGACGCGAGGCTCCGGTACCCGGTTCGTACGCTCCGGATCCCGGCTGTCCTCGGCTGCGCCGTCCCCGTGCCGGAGCACGATCGCGGTGACCACGATCCCGCCGTCCACCAGGTAACTGCCTTCGAACGTCGTCGAGGCGGATTCGGGCACGGCCCGATCCCCGACCGGCAGTCGCGCCTCGAACGAGCCGCTCACGACATCGGTCTCGGGATGAAGGATGATCTCGATGCGGTTGTGCCGGAGCAGGTGTCCCGTCAGCTCCGAATGCAGGGCCAGCACGGTGTCTTTGGCCGAGACGAGTACTTGATCCCAGTGCACGGTGGCGTTGTCGAACCCGAGGTTGCGGAGCCGGAAGCGTTCCTCCGGCTGCGTCATATTGCGCATCAGGTCCAGTCGGACCGCCACATGTTCCTTGGCATCGAGGACGATCGCCCGGAAGGTACCCGCCTCGGCGACGGCGACGCCGGTGTAGTCGCCCACCTGCGCCGATGCGATGACGGTCGCCGTAGTGAGCTGAGGTCGGCCGTCGGCTCCGATCGGGATCGACCCATCCGCCATGCCCAGCCCCTGCAGTGCCTTCTCGGTACAACGCCACAGGTCCAGTACCGCGCTGCCGGTGGTTTCGGCGATCTGCACCTCGGCGGGCAGCAGGCGACGGAGGATGCGCACGCCCGTCTCGGTCGGTGCGTCGGCGTCGTCGTGAGCAATGGTTCGCTGCCCGAACCGCCGCCCTCGCGCCTCGACCTCCGGCAACGCCTGCTTGTCAGGGGTCGGCCGGGCGCTGGGCGTCGTCGTCCGGCCCGCACTCCACGGGGTGACACCTGAGCCCGGGTTGTGCTCGCTCGAGTCGCCGGTGGGCCCGGTCTCCTCAGGGCCGAGGTCGATGGCGACGGGGTCGGATGTGGAACCAGTTGTGGTGCCGGATGTTTCGGGCGCCGACCCGATGTTCCTCCAGGGTGTCGGAGCGCTCGGTACGGGGTTCGGGGACTCCGCCGTGCCGCTCGACGGCGCGGCTCGCACGGGGCGATCCCACGGGGTGGCGCCGGACATTGCGGTGCGCCGCGGGTCGGGGATGCTCGGATTGCTGTCGGGAGACGTTGTGATGCTGCGGTTTTCGGTGTCGGGTGAGGTCCTGACGGGACGAATCAAGGCGGCGGTGATGTTGTCGGTTTCCCGATGGTCCTTGGCGTACTGGATGATTCCGTTCGAGGCTCGCAGCAGGTCGCCCTCGGACTGTGCCAATTGCTGCCGGAGGCAGGCGGCGAACGCGCCGGGGCCGTCGTGGACGTTGAAGGCACCGTCGGAGCCCATCGCCACAATCCAAGTGCCGCCGAGGTTTTCACGGACGATGAGTTCCGGCTCGCGCCATTCGAGGGCCCGACCGAGGGCGCGCACGGGACCTGCCTGCTTCCGCAATGCCTTCAGCTCGCCCGGAGTGATATCCGGGTACTTCCTCAGCATTTCTCTGACGGCGGGCTCCTCCTCGTACAGGCGTTCGGAGTAATCGCTGTCGAGATGAACCAGATGCGCCTCGGAGTCGCCGATCGACGCGCTGACCACCTTGCTCGGGGTCACCAGCGCGAGCACGATCGTGCACTCGGGGGGATATTGGGCGTCGGCGTACTTCTCCGCGACCAATGCCAGGACTGCCTGATAGGCGGCGCGGACGGCGCGTCGGACCGTATCCTCCGGGTCCGGCCGACCTCCCCGGTTCACCCGGGCCGCCTCCTGGGCCAGGACGGCGCACGCCGCCGTGACGGCTACCTCGGAGGCCTCGTCGCTGTGGTCCTGGCTGGAAACCCCGTCGGCCACCGCCGCCAGGGTCCACTGTTCGCCGTCGACCTGCGCGGTCTCGATCGCCAGGAAGTCCTCATTGACCTTGTGCCGTTGACCGGGCTGTCCGCCGATATCGGTGATGCCCGCGGCGCCGTCCCGCTCGACGGGGTGATGGTGACGCCAAGTGGCAGAGTCGGTTTCGCTCGGTTCGGGCTCGCGGTCGGCCGGGTGGACCAGTTCGATCAGGTCGCTGTGGTCGATCGTGTCGAGCAGGGCCGGGATGGCGTTGCGGGCTTCCGTCAGCGCCGGTAGCCATTCCCGAAGGGCGTTGTAGTGCTGCACCAGGTTTCGGAGTCGCTGCTGTGTGACCGAGGTAGTCGGCTGGGTCATCAGCTGCAGCAGATCATCGACCAGGGCGAGCATCCGGCGGCGCTTCCGGAGACGTTGCCGGTCGGCGGCCTCCACCGCGACAGATCGCGGATCAACCTGTGCCGCAGTGTATTCGGCCAGTACGGCCGCTCGCATACGCTGTACCGCGTCCCGGTCGATCTGGCGCAGTAGATTCCAGTCGTCGGCAGTCGCCGCGACGGCCGTATCTCCCGCGGTCGGTTGAGCGTGGAGGTACCGAATGCGCTGGTCCGCAACGCGGAAGCGCGCGGCGGCCTGCTGCGCCTGCGTTCTGGAGGGCAGCGGCGGGTCGGCGCCGTCGGAATCGTCGAGGTCGATCGCGACGGTGTCGGGACCCCGATCGGTCTGCGCGGCCCCGGAAGGGGGTGCCGCCGGGCTTCGAGGTTCGCCCAGCATCGATGCGATCTCGCGCACCGCGCGATCGGCCATGGCGTAGCTCTCGGTGGCTTGCGCCGCCCGGCGCTCTCGCTCGGCCGCGGCCGCGCGGGCCGCGGCGGCCAGGTCGCGAGACTCGGTGGCGGTCAACAGCTCTGAGACCGCGCGGAAGTGATCGATCAGAAATGCGAGACGTTCCGGGCCCATCGGGACGGCATCCGGTTGCTCCGCGAAGGCCAGCAGTTCCTCCAGCCGGTCCGACCTGTCCCGTAGCGCGTCATAGCGGCGCGTGGCCGCGGTGAACAGTTGCCGATCGTTCGTACTTTCCGGATCGGCCGCTTCGCTCGCGGTCGCCATCTCCGCGAAGACCGCCTCGGCCACGCTGCGCAGTCGTTCCGTTTCCCCGGGACGAAGATGGTCCGCGGGCCACATCCGGCCGGGTGTATCCGGGCGCGCAGGTACGGGCCGCTCCGCAACGTCCGCGACCGCGGCGAGGGCCACCCCCAGGCGAATCTCCGCGGATCCCTGCCGAGCCCGCAGGGCATCCGCCGTCCCTTCGCTGCGCCCCTGCTCGTGCGCGGTGGTCGCCTCCGCGACTTCGTCCGCCCAGGCCAGCCACGCCGAAACCGTGTGCGCGAACTGCTCCAGCAACCGTAGCCGGTCCGCGGAGATCCGCGTATCCGCCTGGTGGCGGGCGGCTTTCAGCTCATCGATCAGAGCTGGTGCGTGCCTTAGGGCTTGAAAATCCGAAACCGCCCCAGCGGCAGCCAGTCTCGCGGCAACCGCATCCCGCAGCACCCGCAGGTCCTCGGAGCCAAGGGATCCCGTGCCGTCTCGGTCGGAATCGAGGTCGATGGCGACGGTATCGGGACCGCCGGGGGAGTCGGAGTCCTGTTCGAGCTGGGCCAGGTGCGTCGTGATCGTCGTGCACCAATCTCCGTGGCCGAGTCGCCGGAATTCGGGGGCCATGCCCTCGACCCGCCGCCGGAGTGCGGTGATTTGTGATCGCGGGGTCTCCGGGGGAACCCAGGCCGCCGCGCGCTCGAGTTCCCGGGTGAAGCGCTGTTGCCATTCCTCGAAGGTTTCGGTGGAATCCGATTCGGCAGCCGCCCGAGTGTCCGGTGTGAGACTCCGGGTGCCGCGCTTCAGTGCCGCGGCGACCGTGTTCGCCAGCTCTCGTTCGCTCCCCGCGGACCAGCCGTCGAAGACTCGTGACACGACCACGCCGGGTTGTTCGCTCGGGTACAGCGGTTGAGCGATCTCGAACCCACCGTGGCCGTTCGGCGCCATCCAGATATCGATGGTGATGCCACCGATTTCGATCGACCGCCTGGATTCTGCGCGCGGCCGGTCCCGCAGGGGCTGATGCCAGAAACTGTTGAAGGTGAACTGACGGTCGACCAGTCGCCGCGCAACCTCGCGAGCGCTGAACGGCTCGGCGGCCACGGTGGCGATGTCGCGGCTGACCTCGCGCACGACGTCCTCGGCCGGACCGCGTGTCGATCGCTTCCCCTGAGCGTTCAGCCGTGCTGCGAGATCGGCAAGGGTGGTTTCCGAGTTGATCGGACCGATCGGCGCGAGCCACTGCCCGAAACCCGTTGCCTCGGGCAGTAATTCTTGTAGTCGATAGGTCAGATACGCGTGCAGGAGCATCGTGCCGATCTCGGTCGGCGTGGGTTCTCGCTCCGGCTCGACCCGTGTGGTGTGCGCGTGGTACGAGGTCTTACCGTCCGTGGACGGAGCGACCGTGACATGAAAGATCTTGAACGGCGCCGTCGGCTCCAATACCCGTGCGAGTTCTGGATATTCGGCCGTCTTCGTGGCGACCAGGTGGGCCAGTGCACGCCGGTGCATGCCTCCCATGGCGACGACATGCAGGGTGCCGGGCCGGTCTTCGGTCCCCGGCTCGTACTTGACGTGATCGGTGACCCACTCACCCGACAGAGCCGGGAACATGTGGTGAGAGCGTCTGGACACCTCGTCGTCGAGCACCCGGGCGGCCTCGTGATGCTCATCGACCACCTGGCGCAGCCGGTGAATGTCGGTGGCGCGCTGCATGATCTGCGCACGGTGCTCGGAGGCCTTGCGGAAGCGTTCGGCCAGTGGGCGGAGCGGGTCGTCGGGCGGCAGGCTCGCGGGATCGCCGAAGATGTCCAGCGGGAGATCGGCCAGCACCGCGGGATCGACTCGCAGGTCCGCGGCCAGTGCGATCCATTCGCGCTCGGTCGCCTCGTGTCTCGCGGCGAGAACCGGTGCCCGAGGGGTCAGTTCGCGCGGGTTGTCGATCTCCAAACGCGTGGCCAGGTCGGCGCGTTCGCGCTCCAAGCCGTCCGTCCGGCAACCGGCGGCTTCGAAATCGAGGATTGCCTCGTCGCGCTCGGCGGGAGCATAGGGCGCCGGAACGAGGGTCTCCGCCTCGCCGTCTCGAGTCGATCCCGTCAGCGTCCGATGACGTTCGAGCACGGCGGACAGCCGCGCGAGCCATGCCTCGGTGCGGAGCAATCCGTGGACGGCGTCCGTGGCCAGCTTCATCGACCACGTCGTGCCCGGCAGGAGCACCCGCTCCAGCTGTGCCGGGTCGACGCCGAGCCGTGCGGCGATCGTTGCTCGCCGCGCCGCCGACCGCGCTGTCAGAGTCGCGATGGCCTCGCCGATCGGGACCATGGGTGGATCGGTGCCCGGACGCGACCGCAGACCGAGCCGGTCGGTCAGCTCGTCGCGCTCTCGTTCCAGGGCTCGAAGTTCCCGGCCCGCATCACGTTCCGTCGCGACCGTGACCGGCCGCGCCGCCTCGCGGACTACTCGCCAGCCCGAATCCGACCACCGCAGGGTGTCGCTCGCTGTCTCGGCCGGGTCCACCGGCGCCCACCGGGCTGCGTCGTCGAGCGCGGACAGCGTGTGATCCAGCCACAACTCCCAACCGGTTCCCTCGAGTGTGGGCCGCAGCGCCGCCAATCGCTCTCGGTACCAGTCGATCTCCCGCCACAGGTGGCCGTCGACGACGAAATCGACGGTGTACTCGATGCGGCTGTCCGTGATCCTCAGCCGCTCGGCGAGCGGCCCGAGCGCCCGTCGCAGCTGTTCGACATCGAGGTTCTCGAACCTGCCGCGCGGCCCGCCCGCAGAGGGGTAGGCGTCGTACGGGTCCCCGGCGCCGCGTTCGGAATTCGACGGCTCGGGGCCGTCGGAATCGAGGTCGATGGCAACGGGGTCGGCGTTGTCGGATCGGTAGGGCCCCGATGCCGGTTCTGTTCCGTCGGTCGGCCGATCGGATGCCAGGCGCCATTCGCTCGCCACTTCGGTACCGATGGAACGCCTGGTCAGTAGATACCCGGCCTGTGCCAGATGTCGATATACGTTCTTGACAGTGGTCGTCGAAACCCCGAGCGTCTCGGCGACGGTCTCGGCCGTCGGCAGCCGCCTGCCCTCGGGGAGGCGGCCGTCGACTATCGCCGCGCGGAGCGCGGAAATCAGTGTGGCCCGCCAGCCTTCGCGGTCCGCGCTGCTCGCAAGTTGGGCCTGTGAAGACCGGGCGGTCAGCGCGGCCAGCATTTCTTCGGCGGTAAGCGGCATCGCGCCGTGTGCGGCAGGGGCATTCGGCCACTGCCGTTCGTTCGTGACTCGCGTACCGATCGAGCGGCGGGCGACCGCGTATCCCTCCGTGGCGAGCTGCTGGTAGGCGAGTCGCACGACATCCACTGTCAGCGACAGATACTCGGCGAGTGCTTCGTTGGTGGGCAGCAACTGGCCTTCGGTCAGCCGTCCGTCCGTGATGGCCAGGCGCAATTCGGACGCGAGCGCGGTGTGCCAGCTACCGCCGCGGGCGGCCTGTTTCGCCAGGTTCCGCTGCGGTGGATCACCGGTGAACGCGGCGAGGAGTTCTTCGGGCGTGAGCGGTATTTTGGTGTCGGTACCCGGCTTTACCGCCGCCCACCGGTCTCGCGGCGAGACCACGGGGCCGGATGTGTGCTCGGGCCGCAGGTATCCTTCGTCGGCCAGGCACTTGAATGCCCGGCGCACGGTCTGCGGCGGAACATCTTCGAACTGTTCGGCCAGGTCCTCGGCGGTGGGGAGCCGTCGGCCCTGCGCCAGTCGTCCGTCGGTGATCGCGCGCCGCAGTTCGGAGGCGAGTGCGATGCTGCTTCGAGTGGCCCTGGACGCCAACTGATTTCGCGGTCCTTCCGCCGCGAGCGCGGCGAGTAGGTCCTCGGGGGTGAGCGATGTTTCGATGGCCACCGGTGCCGTGTTCGGCCATTGCTCCCTGGGCAGCACCACGGTCCCGGTCACACTGGTCTTCAGGTAGCCTTCGGCGGCCACCTCGGCGAAGGCCAGGCGTACGGTTGCCGGCGATACGTGCTGGAGATGTTCGGCCAGCTCCTCCGCGGACGGCAGCCGTCGGCCCTGCGCCAGTCGTCCGTCGGTGATCGCGCGCCGCAGTTCGGAGCCGAGCACGACCTGCCAGCTTTCGCGGGAAGCCCTGGCCGCCAGGTCTGTTCGAGTCGTTGCCCCGAAAAGCGTGGCGTGCAGTTCTGCCGCGGTAAGCGGCACCACGGAATAGGGCGGTGGTACCGTCGGCCAGCTTTTCTTATCCGTAACGACGGGCCCGGACCGGGCCTTGGTGCGAAGGTAGCCATCCCGGGCGAGCTGACGATATGTGTCCATCACGATCCGTTTGGACACCGTTCCCAGGTAGTCGGCGAGTTCGTCCGCGTGGCACGCCGATTCATCCACGGCCAGCCGATTCGCGACGATCGCACTGTGGAACTTGAACAGCAGCGCCTTGGACCACCCGATCCGCACAGCCAGCTCCGTCAGCGGTGGCTGTCGGGTATCGGCGTCGAGTAGCGCGAGTAGTCCCTCTGGCGACGAGGGGTCGTACTGTAACGACTGCGGGTCGGGCAGGTCGTCGGCAAGCGCACGTACTGCCCGCCGCTGCAACTTCCTGGCCGCGCGTAGCGTGCGGTCGCCATCCATCGCGGCAGCGGCCTCGGCGGTCGGGAGTCCCTGCAGGAAGCGCAGTTCGAGGTATTGTTCCCACCGCGGATTGCCGAGGCGCCCGATGGCCGCCCGCAGCTTGGCGAGGGCCGTATCGTCGCCCTCGGCTGCGGCCGTGAGGGCCAGTTCGACGGCCGCCTTGACGGTCCGCAGATCCGCGGAGTCGGGGATACGCTGCTCCGGCGTACTCTCGAGGGTCTCTTCGAAGTCCACGACCTCCGAAGCGGGAACCCCGGCCATCTCGTGCGCCGCGTAATACTCGAGCGATTGTCCGACCAGCGCCCCGAACCCCATGGCCGCGGCGGCATCCGCGGTCGACATTCCTTGCCGGTGCCGGAGCAGGAGATATCGATGTCGGGTGGAGTTCTTCTGCTCCAGAGCGTTGAAGCGTTCCCGGAGTTCTCGATGGGACAACTGGGCAAGGTGCCGACCGTGTTCCCCGTCGCGAAACTGTTCGGGGAGGGCCCGCAGCAGCAGTTCCCGCAGTCGCGCGGAGCCGAGATGATCACGGATGAGATCACCGGTCGCGGTGGCCAGTGCTCGCCCGATATCGGCCGTGGGCGAGCCGATCAGCGCTGCCGTCGCGGCGAACACATCGTCGGTGATCTCACGCGCGAGTCGTTCGCGCTGCGCCGTATCGAGATCGACGTCGCCGCGCTCGACGGACCGCTCGACCTCGCTCCTCGCACGGCGAAACACCCGATCCTCGAACCGGTTTCGCAGGTCTTGGGTCCCCATCGGATCGGGCTTGCCTCGGATGGGGCTGTCCGTGCCTCGGAGGTTGGCGTCGGTGGGGTGGGGTATCGGTTGGAGGGCGCCTCGTTCCCCGGCTGGGGTGTCCTCGTCGTGCTTGATGGTGAAGTAGGCGAGGTATGCCTTGTCGACGGTGGGGTAGGGCTGTGTCCACCGGTCTCGGGTGCGAACGCGGGCGACAGGTTTGTTGTCGAGCGGGTTGGTCTGCTCGGGGATACCGGTGTCGAAGATGACTGCCTGCGGTGTGCCGTCGATTCCGATGGACTTGGTGACGTAGTAGGCGTGTGCGTTCCCCTCCGCATCTTCGACGACGAACACGGCGCTGTGGATCTGCTCGTTGTCGAGGAGGGTGTCGATGTGGGGAGCCAGCGGATCGTTGTTCGGGTTGTCGGCGGTTTCGGGTACGTCGATTTCCCTGATGTGGGTCCGCAGACCGGCGGTGAGTTCGCTCCAGGTTTCGGCGTCTTTATGAGGTATATGCGCGTCGTCGAGCCCGTCGGCCCATGCGGCGCTGATTGTTTGGAAGAGGCATTTGTAGACACGCCCCGGGATCGTGTCGGCGTTCGGGTGCTCGTCGGAGCCGTCGCGGCTGAACCGGCCGGTGGTGATGTGGCGGCTGGTGGCGGGCTTTCTCGGGCCGAATTCGCTGTGGGCCGTGGCGGTTCCGCCCGCGGGGGATGTTTGCCAGTACTCGACGGCGTGCTCGGCGGTGACCTTGCCATTGGCGAAGGTCAGGCGCCGGACGGCGACTGTGCTCTCCTGGATGACGATGGGAGTTCCCCGGCCACCTTCGAGAACCCATTCTCGTTCGTCGGCAGTCCATTTCGGCAATTTTGCGGCGGTGCCGGGAGCAAGGTCGTTCGTGACGACGACATGTAGTTTGTGTTCGTCACCGTCTCCCGTGACGGCCACATCGAGAATCTCCTCCGGCAGCAGCCCGTGGTCTTCGGCGTTGCTGAACAGATGCTTTTTGGAGTTGGTGATCAGTTCGCTGACGGCGGTTATCGCGCTGTCGATGTGGTCGCCGAACAACGATCGATAGGGCTCGAGTCGTGCTGTGGCGGCGTGCCGTGTGGCCCTGACCTCAGGCAGATATCGGGGACGTGGTGGCGGCGGAGCCTCCTCGTCCGAGTCGGGGAACGATGACATCAGGTCATCGACGTCCACCGCGGTCTCGGGTTCCGACGGCTGAGCGGAGACCCCGTACGTCTCCTGCCAGCGGGCATCGGCATGCTGCTTGGCAGACTGGGTTTCGGGCTCTCGGGCGGCGCGTTCCACCGGCGCCGGTGTCGGGCCGAGATACCAATTGACATCGACGTAGCTGTGGTCGGTGATGATGTCGACGAGCCGGATGTGCAGTTCGTCGCCGTCGAGTTCGGCGGTGAGGGAGATGGTGCCGACTCCCCACCGGATGGAGGCGGCGACCGCGTCGGCGATGTCACGGATGTAGTCGGCGGTCGACCAGCCGCTCAGCAGGGTGCCGAGTTGTTGTGCGACCTGATCGGCCATTGCGCTGTCACCCGCGGTGATGCCGGCGCGGCGAAGCTGCGGCGAACCACGGGTGCCATGATCCGATGTGTCGGATTCATCGGAGTCGTGGAGGTCGATAGCGACGGGGTCGGGGCCCGGATCGTCGCCGGATGCGGTCTGCTGCGTGAGCGACGCCTGTTGGAAGGCGGCGCGAACGAGTGGGAGGGCCTCGTCGGCGATGCGTTGAGCTGTCTCCGGCGAGACGCCCAGGCGTCGTGCAACACGCGTCATGGGGAGTTCTTCGAGGAAGTGCAGCAGCACGACCTGTACTGCGAGTTCGGAGTCCGGATTGTCCGACAATGCCTTCCGAAGGATGGCCGAATACTTCTTCGACAGCGGTTGGCCTGCAGCCCAGCGTTGTTCGATAATCGCGCGCGCCCGAGCGACTTGCGCGAGATCGAGGTCGACTGCCTGGGCGATCTCCAGATCCGAGATACTGTCCGGCTCGCCGTTGCGCCGGATATAGGTTTCGACTCTCACGGCCAGTTTCCGGGTGTTCTCATCCAGGTCCGGGAATCGGCGCGCGAAATAGTCGTCGAGGCACGAATAGCGGGCCGTCGACCAGGCCAGGTCGGAAAAGTCACCGAGGGGGGCGAAATTCAATATCGCGATCTTGATTTCCCGTTCCGCCAGCTCGATGAGGTCTTGGCGGTGCGTATCGGATTCGGCCCAGCCCGGAGCGACCACGGAGGGAATCCATGAATAATGTTCCCGATAGATCCTCTCCTGGAGCTCCCATTGCTCTCTCGAACCTGGTTCGGAGGCAACCAACTGCCAGAACAGGCGCTGTATCGCGGGGTCGGCCGCTTTCGTGTCGGGGCGTACGTAGAAGCGCTTCAGCGCTTCGACGACAAATTCATTGGGTAGGCCGAGTCCGGTTCGTAGTTTCCGCAGTTCGAGGACCCGCGGTTTGTTGAAACCGCGCTCCCATCGGGAGATCGTCGATGTTGATGTCCCGGCGTGTCGAGCGAAGTCTTCCTGACGCACGTCGAAATATCGCCGCAACTCGCTGAGCCACTCGTGTAGGTAGGTCGACTCGCGCGGGTGCGGCAGCTCGGTCGGTGCCGGGGGTTCTGCCGGGAACAGTTGGAGCAGCCGCTCGCGCTCCGCAGGCTCTCCTGTCGAATCGGACCGGTCCTCCAGCACGGAGATGGCCATCGCCACCATCTCCGATCGTGTCTTGGCGTCGAGTAGCTCGCGAATATCCCGGAAGTACTCCCCGATGGATCCCCCGGTCCTGCCGATCATCTCCCCTATTTCCCGGTCGCTCCGGCCTTCCGCTGCGAGTTCCAACAAGGCCTTGTCTCTGGGGGTCAGGAAATCCACTGCGCGAGTGGATGCGGGTGCCTCGAAAATGTTGTTGCGGATCGCGAAGGCCACCATGGCAACTCGATTGCTGCTTACGGCGAGTGCTTTCGCAATCAGTCCCAATTGACTCTCGACCGTTCTGGGGGGAAGCTTCTTGTGCTTCTCTATCCTCTTATCGGTCCAACCCGCCGCGATCAACTGCAGAAGTTCGATATGGTTGGGAGATAGCATGACATCATGGCGGGGAGGACCCGTGATGTCCGGCGAATCTACAACTCCGGCCCTTGCCGCGGCTTCCAGCAGGTCGGTGCGAAAGTCGATGCCGAGCTTGTTCGCAACTCCGAGCCAGCGTGCCGTGACGTTCTTGGTGGAAATTCCCCAGACGGCCCCGATCTCGGCATCGCTCTTGCCCGCCGTGGCCATTCGGAACAATTCTTTCTCGCCCTCGGTCAGGGCCATGTACAGCTTATCGGGCAGGTTGGCCGGGTTCGTGCCGCGTTCTTCTCCGAACCAATGGCCCGCTGCGCGCAGCGTCGCACCGCGGACGTCGAGGTTCAGTTGCTGGGCGATGGTCGTGAATTGCTCGGAGACACGCTGTGCGGTGAGCCCCCACCGCTCCGCGATTTGCTCATCGGACCTACCTTGCGCAGCCAGGCGGAGCAGTTCGACCTGCAGTACGCTCGGCTGTGCGGCCGAACCGGCGGCAGACTCGGCGTCGCGACCCCGAATGGCGGCGATCGCGAGTACGTATGCCTGGACGGCGGCCCACAACGGGCGATCTCGAGCGGCGAGATTTCCGGATGGCACAGGTTGTGCCGCACCGCGACGACGTTCGCCGGGACCGAACCGACCGAGGTTTGCCCGCTGGGCTGCTCCGATCACCCTCATGGCGCGTTGCAGTTCGGATGTCGTCGCCTCGGCCAGCGGTCGCCGGAGTTCCTCGGCGCCTTCGGATTCCGCGAACGCCTGCTGGATGCGTTCCCGGAAGCGGGCGAATTCGGCATGCTTGGGCATGAGGTTACGTGCGACGAAGACAACCCATTTCTCTACGTCGCGATCGGGGATCTGCGCGAAACGGTCCACGCTGGCTTCGATTGCTTCGTCGGCGATCTCCCGCGCCGCACGGGGTTCGGTGAAGGCGGTCGATATCCACCGAAACAGCTTGTCGCCGAACTGATTCCGAAGCACCTCGATCGCCTCATCGCGACGTCCCTGTGCGATGTACCGGTCGATCAGCTGGCGCAGCACTGTTCTGGGCACGGGCGCCGTTCGATGCGTTCTCTCGCCGGAAGATCCCGGCTGCCCATCCTCGGGCTCGCTCGGGTCGATCGGGACCGGAATGGTCTCCGGTGTCCGGGTTCCCGTGCGCTGCTGTCGGGATGCCGGGGCCGCAGAAGGTTGTGCGGTGTCCTGGCCCTTGGCCGCCGCCGGGCCGCGCTGTGCCTCCTCCAGCCGGGCCAATTCGTCGAGTACGAAACCGGTTTCGGGGTTCAGGTACGCGACCTGTTGTTTCGCGTAGGCGGTGCGGTCGGCTTGGGGCTTGGCGCGCCACGCTGCGGCGAGGGATGCGGCGGGGCCGTTCGTGCGGGTGCTCGGGCCGGGTTCGGATGGGGCCGGGACCGGGCCGCGATAGTTCACCTGCACCAGGGCGTTACGCTGTTCGGCTTCCGCCACCACCTGGGAGTGCGGGATGCGCCGGAGCAGGGCCTGCAGGACGTAGGCGGGATGTGTGGGGTCGACCGGTGCGCTCTTGCCGAAGGCGTTGTTGGACTCGGCCAGCGCTTCCACCGGATTGAATATCCTGAGGCTGCGCAGGTTGCGTTCGTAGGCATCCGGTCCGTCGCCTTCGACCGCGAGCAGCCTGTTGAGCGCATCGGCATCGAGCCACCGCCGCCATGCGCGATAGACGACCTCGGGCGCGATCGTGCCCACGTTGTCGTAGTGTTTCGTATCCTTCCCCGCGGCAACGGCGCGATCATTTCGCCCCGCTATTCCGGCGCGCCGCAGCCATACGTCGAGATCTGCGCGACTTCCGAATCGGCTCAACCACGATTCGAAGGTTGCGCGCAGGCGTCCCTCTTCATCGTTCGTCAGCTTCTTCCTACCGGCGCTGTACACATTGAGCTGCCCCAGCCACTCATCGAATTCGGTGTCCGCCGGCAGCTTTCCGGCCTGTTTGAAGCCGACGAAATGCTCGTACAGGAACCCGAATCCCCGTGTTCGCTTCGGGGAGAAGTAATCTTCCCGGCCGGTTTCGTTGCGCAGGTTCGCGATCGATGGATCGTTGTCCTTGCCTTTCCAGGCGGGCTCGTTTCGCAGGTTCGCGATCGGCGGAACGTCGCTCTTGTCCTTCCGGCCGGTTTCGTTGCGCAGGTTCGCGATCGGTGAGTCGCTGCGCTCGTCCTTCCAATCGACCTTGGTTCGCAGGTTGGCGATCGGCGACTGGTTGTACAGGTTGTTCCGGAGAGCGTGGTCCTGTAGGTGGCCCATCTCATGGCTGACCGAGTCGTACGCCGGATCACCCGTCGGAGCGTTCAGGCGGCCCGCCTGCACCGCATCTCGCATGCTCCGCTGGAATTCCTCCGGGTTGGCGAAGAGATTCTCGTTCAGCACCATGAAGGTCGGCGCCGACTCGGTGAGGCCGCTCGGAGACCAGATGCAGGCACCGGTCTTGCCCCCCATGCGAGCAACGAGTACTCCGTCGAGCTTGATCGAAGGATCCGCGGCGTAACCGTCGACGATCGCATTCCGGATCGACATCGCCGTTTCGACGGAGATCCCCGGCTTGTTCAGCCCCAGCACGTCGATGCCGTATTCCTCGTACAACCACTGGGCGATGTCCTGCTTTTTTCGTTCGGCGTCGGCAGTCGTCTCCGGGACACCGCTCCTGTCGGCCGGGGACTGCGATCGCCGGGCGGACGAATCGCCGGTGCCCCGTACCGCGATCTCCTGTGCGGCCCACCCGACCAGGGCGAACTGAGCGTCGGTGACATCGCCGGACCGAGATTTCAACGCATCGGAGACGAGTCGTTTGACGGCGGGATTGAGCATATTGAAGCTGTCGGTCAGCACGTTTCCCCGCGCTTCGCCGAGCAGCCAGTCGCCGACATCCAAGCCCGGGGGAACCTGCCACCCACCGGCCTCGGCGGCGGCGAGCGTGGCACGGGCGACGGCGTGCGCCAGAACCTGGACCTGTGGCGGTGGTGTGCCGCGATCGGCACCCCACAACACGGTGCACAGGCTTTGGGCGATGGCGGGACCGAAATGGCGGTCCAGTGCCTGGACGGCGGACCGGTCGCCCTGCTGCGCCTGTTGCAGCGTCCGGGTGCGGTCGTCGGCGGACCACTGGTCGAACGGGACGGTGGATATCGGTGCGGCCGCGAGGATCTGCTGGGCGTGCTGTACCTGCCCGACCAGCTGTTTGATCGCCTGGGTGATCGATTCGGTGAGAGCCTTGCCCTCCTCGTCGGCGAGCCGATGCCGTTGCTGCAGCGCCGTACCGGCCTCGGTGACGGTCTGGCGCTGCGCCGGATCGAGCTGATCGAGGCTGGTGTCCAACAGGTTCCGCGCGGTGGTGCGCAGATGGTCGGTGACGTCGGTCCCGATGGGGATCCCCTGGGCCTCGACCTCGTCGAAAACTGCCCGCTGGACGGCGTGCGCCACCGGCAGCAGCGGCGCGGCGGCCTGCCCGCCCGGTGCGTTCAGCAGCTCCAGCAGCTGGCGAATGATGTTGTCGGCGTGCTCGTCTCGCAGGTTCGGGGCGGCCGGGGGGTTGCCGGAAGCCAAGGTGGCAGCCGACCCGGCGGCGAGACCGGCCGCGGTCGGCACGGCGACGCCGTCCACGGTGGCCTGGGCATGCTGGGGCTGCGGGGTCGCGTGCGGCGCCGCCGTACCGGCGGCCGGGGGAGCGGACTGCTGGGTATGCCCCGTCGAATCACCGGGCGGAGCATTGGCCGGGTTGGCCCGCCGCATCGAGCGTTCCACGTAGGCGAGGTCGGCGGCCTGCTGCTGCAGCTCCGGGGTTACCTGGCGGATCAGGTTCTCGGCCGCCTTCAGGTTCGTTTCGGCGGCGGCCTTCGCCTGCGCGGCCTCGCCGACGGCAGGGGCCGGTCGCGCCCCTTCCGGTGCACGGGCGGCGGCCCCGGCCATATCGGCGGCGGCCTCGGCGTGGTTGGACACCGCGCTCCGATAGTGCGCCACGGCGACCTGCGCCTGGGGGCTCGCAGCGTCGGTGTAGAGCCGGTCGGTGACCGCGACGTTGAAGCAGTAGCTGCCGTTGCGACCGTTGCGCCCCGCGCGCGCCGCCCATTGATGATCTTCATCGGGGTTGCGGGCCGAACGTCCCAGCATCTGCGCGTGCACCCCGCCCAGCGCGTTGACCTCGTCGGTGATCGAGACGTCGAAGCCGCGGCCCAGCATTCCCGTGCCGACGGTCACCTTGCCTCGCTTGCCCGCCCCGTCCTTGACCGACAGCAGGTGTTCCTCGGCGGCATTGTTGTCGCGATGCTCGGCGAACCACCGGCCGTAGATGGCGTCGTGTTCGACCCCCGCCTTGGTCAGCATCAGCGAGAACGCCCTGGCGATATCGTTGGTCGGACTGATCACCAGGACCGGACGTCCTTCGGCCTGGAGTTTCAGTACCTGCGCGACGGCATCCTTCAATTTCTCCGGCCCGGTGAGGAATATTCGGTCCTCCTCGCCGGTCAGTTTCGACCTGGCGAAATCCTCCACCTTCGCCAAGCCGCCCTCGACCGGGAAATTCTCCTTGATTTCTGCGGCCGTTCGTTCCAGCGTGCCCGACATCAGCTTCAAACTCTGATAATCACCGAATACATCCTCGACGGTTACCTGCTTCAACCCCTTCCCATCGGAGTACACGTCGACTCCGAACATCGCCTCCACCATCTTGTGGCGGCCGCCGAACCAGCGACTCTCGGTACCGACCTTCGGGTCGCTGCGCGGTTTCCCGTACTCGTCGAGGATCTGGATCTTGCCGTCGAATATCTGGAACTCTCGATTCAGCTTCAGCCGACCCGATTTGACGTCCAGGAGCGCGCGGGCCATCTCGGTCTCCTCCGCCGAGAACGCTCGACCGGTCCGCTGTTCCCACAGCTGTCCCGCCTTCGTGAGGCTCCCTTCCGGATCGGCGCGCAGGTCCGCGGAGGTCAACACCCGGTCCTTCAACGCTCCGCGCAGGAAATCGCGCACCCGATACACCCCGGCCGCCTCCACGTCCGAGGCGACCTCACGCTGCCCATCGGATTGGTAATGAACCGTCTGGTTGTGCACCAGTACCGCATCCGCCTCATCGATCGTCGCGGTCTTCCCCGGTGGGGCCTGATCGAACAGCTGAGCCGTCGCCCGCTCGTCATAGGTCATGTAATAGACCGTGGGAACATCCGGTTCGGGCGGCGGATTGTGGGTGTCCCAGCGGGCGGCCTCGTAGCCGAGATTGCGGAACATCGGCGCGAACTGCCGGATTCCCTCATTGGCCAACGTCTCGGTCGTGGTGATCACATGGTGCACCCGTTCCGATCGCCCGTCCGAGAGTTCCACCGGATCCCCGCGCGACAATTGCCGCAGCGAGTCCATCGCACCGACAATCGACTTTCCCTGCCCCGTGCCCATCTGGCGCATATATCCGTGCTCACCGAGCAACACCGCCTCGTTCTGGTTCCAGCGCGGCGTCAAACCGGTGGCCTCCCGCACGGTATCGACGCACCACAGCAGCGACTCCAATTCGTCACCGCCCTCGACCCCCTGCCTGCGCTGCGTCCACGAGGCGCCGGCGAACTCCTCGCTCCGCAGGCGGTACACGATCTGCACGGCTTTCGCCGTCGTCTTGAATTGCGTCAGCTGCTCGGGAGTGAGATCCGCCCTGACCGTCGGGTCCGCGGACGGCAGCATCGCCAGCAGGTCTCTGGCCAACGCCGATGCGGCGTCATTGCGCACGGCTACCGCGTCCTCGTACGCGGTGCGGCACTCGGCCAGATTCTCCTGAGCCCGGCTGAGCTGCTCGCGGGCCGCGCGGGCGGCCTCGACCGCGACCCGGTCCTCCGCCGTGCCCTGCCCGGACAGCTCGCGCAGTTCGTCGCCGGGGGCGAGGCGGGTGGCCCGCTCGTGTGCCTCCGCCACACTGACGGCCTTCTCCTGCTGTTTCAGCTCGGCGTGCGTGGCCTGCACACGCTCGTTCGCCTCTTGGATCCGCTGCCGGTGGTGTTCCCACACCAGCTCGTTCTGACGCTGCTCCGCCGAAACGGGTCGTTCGGCCTTGTCCCCCTTCTGCACCTGCGCGCCGGTGGGGTCCGGGCTGGCCCCGTCGTCTGCGCGCCCGTGCTGCGGGTCGGGTTCGGCTGCGGCCGATGTCTTTCCATTGTCCTCGTCGGTGTGGCCCGGATGGGGCTTGACCTCCTGCTGATTCGCACCGTCGTCGTCTGCGCGCCCATGTTTCGCATCCTCGGCGGCGATGTTGTCGCCGTCGGTCGTCGGCTTCTTGTGCGCGACACCGTCTTCGGAGCGCCCGGACCCTGTCTTGGTGGGTTCGACGGCCGGGGGGCGTTCCGACGCAGCGACTTTCGGGGCGGATACGGCGGGCGGGCGATTCCCACCTCCGGCGGCGGGCGTATCTGCGGGGGTACCGGTTCGCGGTTCGGGGGTCCGCGGTGCGTTGCCGCCCGTCGGCTGTGCGGCCGGTTGCTGCCGTGCGGGTGCTCCTGAGCCGTCCGGCGCGCCAGCGGGCTGTCCTGGTGTACGTGGCGCAGCGGGCGCCTCGGGGCTGGCGACCGACATGACCGCTCCGCCGTGCTGCTCCGCCGCTTCGGCACCGGCACCCTCGCGCGGCCCGGCGGGAGTCAGCTCGGAGACGGCGGGCGGGGTGTCGGAACCCGTGGTCGCCCTCTGCTGCGCAGGACTGGCCTCGGCCACGGCAGCCGCCGGGACCGGCTGTGCCGGTTCGTCTTTCGCTCCCGGTGGTTTGGCTTCGGGAGGCCGTGCCACCGGACCGGCCGCCGCATCGGCCGCGACACCGCGTCGGCGTTCCGGCGGCGACTGCCCGTCCGTCTGCTCGCCGGGCCGGGCGCGCGGCTGCTCGCCGTCGCCAGCGTGCGGTTGCCCGACACCGACGCCCTCCTCGACGAGAGGTGGTGCGGCGCCGGACTTCACGGCGTCCGCGCGTGCGTGTTCCGCACCGCCGGTCGCGTCGGAGGAATCGGGGTGCGGCTTGCCCGCCGCACCCGGATTCTCCTGTTCCGCAGGGGACTTGGGAGCGGGAAGTTTCACGCCGGTGTCGGCATGGCCGCCATCGTCTCGGGCGGACTCGGGCGACGGCTGCCGGGCGCCGCCCACCTCGTTGTCCACAGGGTGCGGCTTGCTCGCTCCGGCCGCGGCCTCCGCCGAACCGGCAGCGGGCCCGGGTCCGTCCGCCGTGCCGACGGCCGGTGCGGCGGCGTCGGCGACGCCCGCGGAATCCGATTGTGCGGCAGGAACATTCTGCGGCCCGGGCGCCTCCGTGGCCGTCGGATCCTGTACCACCCCGGTGTTCGGCGCCCCGAGCGGGTTGGCCGCCACGGCGGCGGGGAAGGGAACGTTCTTGACGAAATTGACGTTGTCGACCACCACGCCCGGCATGTTTGTGGGTTGCCAGTCCACGCTGTTGTTCTCCACGGAGAACGGTCGCTCCGGGGGCGGCTTGTACTGCTTCGGTGGCGATACATCCGGCGGACGTTTGCCCGCACCGGAGTCCGCCGCCGTAGCCGCGGCGGCGTCCGGCGACGGAGCGGTCTTCGTCGGCTTCGGTGCCGAGACCGCCGGGTCCGCGGTGGCACCGGATTTGCTCTCGGCGAACTTCGCCGGGCTGAGGTTGTCCACCGAAATCTTCGATACGCCCGCGAACTGCACATTGCGGCTGTTGTTGACCACCGGGGCCGGACGCGGCGCACCGGCCTGCTGGTTCGCCTCCCGCACCCGCGAGACGAGCTGGTTGATTTCCTGTTGGGCGGCAGCGGGATCGGCCGGATCGAAATCCCTCGTGGTGAGGCCGTTCCTTGCCAGCGCATCGTAGAGCGCGGCGTCCGAGGCCTCGGGTTTCGCAGCGGGCCTCGGGGATTCCCCGGCCGACACGGAAACCGGTGTGGCCGTGCGGATGTCGCGAGCCGCGTAGCCGCCGGCGATGACGGCGCCGCCGACCATGCCCGGCAACATACCCTCGGCGAAAGCCTTGGTGGTGAACGCCTCGCCGGTCAACCCGAGCGAGACCGCGGTGCCCGCGGCGGCGCCCCCGAGCCCGCCGAGGCCGCCGATGGCGGCGGTCCCGGCAAGTTGCACGCCGATCCGCGCGCTCTTGCTCTCGCGGCTGGCGGCGTATGCCCCGACCTTGGGCCCGAGCCAGCGGGCGAACAGCACGCCGACCAATCCACCGGAGGCACCGGCGGCCGTCGCCACGCCCGCCGCCTTCCCGTCGATCTTCTCGCGGTTGCCCTCGATGACCTGGATGCCCTGCGCGATGACGTTGAGGCCGCCGCCCTGCAGCATGCCGATCGTCATGGCGTGGCCGATCAGCACGATCCCGCCGCGTTCGGCGGCCAGCTGGGCGATGCGCCCGGCGAGGAACTGCAGGGCCTTCTTCCACGCGCTCTCGATCGCGGTTCGTGCGGCCATACGCTGGATCTGGGCCTCCAGCGCGCCACCGAACGCGAACAGCAGCGCGCAGCGCAGCAATGCGACGAACAGGATCACCAGGATGCCGATCACGGTGATCTTCATCAGTTCGACGGTGTTGGCGTACTCGTAGAGCCCCCGGGCGAGGCTGTCGTAGTAGGTCGCCTGTTTGTGGAAGCGGTCGGCGAACTGCCGGTGCTTGTTCCTGATGGCGGTGGCCGTTTCGCCGCGCGCCTCGCTGGGCTTGCGCGCCTTGTCCTCGTGGAACTGGGCCTTCTTACGGCATTCCTCGGCGCGGTCCGACCACCCGTCGCCGAGCCGTCGCAGCTCGTCCTCCATGCCCAGCGGAAAGCGCCCCGCCGCGCACGCGACCACCATCGGGGGCAGCCACGGCGGTAATACCAAGCTCATCGGACCGGCGCCTCACCCTGTCCCGTGCCATCGGTGTCAGGCCGGGGTGTCTTCCTTGTCGCCGCGGAAGAGTGCGCGAATGTCGTGAAAGCTGGGTGCATCCGGGGTGATATCGGTGTAGTCGGGCAGATCGTCGAGGTCGGCGTCGATGGGGGCGGCCAGCGCCTCGGCCTGCTGTTGTGCCTGGTGTGCCGCGGTTCTGACGGCGTCCACGATCGACCGGCTCAACTGTTCCGGACTGCGGCGCAACGCCGCGGGGGTCAGCCGCAGATCGGTGAGCACACCGGCGGCGTCGACGGTCACCTCCACCGAGTGGTCGGGCGAAACGGCTTGTGTGCGAGAGGTTTCCACCTGCCGGTAGACCTCGGTCAGCCGGGCCTGCTGACGTTCGAACGCATCGAGGAGGTGGTCGAGCTGGTTGCGCATGCCGCTGTTGGCCGAGCGTAGGCCCTCACGCTCCCATCGGTCCATAACGCCCCTTCGACTCGATATCACCGGCGAACGGAAACACTCGCGGGGGTCTCGAATCTACCGAGGAAGTCTGCCGAGGTGCAGGGTCGCTCTTACTGCTGGTGGGAAGGCCGTACCTCGCTCCGCGACGGGTGCGCCGGAGCATCCGGCAGTCGTCCGGCCCGCGTGGGCGTCGGTGTCCGGCTCCCGGGCCGGACCGGCGCCTGCGACATCATCACCAGCGTGCGGTGCAGGACCTTCGCCGGACCACTGGCCTCGCCACCCCCCGACTCGACCGCGGCGAACGCTTCGGCCAGCGCCCGGGCGGGAACGAACACACCCTGTTCGAAGCAGCCGTCACCGAGCTGGGAACGCCATCGCTTGTAACCGCCGACCACCTGTGCCAGCGTCTCGCCCTGCGCGCCGTTCACCCGCAGGTACTCGGTGATCAGTGCGCGCTGCGCCTCCCCGCGTGCGCGGAGTCCTCCCGTCAGGTCGACGGCGGCACCCAACTCCCGCAGCATCGTCGTATGCATCGGCCGGTGCGGGGGTGCGTCCGGCGCGGTCGCCGGGCGTTTATCGGCCAGGAGCCGGGGATTGACGGCGGCGGTGCGAGCCAGCACGATCCATGGCGCCGGGATCTTCGATGTCGCTGCCACACTGCGGTTTTCGACGGCGGACAGCGTGCTCGCCACCTCGGTGATCTCGATCCCGCGCAGCACCGTGGGGTACCGGTCCAGCACGGCGTCGACGGCATCGGCGATGTCCTGGACGGTGCTTACGTCGATACCCGCCGATTCGAACCCGACGATGCTCAGGCCGTGCCGGGCGGCCATCTCGCGGGCGATCCGCATCGCCTCGGCGTCGGTCGGCTTGGTCGTCCGGGGCGGCGCCACCCGCGGCTTCGATCGGCGATCGGGACGGTCTCGCCGCGGGTCGTCGGTCTTCTTCCCGCCGGGCGGGCGATGCGGTGCCTGCGGCGGCGACACTCGCGGCGGCACGTCGTTCGCCGCTGCGGGCGGCGCGGCCGATGGCCTGGACCACGGCGTGCCCGACCTGTTCTGCGACCACGGCGACTCCGCCGCCGCACGACCGGCGGATGAGCGGCCGTCCGGGGTCGACGGCGCGTTCGGTTGCTTACCCGCCCGGGAGTTCTGTTGTCTCGCAGGATCTCCGGCCGTGGGCGGCGCCTGCGAGGTGGTGTCCGGAACTTCGTGCCCGGCCTGATCGTCGGGAGCGCCGGTGTCGGGAGAATCCGTATCGGACGGGTCGTTCGAACTCCCCGGGGACTGCTGTGGAGCCGCACCGGGGTCGGCGTTGCGGCCGGAGTCGGCGCCGGGTCCGGCGCCCGGGGAATTCGTGGATTCCGGACGCGGGCCCGGCCGGTCTTCCGGGCGCTCGGCGGCGGACGGCCGCTGTGTGGAATCGCCTGCGGTGTAGGGGTCTTCGGCAGGCTGCATCGCGGGGGCCGCGAACGGGTTCGAGGCTGGCGGCACCGCACCGTCACGGGTCAGGGGGTCCGAGCCCCGGACCTGCTGCCCGCCGCCGCGATCCCGCTGCTCGAACTCCTCGGCCGACTTGGCGAGATTGGCGCTCATCGCCCGCAGCTCGGCGACGAGATCCTCGAGACCCTCCAGGCCACGCTCGGAATCCGGTTCGTAACTCTTCGCGAACGTCTCACCGAGTTCGTCGTCGCCCCAGCAGCGGCCCTCGTTGGCGACGATCGCCCGCATCTCCCGCAGCATCTGCTCGGTCTCGTCGGCCTGCTGCTTCAATTCCGCTGCGGAGGCACGCAATTCGGCCGGGTCGACCGACAATGAGTCGCTCACACAGCCCCCTCGGGTAACGTCGCGCGGCACGCCGTCGGCACCGACCGGATCCGGGTTCGATTGTGGCCCACCCGCCAGGCGTTCCCACACCCGGGAACATTCGATAATCGGCGCATGTCGATGCTGTCTGCCCGGGTGAGAGCGTCGACAGTGTCCGCCCGGGTGAGAGCGAGGCATCGATGAGCCCCGATGGAACCAAGGTACTGGGGGATCTGGACAGGCTTCCGGACTGCGAGCCCCGGGGGTTGCAGGCGTGGTTCGACAAGGGCGAGATGATCATCAAGGCCCAGACCCACAGGCTGGGGTCCGGCACGCCGTCCAAGGCGCCCAACCTGCGTGAGTTGCTGCGCAAGGAGGGAATCACCAAGCCCGAGGATCGGTCGAAGATGGTCGATGAATACAACAATTACAAGGACGAGATAGACAAGGCCACCAAGGGAATCCATCAGAAGGACGACGACATCGCGCTCCGTACCGATGGGGTCGGTGAGGTCGTGAAGAACGCATACGGGGCCATCGACACCTCGGTGAAGGAGCTCAACGGGAAGGTCCAGGCCGCCCACAAGATCGAGAAAGAGGACGTGGTCGACGCCAACGGGAAACAGCTGACGGACAGGAACGGCAAGGTCCGGAAGAAGTTGCCCCGGTCGATGGTCGACAAGCTCTTCAACGGTCTCTGGGAAACGTTGGACACCACGTACAAGCAGGTCAGCGGAATCTCGGATCGAGTGGCGGCCGAGGCGGTCAGAATTCGCAAGGAAGCGCCGGAGGTGCCGCCCTCGGGCAACAATAGCAATGGCGGCAGTGGTGCTGGTGGCGGAGGCGGCATTCAGCAGGCGGGATACCAGGACTCAGGAGGCGGCGGCGATGCTGGTGGACCCGGCGCGCCGAGCGGAGATCTGAAGTCCGGAAAGGCCCACGAGACCGCGATGGCCATGATGCAATACCTCATCAAGCATCACAAATTCACACCGGCGCAAGCAGCGGGCATTGTCGCGAACGCTTGGCACGAGTCGAGGTTCAACGTCAATGCCGGAGGTGACCATGTCAGGGACAAAAATGATCCGCAGAAGAAAATACCAACTGCCCACGGCCTGTTCCAGTGGCGTTTCAACCGGCACACCGGGTTCAAGAACCACGCGGCCAATTCGGAATACGGCGAGGGCGACTGGCGAACCCATCTCGATTACATGGTCAAGGAACTGCGCGGCGGCGGGTATCAGGCCGCCAATAACATCGTGAACTCGAACCCGGACAACCCCCGCGCCGTGGCAGCGGGTTTCGACAAGCACTACGAGAAGAGCGCCGGACTGAGTACCGGCAGTCGGATGGCGGATGCGGACGAACTGCTGAAGTCCTACAACAGCAAGTCCGCAACCGCCGCCGCCTAGGCTCTCACCTTCAATCGACGAGGACGATATCGGCCCCGCTGAACAGCAGGTCGGCCGCGCGCCTGCGCGGCGACGAGGCGCCCGGCAGCAGGCGGGCGGAGGGCCGGAGTTCGAAGAGTTCGCGCAGGAACACCTCGATCGCCAGCTGCGCCAATTGTTTACCGGGGCAGACGTGTCGGCCGAAACCGAAGGTCAGCGGAAGTTTCCCCGGACTGTGCAGATCGAGCGGATTCGCGAATGCCGCCGGGTCGCGATTGGCGGCGGCGAACATCACCAGGACCGGACCCTGCGGCAGCGTCGTCCCGCTGCGCAGCGTCACGGGATGCACGACGGTGCGCTTCCATGCCACCAGGCCCGGGTCGAGTTGCAGCGTCTTGGCCGTCACCCGGGCCGCGTCGGACCGGTCGGCGAGTAACCCCCACCAGGAACGATCCGGATCTCGCAGCATGCGCTGCACGCCCTGCTGAATACTGCCGCTGACGGTATGTACGCCCGCGGCAAGCGAATTCGCCACGGCGGAGACGGCGACCCGACGCGGGATTCCCGCGGCACTGAGCCTGGCCGGAAACCCCTCCGCCCCACCGCGTTCGACGGCACCGGCGCTCACGGTGAACAACCGGCCCAGCGCGCCGACCGCATCGGCCAGTTCGCGGCCGCGCAGGTGCCGTCCGAGCAATCCCGACTGCGCGCCGCTCCACTCCGACACCCGGGGCCAGTGCTCGGTCGGCAGGCCGACCGCCTCGCCGATGACCCGGGTGGCGTAGGCGACCGACAGGGCGGTCACGTCGAGGGGACCGTCCGGCACCTGGAAGTCGTGCAGCGCGCGATGGAAGTGCTCGGTCAGGCCCTCGGTTCGGCGCTGTCGCTCGCTCGCGGGCACCGTGAAATGCCCCGCCGGGCCCGCCATGGTCTCCCACACCTTCTTGTGCATGACCGCGTCGGTCGAATCCGCGGTCGCCTTCGCGGGCAACGGAATCAGATGACGGCACAGATGGCCGACGGCGCGCGGATTGGTCGCGATACGGCCGAAACCGACCAGCGGCTGCAGCGAATTCGTGTTGGAGATCCCCGGATCGGCCGCCTCCAGCAGCTCGCGCACGTCGTCGTAGCGCCAGACCATGCGCAGCCCGCTGGGGTGCCGGTAGGTCGGTTCGGGCCAGCGGTGCAGCCACCGATAGCGTTGGTCGCGTTCGGCGAAGGTCAGCTGATTGGGTGTCAGCCGCGCGAACGGGAACTCCCTCGTCTCCGGCCGCCGCGGTACTCGCTGCAGATCGGTCATCGGTCTCGTCCTGCCGTGCTGCGGGCCTACAGGAATTCGGCGAGCACGGTGTCGAACCGTTCCGGCTCCTCGGCGAACGGCACGTGGCCACTGTGCTCGAACGGCACCGCCCGGGCCTGCGGCAGCCCCGCCGCCAGCCAGTCGTCGAGCGGTCCGGGGAATATCTTGCTCTGTACACCGTAGATCAGCAAGGTCGGGACGGTGACCGCGGGCAGCACCGGCCGCAGATCGGCATAGGCCATGTCGTACCAGATGGCCGCGGCGGCCGAGGTCGGCATCTTGGTCGTCTCCGCGTACACGGCGTCGATGGCCTCGGGAGGCGGTGTCTCGGCGAAACATGCCGCGATGAACGGTTTGATCACCGCGGGGCGCGCATGGTGCAGCCCCTGGACGAACACCGCGATATCGGATTCGGTGTACCCGCCCTGCAAGGGGAAGTCCCAGCCCGGCGCGCCCAGGAAGCGCGGGGACTGATCGACGAAGACCGTGGATCGCAAACGCCCGCAACCGAACTGGCGAACGTAGGCGAGGATCACCGCGACGCCCATCGACCAGCCCGCCAGGCATACGTCGTCGAGCCCGAGATGGTCGAGCAGGCTGTCGATATCGCGGGCGTACTGCGCCAGGGTGTGGCCGTCATCGGACTTCCCGGAGTTCCCGTGCCCGCGCAGGTCCACGGTGATCACCCGGTTGCCCTCGGCCAGCGCGGGCACATTCTGCGCGAAGAACGTGGAGTTCATCGTCCACCCGTGAATGAACACCACGGCCGGACCGGCACCGTGATCCTCGTAGTACATCGGTACGCCGTCCGGCAGCTCCACGTACGCCACTGCTGACCTCCACCTCGTGCGAATGTGTTGCCAAGGCACTGTGGCGCGGCCGCGGGCCCGTGACCACTCGGCCGACGGGGGTTGCAATGACGTTGCGGCCGAGGCGATTGCGCCACACGATGTCGGCGGCCTACGCTCCATGCCATCGCCAGCAACGACTCCGCGCACAGATACGTGGCCGAGGCCCGGGACGACCTGCTTGCCGAGGGACGGGCACGGCAGGTGCGTACCGATGTGCGTGCGTCGTGGGATCGTGCGCGCCGCCGGGGGCTGCACCCCGACCGCCACGTCCCGCAGGTCGTGCTGACCGACGACGATCTGCGCGAGCTTCGAGCGACCGGCCCGATGGGCACCGTCCTGCCGACGCTGCTGACCTCCCTGGACGCCGCGGCGTCGGAACCCGGGCACATTCTGTTCGTCGGCGATGCGCGCGGGCACCTGCTGTGGGTGCGGGGTGATGCCTCGACCCGCCGGGCGGCGGAACGCGCCAATCTGGTCTCCGGGGCGCGGTGGAGCGAGGCGGGCGCGGGCACCAACGGCGTCGGTACCGCGCTGGCCCTGGGCCGCCCGTTCCAGGTGCGTGGCGCCGAGCACTACCTGTCGCTCGCCATGGAGTACACCTGCACGGCGGCGCCGATTCGGGACCCGGCGACGGGGGAGTTGGTCGGCGTGGTCGACGTCACCTGCCGCCGCCGCGACGCGCGTGCGCTGGCGCTGCCCCTGGTAACCGCGGCGGCCCGGCTCGCCGAGGCGCACCTCGCCGACCTGTACCGGCGGCGCGATGCCGAGGCTCGCGCCCGCTATGCCGACCGGATCTCCGCTCGCTCGCCCGACCGCAACGCGCTGGTGTCGGCGGACGGGCGGGTACTGCATGCCGAACCGAGGGGCTGGCTGCCGCCGAGGTGGCAGGGGCCGCTCACCGAGGGACCGGCGACGCTGCCCGACGGCCGCCCCGTCATCGTCGAACGCCTCTCGCGCACAGGCATGTTCGCGGTCCGCGCGCCGCGCCGCGGTGCCCTCGACGCCCCGGCCGCTCACGTCACCGCGCTGGGCCTGGACCGTGCGATGCTCACCCTCGACGGAGCCACGCACCGGTTGAGCGTCCGCCACAGTGAGCTGGTCGTGCTGCTGCTCGCGCATCCCGAGGGCCTCACCGCCGCCGCCCTCGCCGAGCAGGTCTACGGATCCGGCGGCAAGGTCGTCACCGTCCGCGCCGAACTCGCCCGGCTGCGACGAATACTCGGATATCGGTTGAGCGCCAACCCTTATCGTCTCGATCCCGCCGTCAGCGCGGACTTTCAGCATCGCGGCGAGCAGCCCGACGAGCGCGCCCTGCTCCCCGGCTCGCGCGCGCCCGGAATCCTCCGCCTGCGCGCCGCCCTCGGCGCACTGCGCTGATCTTCCAGGCCGAGCCCCGTGTGTCTGTCACCGCACGGTGTTCGCAAGCTGTGACCGGGTGCGGGACGGCCGGGCCGCGGTGTGCGGGTCTGACGTGCGACGATGTCTGTGGCCCGCCGAGGTGAGTGGGGGATGGAGGAACGGCACGTGCGATATGTCAACCTCAACGCGACGGTGGGTGGGCTGACGGGGGTTATCAGCCCGACGGAGTATCTGAACCGGCTTCCCTCGTTCGTCGAGTCGCTGCCCGTAGGCGCTCGAGCGTTCGCGGCGGATGCGGAGCACTACGACTTCCACGGCAAGCGGTGCGTGAAGGACCTGAAACTCGAGTTCGTCGAATCACGCGGCGGCGAAACCGAACTGCGGTTTCGGCACAACTGCTGGAAGCACGAGGAAGACCTGCACATTCGCTATGTGGGCGTATCCGGCTTCGAGATCGACGCTCCCGGCGGCGCCGAGTGGCGCAACCTCGGCGACGTGATCCTGGACGAGATCCTGCCCGCCGCGGTCGGCTGCACCCACGAGATCGCCTTCCGCCCGGGAACACTCACCGTGGCCTGTCGCGACCTGACGGCCACCTGGGTGGACGCCGATTGCCCCGAGAAGCCCTAGCCCGATGAATTTCGGGCGCCCGGGGCGTCTACCCGTTATGAGGAAACTGATCTACCCGTTCGGTGTGTCCCTGGACGGCTACGTCAACGACCGCGACGGCACTATCGACTGGACCGACCCGGACGACGAATTGCACCAGTTCCACAACGATCGCTTCCGGGCGCTCGAGATCTCGCTGCACGGGCGGCGCATGTACGAGCTGATGGCCGAATACTGGCCGCACGTGGCCGAGGACGCGCCGCCCATCGAGCGTGAGTTCGCCACGCTGTGGACGGAGAAGCCGAAGGTCGTCTTCTCCCGCACGCTGTCCGAGGTCCACTGGAACAGCACGCTGGTCAGCGAGAACGCC
This sequence comes from Nocardia wallacei, assembly GCF_029869545.1. Lineage (GTDB taxonomy): Bacteria > Actinomycetota > Actinomycetes > Mycobacteriales > Mycobacteriaceae > Nocardia > Nocardia wallacei_A. The sequence continues at coordinate 39,778 of NZ_JARWQD010000290.1, read as the reverse complement.
GTCGAGGAGGTCCGCAGGCTCAAGGCCGGGGGCGACGGCGTCATGGAGGTCGGCGGCGCGATTCTCGCGGCCTCGCTGATACCGCACGGGCTCATCGACGAGTACCACATGTTCGTGTGCCCCGTGGTGCTCGGCGGCGGCACGCCGATGTTCCCGCCGCTGGACAAGCGCATTCGGGTCCGGCTCGCCGAGACGCGGCAGTTCAAGACCGCGGTGCTGCAGCGCTATCTCGCCGACTGAGGGAGAAGTAGTCCGACTGGCGCGACTGCGTGGTCGCGGCGAGGATGCGGGCCACCTCGTCGCTTCCGTCGGCGAGCGGGGCCACCGTGACCCGGACTGCCTGGGGGTGCCTGCCGCGGGTGTCGGTGCAGAACGGGCCGCCGGGCGCCACACGAATTCCGTTGGCCGCCAAGTGAACCAGCGTGGTCCGCTCGTCGGTGACCGGCACCCAGACGTTGAGCCCCTCGCCGTCGCCGACCGGTGCGCCGTGGTGGCGCAGGGCGTCGACGAAGGCCCGGCGGCGGATGCGGTACTGCTCGCGGGCGTTGTCGACCGCGCGGGTGGCGGTGGCGTCGCGCAGCAGTTCGTAGAGCAGCCGCTGCAGAATTCGCGGCGTCCATCCCGGTCCCAGCATGCGCGTGGCGACGACCCGGTCGATCACCTGCTCGGGCCCGGACAGCGCCGCGATCCGCAGATCGGGGCCGTGTGATTTGGAGTAGCTGCGCACATGCAGCACCTGATCCGGCAGCCACCGGCCGATGCTCAGATCCGCGGTCGGCACGATGCGGCCCGAGTGATCGTCCTCGACGATCATGCAGCGGTGGTCGCTGCGGCGCAGGATCTCCGCCAGCTCCCGGATCCGCTCGGCGGTCATCGAGGCGCCGGTGGGGTTCTGGGCCCGCGGCTGGATGATCGCGGCGGCCGGGGCCAGGGCGAGGGCCTGCTCGAAGTCGTCCGGGAGCACGCCCTGCTCGTCCAACGCCACCGGAACAGGTTGGGCGCCAATGGATTCCAGATAGTCCAGGAAATGCGGAAAGGTCGGGTTCTCCACGATCACCCGGTCGCCGTAGCGGACCACGGCCCGCAGCCCGCGCGCGACCGCGTCCATCGCCCCGTCGACCACCGTGAGCCCGCCCGAGGTGGTCGGCCAGTCGGCCTGCAGCAGGCGCCCGAGTTCGGGAACCACCGGCGCCTGGTGATAGTCGGTGGGTTCGGCGCTGAGCGCGACGTGCGCGAGCAGCGGCCCCAGCTCGGGCAGCAGGGCCGGGTCCGGCGTGCCCAGCGACAGATCCAGCCGGGCGTCTCCGGTATCGGTGACCATCCGCGCGGTGCGCGCCGGGGCCGGTCGGTGCTCGGAGGACTCCGGCTCGGCGACGAAAGTGCCACTGCGGCCGCGTGATACGACCAGCCCGGCCTGCGCGAGCGCCTTCCATCCGTGACTCACCGTCGCCGGGCTGACGCCCAGCTGACCCGACAGTTCCCGCACCGTCGGCAGCCGGTCGCCGGGTCGCAGCTCGCCGCTGCGGATCATCCGGGCGATGGCACCGGCGATGCCTGCCGGGGTCGGGTCATCGATCTGTATCGGTCTGCTCATTTCCGCCTCGGGGATCGGTGTAGCAGGTTTACACTTCCGGCACTCGCTGAAATATTCAGGAAATGTTCACCATAAAGAATAACAAAATCGAGCGAGGCAGGAGATCCACTGGTGACCACGATCAAGGCAGCCATCACCCAGGCCACATGGACCGGAGACAAGGAGTCCATGCTGGCCAAGCATGAGAAGTTCGTCGAGACCGCCGCCGCCGCGGGCGTGCAGGTGATCTGCTTCCAGGAGCTGTTCTACGGGCCGTACTTCGGAAATGTTCAGGACAAGAAGTACTACGAGTACGCCGAATCCGTCCCCGGGCCGACCACCGCGCGCTTCGCCGAGCTGGCACGCAGGCACAACATGGTGATCGTGCTGCCGGTGTACGAGGAGGAGCAGCCCGGCGTGCTGTACAACACCGCCGCGGTGATCGATGCCGACGGCAGCTACCTGGGCAAATACCGTAAGCATCACATCCCGCACCTGCCGAGCTTCTGGGAGAAGTTCTACTTCCGGCCCGGCAATCTCGGTTATCCGGTGTTCGACACCGCGGTCGGCAAGGTCGGCGTCTACATCTGCTACGACCGGCACTTCCCGGAGGGCTGGCGCGCCCTCGGGCTGGGTGGCGCCGAGCTGGTGTTCAACCCGTCGGCGACGAAACCCGGTCTGTCCAACCGGCTCTGGGAGCTGGAGCAGCCCGCCGCGGCGGCGGCCAATCAGTACTTCATCGCGGCGAACAACCGGATCGGCACGGAGAGCGACGAATTCGGGGACGCGGCCGTGACCTTCTACGGCAGTTCGTATTTCGTGGATCCGCGCGGCAACTACGTCGGCGAGGTCGCCTCCACGGACACCGAGGAGCTGGTCGTCCGCGAGATCGACCTGAACGTGGTCCGCGAGGTGCGCGGCGACTGGCAGTTCTACCGCGACCGCCGCCCCGACTCCTACGACGCCATCGTCGCACCCTGACCAGCTGGAGGAAAGACGCAGTATGGCAACAACTTTGATCACCGGGGGCACGGTCGTCTCGGCGACCGGCAGGGGCGCGGCAGACATCCTGGTCGACGGCGAGCGCATCGTCGCGCTGCTGGAGCCGGGGTCCACCGTGCTCGGCGCGAACCTCGCCGAGACCGCCGACACCGTCATCGACGCCACCGGCAAGTACGTCGTCCCGGGCGGTATCGACGCGCACACCCACATGTCGATGCCGTTCGGGGGCACCACCGCCGCAGACGATTTCGAGACCGGCACCCGGGCCGCGGCCTGGGGCGGCACCACCACGATCATCGACTTCGCGGTGCAGAAGTTCGGCGAGCGCCTGCAGGACAGCCTGCAGACCTGGCACGAGATGGCCGCCGGGCAGTGCGCGATCGACTACGGCTTCCACCAGATCGTGGGCGACGTCGACAAGGCCTCGCTGCAGGCGCTGCGGGACCTGCCCGGCGAGGGCATCACCAGCTTCAAGCTGTTCATGGCCTATCCGGGCGTGTTCTACAGTGACGACGCGCAGATCCTGCGGGCCATGCAGGTCGGCGCCGACACGGGCCTGATGACGATGATGCACGCCGAGAACGGGCCCGCCATCGACGTTCTCGTGAGTCAGCTGCTCGAGCAGGGCAAGACCGATCCCTACTACCACGGCATCGCGCGGGCCTGGCAGCTCGAGGAGGAGGCGACGCACCGGGCGATCATGCTCGCCGATCTGACCGGCGCCCCACTGTATGTCGTGCACGTGTCCGCGAAACAGGCCGTGGCGCAGCTCGCCTCGGCGCGCGACCGCGGGCGCAACGTGTTCGGGGAGACCTGCCCGCAGTATCTGTACCTGTCGCTGGAGGATCAGCTCGGCGCGCCCGGCTTCGAGGGCGCCAAGTGGGTGTGCTCGACGCCGCTGCGATCCAAGCACGAGCACCATCAGGACCATATGTGGCAGGCGTTGCGCACCAACGACGTTCAGATGGTCGCCACCGATCACTGCCCGTTCTGCATGAAGGGGCAGAAGGATATGGGCGTCGGTGACTTCTCCAAGATCCCCAACGGCATCGGTTCGGTCGAGCACCGCATGGACCTGATGTACCAGGGCGTGGTGGACGGCAAGATCACCCTGGAGCGCTGGGTCGAGATCACCTCCACCACCCCGGCGCGCATGTTCGGGCTCTACGGCCGCAAGGGCGTGCTCGCGCCCGGCGCCGACGCCGACATCGTCGTCTACGACCCGGACGGGCACACCTCGATCGGGCTGGGCAAGACCCACCACATGAACATGGACCACTCCGCCTGGGAGGGCTACGAGATCGACGGCCGCGTCGACACGGTGCTCTCGCGGGGCAAGGTCGTCGTCGGCGGCGGGGAGTACCTCGGCCGCAAGGGCGACGGGCGGTTCGTCCGCCGCGATCCCTGCCAGTACCTCATCTAGGAGACACGCATGCAATTCGGAGCGGTGCTGCAGTGCGACGCGCCCTCGGCGCGCACGGTACATCTGGCGAAACTCGCTGAGGCACACGGCTTCAGCCACGTGTGGACCTTCGATTCACACATCCTGTGGCAGGAGCCGTATGTGCTCTACAGCCGAATCCTGAACGAGACCAAGCGGATCACGGTCGGACCGATGGTGACCAATCCCGCGACCCGGGACTGGGCGGTGACCGCCTCCACTTACGCGACCTTGAACGAGGCGTACGGCAACCGCACCATCTGCGGTATCGGCCGGGGCGATTCGGCGGTGCGGGTCGGCGGCGGGCGGCCGACCACCCTGGCGACGCTGCGCGAATCAATCAGGGTAATCAGGTAATTGGCCAACTCGCGGCCGGTGGAATGCGACGGCCGGGTGCTGCAGTTCCCGTGGAGTGTCGGCTCGACGCTGGACGTGTGGGTGGCCGCCTACGGGCCGAAGGCCCTGGCGCTCACCGGCGAGGTCGCGGACGGGTTCATTCTGCAGCTGGCCGATCTCGATATCGCCGAGTGGATGATCCGCACGGTCAAGGAGGCGGCGGCCGCGGCGGGACGCGACCCGAGCGCGGTGAAGATCTGTGTCGCGGCGCCGATGTACGTCGGCACCGACCTGAAGCACATGCGCGATCAATGCCGCTGGTTCGGCGGCATGGTCGGCAATCACGTCGCCGACATCGTGGCCCGCTACGGCACCGACGGCGATATCCCGCAGGCCCTGACCGACTACATCGCGGGCCGCGAGGGCTACGACTACAACCAGCACGGCCGCGCGGGAAACACCCACGCCGACTTCGTCTCCGACGACATCGTCGACCGCTTCTGCGTCCTCGGCACCCCCGAAGACCACCTCGCCAAGCTCCGCCGCCTCGCCGACCTGGGCGTCGACCAGTTCGCGGGTTACCTGCAGCACGACAACAAGGAGGAGACCCTGCGCGTTTACGGCGAGTCCATCATTCCCCAACTGGCACCGTCGATCGCCGCGACGACGGTGACGGCCTGAGCCGAGGATGACAGGAGACAGCATGACGAGCACACAGATTGACCTGGACGCGCGTGCCTATGAGCTGGATCGCGCGCACGTCTTTCATTCCTGGTCGGCGCAAGGGGCGTTGGATCCGTTGGTGATCGCGGGGGGCAAGGGGACCCGGGTGTGGGACCATGCCGGACGGGAGTATCTCGATTTCGCCAGTCAGATGGTGAATGTCAATGTCGGGCACCAGCATCCGGCGGTAACGGCGGCCATCGCCGCGCAGGCGGCGCAGCTGACCACCATCGCCCCGGCGACGGCCAACCTGGCCAGAGGCGAAGCCGCGCAGCGGATCACCGCGCTCGCGCCGGACGGATTCGACAAGGTGTTCTTCACCAACGGCGGTGCCGACGCCAACGAGAACGCCATCCGGATGGCGCGCCTGCACACCGGGCGCGACAAGGTGCTCTCGACATACCGTTCCTACCACGGCAATACGGGCGCCGCGGTGGTGGCGACCGGCGACTGGCGGCGCATGCCGAACGAGTACGCGCGCGGGCACGTCCATTTCTTCGGCCCGTACCTCTACCGCAGCGAGTTCTGGTCGCAGTCACCCGAGCAGGAGTGCGAGCGTGCCCTGCACCATCTCGAGCGCGTCGTGCAATGCGAAGGGCCACAACGCATTGCGGCGATCCTGCTGGAGAGCGTGCCGGGCACCGCGGGCATCCTGGTGCCCCCGCCGGGCTATCTGGCCGGTGTCCGCGAGATCGCCGACCGGTACGGCATCGTGCTGATCCTCGACGAGGTCATGTCCGGATTCGGGCGCTGCGGCCGCTGGTTCGCGTTCGAGGGCCACGACGTGGTGCCCGACCTCATCACCTTCGCCAAGGGCGTGAACTCCGGCTATGTCCCGGTCGGCGGCGTCATCGTCTCCGAGGCCGTGGCAAGGACTTTCGACGACACCGTGTTCCCCGGCGGCCTCACCTACAGCGGACATCCCCTGGCCTGTGCCTCGATCGTGGCCGCGCTCGACGCCATGGCCGAGGAGCGGATCGTGGAGAACGCCGAGCGCATCGGGCGAGAGGCGATCGCCCCCGCCCTGACGGCGCTGGCACAGGATTGCCCGGTGATCGGCGAGGTGCGCGGCGAAGGGGTGTTCTGGGCCGTCGAACTGGTCGCCGACCGCGAGACCCGGGAACCCTTGCCCGCCACCACGATGGCGCGCATCAAGTCCGAACTGGTGGCCCGCGGCGTGCTGCCGTTCGGGGCCGACAACCGCATTCACGTGGTGCCGCCGTGCGTGGTGACCGCCGACGAGGTGGACACCGCGATGCGGGCGTTGCGCGAAGTACTGACCGCTCTGTGATCGAAGATGCTGTGAAGGAGAGTGAGACGACGATGACGTCGACAACCACCGACATTCTGGACCACTGGGTCGACGGCAAGCCCTGGGCGGGCGAATCCGACCGTGTGGCACCGGTTTTCGATCCGGCGCTCGGGACGCAACAGCGCACGGTGCGGATGGCCACCGCGGGCGACGTCGGCGCGGCGGTCGCCTCTGCCGCCGCGGCCCTGCCCGCCTGGCGCGATGCCTCGGTCGCCACCCGCAGCCGCTTCCTGCTGACCTTCCGCGAGTTGCTCAACGCCCGCAAGGACGAACTCGCGCAGATCCTCACCGCCGAGCACGGCAAGGTGCTCAGCGACGCCGCGGGCGAGATCGCGCGCGGCCTCGAGGTCGTCGAGTTCGCCCTGTCCATGCCGCATCTCACCAAGGGCGAGTTCAGCCAGAACGCCTCCACCGGCGTGGATGTGTACTCGGTGCGGGAGCCGGTGGGCGTGGTCGGGATCATCACCCCGTTCAACTTCCCGGCCATGGTGCCGCTGTGGTTCTTCCCGATCGCGATCGCGGCCGGAAACACCGTGGTGCTCAAGCCGAGTGAGAAGGATCCCTCGGCCTCGAATTGGCTTGCGGCCCTTGCGATCGAGGCGGGGCTACCGGCGGGCGTGCTGAATGTGGTACACGGCGACAAGGAGGCGGTCGACGCACTACTGGTGCATCCGGACGTGGCCGCGATCTCGTTCGTCGGCTCGACGCCGATCGCGCGCTATGTCTATCGGACCGCCGCCGCGCACGACAAGCGCGTGCAGGCCCTGGGCGGCGCGAAGAACCACATGCTGGTGCTGCCCGACGCCGACCTGGATCTGGCGGCCGATGCCGCGGTGAACGCCGGATTCGGCTCGGCGGGGGAGCGGTGCATGGCGGTCAGTGTGGTGCTGGCCGTGGATTCCGTCGCCGACGAACTGGTCGCGAAGATCGCCGAGCGCATGGGCGGCCTGCGCACCGGCGACGGCCGCCGCGGCTGCGATATGGGCCCGCTGATCACCCGCGCGCACCGCGACGCGGTGGCCGGGTACCTCGACGTGGCCGCCCGCGACGGCGCCGACATCGTGGTCGACGGGCGCGCCGTCCAGCCGGACGGCGCGGCGGACGGATTCTGGCTGGGCCCCACCCTGATCGACAACGTCCCGACCGGCTCGCAGGTGTATCGCGACGAGATCTTCGGCCCGGTGCTGTCGGTGGTGCGGGTCGGCGGCTTCGAGCAGGGCGTGGAATTGATCAATGCGTCACCGTACGGAAACGGCGTCGCCATCTTCACCAATGACGGTGGCGCTGCACGACGGTTCCAGCGGCAGGTGACCGTCGGGATGATCGGAGTCAACGTGCCCATCCCGGTTCCGGTGGCCTATCACAGTTTCGGCGGTTGGAAGGCGTCGATCTTCGGCGACGCCAAGGCCTACGGGCCCGCGGGCTTCGCCTTCTTCACCCGCGAGAAGGCCGTGACGTCGCGCTGGCTGGACCCCAGCCACGGCGGCATCAACCTCGGATTCCCGCAAAACAGTTAGAGAACAAGGAAATTCGATGACAGATACCCAGGTCCGGGAGCCCGAGGGCACACCGGAGAATTCGGTGCTGGTCAACAACGATCTGTTGCCCACCACCAAGGAAACGGCAGTCTGGCGCACCTGGGACCTCTTCTGTCTCTGGATGACCTCGGCGCACAGCATCGGCAGTTACGGATTCGCCGTCGGCATGCTCGCCCTGGGCATGACCGGCTGGCAGACCATGCTGGCGCTGTTCGCCGGGGTGCTGCTGCTCTGGCTGGGCAGCAACCTCATCGGCGTCGCGGGACAGCGGGTGGGTGTGCCCTTCCCGGTCTTCGCCCGCGGCGCCTTCGGGGTGTTCGGCGCCAATATCCCGGCCCTGCTGCGGGCGCTGGTGGCGGTGTTCTGGTACGGCATCCAGACGTATCTGGCGTCCACCGCGCTCATCGTGCTGCTGCTGCGGGTCGCGCCCGGGCTGGAGTCGTGGACGACGTCGAGCTTCCTGGGATTGTCCGCGCTGGGCTGGATTTCGTTCCTGGTGCTGTGGACGGCGCAGCTGCTGATCATCACCTACGGCATGGATGTCGTGCGCAAGGTCTCGGACTTCGCGGGCCCGGTGGTGTGGATCGGCATGATCGCGCTGGCCGTCTGGATCCTCGGAAAGGCCGACTGGAGCATCGATTTCGGTGCGCGCAGCGGTGCGGCGCTGAGCGGCGGGCAGACCGTGTCGGCGTTCATCGGGGTGGCGTTCCTGATGGTGGCGTTCATGGCCGGACCGCTGGTGAACTACGCCGACTTCGCCCGGTTCTCGCCGAGCAGGCAGGCGATCCTGCGCGGCAACGCGTGGGGAATTCCCTTCAATGAGACTGCGTTCGTGGTGATTTCGATCATCGTCTCGCTGGCCACGCTGAAGGTGTACGGCAAGGTGCTGTCGGATCCGGTCGAGCTGGTCGCGCACGTCGACAGCGATACCGTCGTCATCATCGCCGCGGCGTTGTTCGCGATCGCCACCGTCGGCATCAACGTGGTGCTGAACTTCGTCTCACCGTCCTACGACATCTCCAATACCGCACCGAAATACATCTCCTTCCGCACCGGCGGCATCATCACGGCCGTGCTGTCGATCCTGGTGATGCCGTGGAAGCTGTGGGCGAACCAGGATTTCATCGTCTACTTCCTCGGCGGCGTGGGCGCGCTGATGGGCCCGGTATTCGGCATCCTCGTCGTCGACTACTACCTGGTGCGGCGCCGTCGCACCGCGGTGGCCGACCTGTATTCCGATGTGCCGCAGGGCAGTTACTACTACACCCGCGGCTTCAACCCGCGCGCGCTCATCGCCCTGGTGATCTCGGGCATCGTGGGTGTGGTGGTCGCGCTGGTCCCGGATTCACAATCGGTGACGGCGTTGTCCTGGCCCGCGGGAGCCCTGCTCGGCGCGGGACTGATGTACGCGCTGAGCATGGGAAGGCCCGTCGACCGCGAAGGCTCGCTGCACGCTCCTTCGTGATCCTGCCCCGCGCATGTCTCACAGGTCGAATACGGACTTGGTGGTCGCCTGCATGACGCAGCGGTTGGAGAAGGTGCCGTGGTCCACCAGGGGTGCGCCGTGCCAGGTGCCGCTGATGGTGGCGACGAGCGGATCGAAGTTCTGTGGACAGACCGCGGGGTCGGGGACGTCTGTCAGCGCCCGGAGGTTCCCGTCCGCCGCCTCCAGCTCCGCGCAGGCCAGTGGGGCCCGGGGGTGATTGCCGCCGACCTCGGGCGAGCAGGTCAATGTGGCCACCCGGACGCCGAGATGTGTTATGTCCGGGGCGATTTCGCGGACGGTGAGGACCAGCGTCGTCGGGGCGGGCGTGCCGGAGTGCGCGGGAGCGGCCGCCAGGACCGGTCCCGCCACGGCGGCCGCAACCAGCGCCGCCGCACTCCGCGACGCACGGACGAGCTTGTTCTGCCGCATGGCGCGACGGTAACCCGCGTGCCCGCCATATGCCACCGCGGCGGCGGACGGGCGCGTGTCGGGTCCCGGGGGTTCAGGCGTCGCGCCCGAAGTTCTTTCGTGCCCACTCCTCGAAGGTGGTGAGGGAGATGCCCAGGTCGGCGGCGAACCGGGGACGGCCGGTGGTGCTCCTCGAGTGCTCGGCCATCAAATGGCGGGGTCCGCCGTTTTACTTCCGCTACGATCTGGCGGGCCCCGCCGTTCGGCAACCGGGCATCGCCCTCGCCACCGAACACGGCCCCGATCCCGCCGCGCAGGCCGACCGGCTGTTCCGGATGGTCGTGGCGGGGCTGGGCCGATCGGAGCGGACGGAGGCATGGTGATGTGGTTCGGGCGGTGGCGGCGTTCGGTCACGTTCTGGCGGGTGGCGGCCCTGGTTCTGGTCGCGCTACCGCAGCTGTTCGATTCGCGTCTTCCGGAACTGCCGGACCGCGACGCCGAGATGCCCCGCGGTGAGGCGGTGACGTTCGGAGTGGCATACCTGCCGCCACCGCCGCTGCCCGAGCAATGGCTCGAGTATGTCGCCGAGTCCGGCCTCGTGGTGCTGCTGACCGCTGTTGTCCTCGTGCTGCCGCACCGCTACGCCCGGACTGGGACACGCTGGGCCGCAGCGGTTCTCGCCGTTCTCGGCGCGGTCGACGGGTATCTCGGGATGTCGGCTCTGCAGGGGAGTGGCACCGTCGGCTCGGGCTTGCTGCTGTTCATCTCGCCGTTCTATCTGCTCGCCGCGGGCGCGCTGGTGCTGAGCGAGCGGCAGCGCCGCCCGGAACCGAGCGAGTCCAGCGGTTAGACGGCAGGGCGCGGGTTACTTGCCCTGCCGCCGCACCATTTCGGCGATCCAGGTGGGCGCGTAGGGAGAGGTGCAGCCGGGGGAGGTCGGATAGTCCTCGAGGACCCTCAGGCGCTCGCCGATATCGATTGCGCGGGAGCGGTATTCGGCGTGTTCGATACCGATGTGGGCCAGGCAGGTGTTCATCGCCCACTGCAGGCGGTCCGGGGCGTCCTTCATATCCGCCTCGATGGTGTCGAGCAGTGCGGCGAGGTCGAGGCCCTCGGGTTGCTTCGCCACGCGGTCGGCGGTCAGGGCCCAGCCCGCGCTCGCGACCACGGTATCGGGATCGGCGAGCCAGGCCCGGCGCAGCTCCTCGGCGTGCGGGCTCCTCTTCACCGCATAGCTCACGAGCCAGTCGTGCACCTTGGGCGTGCGCGCCTCGCGCACCATGGCATCCAGCTCGTCGCGCTCGAACGCCTTCGGGCGGCAGACGAGCAGCGCCAGCAGCCGCGCCGCGGTGTCGCCGGTCGCCCACAGCTCGCGCGCGAGTTCCTGCTGCGTCCTCAGCCGCTTCGCGACCGCGCGCAACTTGCCGAGATTGACGCCGTGGTCGTCGCCGTGCTTCTCGTTCACGGCGCGCACCTTCGGATCCTCGAGCGCGGCCAGCTCGGCCATCACCTCGGTCACCGTGTCGGCCATACCACCCTCCGTCACCGTGCGGCTTTCGATCCCGACCCTAGCCTGTCGTCGGACCGCCGTGCCTCGAGCGCATCCAGGATCAGTTCCAGGCCGTAGCCGAATTCGCTCGTGTGGTCGTAACCGGGTCGCAGGGCGTGGTCGACGATCATCTCCCTGAGGTGTGGCAGCTCGCCGGGTGGCAGCCGGTCGAGGAGGGCGCCCGCCACGTCCTCCACGTCGGCGGGCGTGGTCATCGGGAGGTTCGCCTCCTGAAGTACGTATCCGCCGATGTAGCTGTCGATGAGCGAGACGGCGTGGGCCGCCGTCGGCAGCGTGAACCCCGCGTTCCGGAGCGTCCCGAGGACAGCGTCGTGGTGGCGCAGCGTGGCCGGACCCGGGGTGCGGCGCGAGTCCATGAGACCGAGCGCCCATCGATGCCGGGACAGCACCGCTCGTGCCGAGCGGGCGCGGGTGCGCATCGCATCGCGCCAGTCGTCGCCGTCGGGTAGCTCGATGGCCGCGAAGACGAGGTCGACCACCCCGTCGAGGATCGCGTCCTTGTTCGGCACGTGGTGATAGAGCGACATCGCCTCCACGCCCAGTTCCTGCGCCACCCGCCGCATCGAGATCGCCTCCACGCCACCGCGATCCGCGACACGGACGGCGGCCTCCAGCACGCGCTCTCTGCTGAGTGGTTGCGGGGATCGTGGCACTGCGGCTCCTGGGCGCGGGGGGTATTGACGGCTGACGCGAACGAGCCTACCTTACAGGTGTAAGCCAGGCTTACAGTCGTAAGGCTGGATTCCATGTTCGTCCGACAAGGAGACCGCGATGCCGATGCCGAGATGGTGGGGCCGGATCAACAAACGGGTGTTCAACCCCCGCGCCGTCGCCAGCGGGAAGTGGCCGGTGCTGATTCACGTCGGCCGAAGATCGGGCGAGACATACCGGACCCCGCTCGACGCCTTCCCCGTGGACGGTGGCTACCTGTTCGTCCCGGTCTACGGAACGGGCGCCGACTGGGTGCGCAACATCCTGGCCGCCGGAACCGCGCGCCTGCGGATCGAGGGCCGGGAGGTGAACCTCGCCGCACCCCGCCTGGTCGGCAAAACCGAAGCGTTCCAAGCCCTTTCCAGCGACGCGCCCCGCCCGCCGGGCCTCCTCCGCATCACCGAGTTCCTCCGCATGGACCGGGTGGAGGGGTGATCCCCCGGCCTACCGATCGCGCAGCAGGGCCGCGATCTCGGATTGCCCGCGCTGGACGGCGTTGTCCAGCGCAGTGGCGCCGGAGTGGTCGCGCTGCGCGGTGTCGGCGCCCGCCCGCAGCAGCGCCGAGACCACCTGCTGGTACCGCTGGGAGCCGTCGCCGTAGATAACCGCCTCCTGCAGGGCGGTCAGGCCGAGGTCGTTGACGTGGTTGACGTCGACGCCCGCCGCGATCAGACGCTGCACCGTGCTCAGGGAGCCGTGTTCGCTGGCCGGGATCAGCGCGGTGCCGCCGTAGCGGTTGACGCTGCGGAGGTCGGCACCGAATTGCAGTGTCAGATCGAGGATGTCATCGAGACCCTCGGCCCCGGCGTAGAGAAATGCGGAATCCTGCAGATCGTCCTTCGCGTTGACGTCGGCGCCCGCCTGGATGAGGATCCGCGCGGCCTCGGTGGCGCGGTTCTTCGTGGCGGCCACCAGGGGTGTGCGTTGTCGCTCGCCGCGCGTTTCGAGGTCGGCGCCGCGATCGATCAGATCTCGCACCCTGCCCACGTCATCGGCTGCCGCAGCCGTCACCAGTTCCCGCCCCAGCGCCGGGTCGGCGACGGTGACGGATGCCGGTGCGGGAACGGTATCCGCCGCCGGTTCGCCCGAGCTGTTACTGCATGCGGCCAGGGCGACCGCGGCTGCGACCATGCCGATGGCCACTGCGGATTTCTGGAATCTCATGTCCGAAACCTCCTGTCAGGTAAGACGATCCCCTCGATATCCGATGTAAGACGTTGCGACCGTGGGAATTCCATGGCACCTCAGCGGCCCAGGGCGGCGAGACCGGCCTTCGCGAAGGCCTCGTCCTGGTCGCCGCTCGGTGCGCCCGCCACTCCGATGCCCGCGATCGGGGCGCCGTGTGCGGTGACAGGGGCGCCGCCCGCCAGGAACAGCGTGCCGGGGATGTCGGCGAGGCGGGGAGTCGAGTCCAGCCGCGTGGACAGCTGGGAGGTCGGGGCATTCCAGGAGACCGCGGTGTATGCCTTCTGCTCGGCGGATTCGAACGACTGCGGTCCGGAGCCGTCGCCGCGCAGCTGCACGATGACGTTCCCGTCGCGGTCGACCACCGCGACCGACACGCGCTGCCCGGCCTCGGCCGCGGCGTCCAGGGCGCCCTGCGCCGCCTTGGTCGCGGCGCCGACGGTGAGACGCGTCGTCGACTGCAGGTTCGCGTCGGCGGCCTCGACCGGCGCCGGGGCCTGAGCGGCCGGCTGCGGGCTCTGCGCCTGCACCGTCATCACCCCGGCGGCGCCCGCGGCGATCACCCCGGCCCCGGCGACGCCGATCAGGGCCCGCTTGCGGATGCTGAATGTCGAAGTCATGGAATAGCTCCTATCGCTGAGTGATTGCCGGGGCCGCGATCTGCCGCGCTCCCTCTGCCATCCATGCTGCTGCCGCGCCGACCGCGAGCCATCGGCGCTCCGGCTCCTCCGGCCGGGATATGTGGTGGACGCGCGGGTCATCCGATCGGTTGACCCACGCCCGGCCCTCGCCAGGGCAGAATGACGACAAGAGTCGGCCCGCGGCGAGGAGGTGATAACGGTGCAGTCGCCCGAACCTCCCAACCCCGCCCACCCGCCCCACGCGGCCGACGATGTGCGTTCGAGCGGCATGGCCGATGAGGCGCGTTCGCGCGGCGCGGGCGATGATGTGCGGCTGCTCGGCATGATCATGCATACGGCGTTTGCCGTGTTGCTGGCTGCTTCGCTGTTGCGGTTCCTCATTCGCCATCATGACAAGCCGGATGCGCCGTGGGTGGTTGCGCTGGCGCTGGTCGTGGCGGTTTTGTATGTGGCGAGCGAGGTGCGTGGGACCCGGCGGCTGCTGTGGTTCGCGCTGCTGGTCGCGGCGTGGGCGGTGCTGGTTGTGCTGGCGCCGAGCTTTGCCTGGTCGGCGGTGCCGCTGCTGTACACCGGCCTGCGGATTCTCTCGGTGCGGGTGGCGCTGGCGCTGGTCGTGGTGTTGACCGTGCTGGTCATGGTCACTCAGGTGCGGCTGGCCGGATGGGCCGATCCCAATCTGGTGCTCGGCCCGCCCGCGGTCGCGGCGGTGACCGCGGCGCTGTTCGTCGGGATGCGCCGCCAGGCCGAGCGGCAGTCGGCCCTCATCGGCGACCTGGTGCGCACGCGGCAGCACCTGGCGGCGACCGAGCGACGCGAGGGCACCCTCGCCGAGCGCCAACGCCTCGCCATGGAGATCCACGACACGCTCGCGCAGGGCCTGTCCAGCCAGCAGATGCTGTTGCAGGCCGCCGACCGGGTCTGGGGGAGCGATCCGGAGCGGGCCCGCTCCCACCTGCGCACGGCGGCCGACATCGCCGAACGGAACCTGGCGGAGGCACGCCGATTCGTCCACGACCTCGCCCCCGCCGAACTGGCCGACGGCGGTTCGCTGCCCGCGGCGCTGACCACCCTCGCCGAACGGGAGACCACACCCGATCTGGCCGTGCGGGCGCATGTCGAGGGCACCCCCGCGGTGCTCCCGAATCGCGTGGAGGCCACCCTGCTTCGCGTCTCCCAGGGTGCCCTGGCGAACATCCGCGAACACGCGCACGCCTCCGCGGCCACCCTCACCCTGACCTATCTCGATGATCAGGTCCTGCTCGACATCGCCGACGACGGAACGGGATTCGACCCGGCGGCGGTCGCGCCCGGCGCCCGGCGCGGGCACGGCCTGCCCGCGATCCGGGCCCGCGCCCGGCAGCTCGGCGGGACCTGCACGATCGAGTCCGCCCCCGGCGAGGGCACGGTCGTCTCCGTCGCGATCCCCCTGGAGGTGCGGTGAATCCCGCTGTGCGACTGCTGATCTGCGACGACCACGCCGTGGTCCGGGCGGGGCTGCTGGCCCTGCTGTCCAGTGCGTCCGATATCGAGATCGTCGGGGAGGCCGCCGACGGCGAGGCCGCGACCACGCTGGCCGCGCGGCTGAAACCCGATGTGGTGCTGATGGATCTGCAACTCGGCGCGGGAATGGACGGGGTCGAGGCGACCCGGCGCATCGCCGCCCTGCCGGCGCCCGCGCCCCGGGTCCTGGTGCTCACCACCTACGACACCGACGCCGACATCACCCGTGCCATCGAGGCGGGCGCGACCGGCTATCTGCTCAAAGCCGAACGGCCCGAAGAACTTTTCACCGCGATCCACGCCGCCGCGGCCGGGCGCACCGCCCTGTCCGCGCCGATCGCCGACCAGGTCCTGGCGCGGCTGCGCAATCCGGCGCCCACGCTCACCGCCCGCGAGCACGACATCCTCGTCCAGCTCTCGCAGGGCCTCGGAAACCGGCAGATCGCCCGCGCCCTGCACATCAGCGAAGCGACGGTGAAGACCCATCTCGGCCGGATCTACGACAAGCTCGGCGTCGACACCCGCACCGCCGCGGTCGCCGTCGCGAAGGAGAAACGCCTGATCACCTGATGCGAACCATTCCGGCGCCGGGCCGACTGAGGTAGCCTGAGGTTCGCTGATCGCGGTACCGGGTTCAACGACATCCACCGTCGAGGAGGTCGGTCGATATGAAGGCGGTGCAGTACCGGGCGGTCGGGTCGGCTCCGGAAGTCGTCACGGTGCCCGATCCCGAGCCAGGCCCCGGACAGGTGTTACTGCAGGTCACGGCGGCGGGGGTGTGTCACTCGGATATCGCCGTGATGAGCCTGCCCGTGGAGGCGATCGGATTCCCGCTGCCGTTGACGCTGGGCCACGAGGGCGCGGGGACGGTCGCGGCGCTGGGGCCGGGAGTCGTGGGGGTGAACGTCGGCGACCCGGTGGCTGTGTACGGTCCGTGGGGTTGCGGCGTATGCATCAAATGTGCTGCGGGCAAAGAGAATTACTGCCTGCGCGCCGCGGAGTTGAAGATCTTCCCGCCGGGCCTGGGCGCCCCGGGTGCCATGGCCCCGTACATGATCGTGGACGACGCCCGGCATCTGGTGCCGCTGGGCGACCTCGACCCGGTCCGCAACGTCCCGCTCACCGACGCCGGGCTCACGCCCTATCACGCCATCACGCTCTCGCTGCCCAAGCTGGTTCCCGGCAGCACCGCGGTCGTCATCGGCTCCGGCGGGCTCGGCCACGTCGCCATCCAGCTGCTGCGCCGGATGACCGCCACGCGGGTGATCGCGCTCGACGTGTCGGAGGACAAGCTGGCCCTGGCCCGCCAGGTCGGTGCGCACGAGACCGTGCTGTCGAATGACGGTGCACCGGAACGGATCCGGGCGCTCACCGGTGGCCGCGGTGCCGAGGTCGTACTCGATTTCGTCGGTGCGCCGCCGACGACATCGATCGCGGCCGCCGCGGCGGCGATCGAGGCGGATATCACGGTGGTGGGGCTCGGCGGCGGCGCCGTGTCCGTCGGTTTCGGGACCCTGCCCTACGAGACGACCGTGACGTCACCGTATTGGGGCACGCGCGCCGAACTGATCGAGGTGCTGGACATCGCGCGGGGAGGCGGTGTCGAGGTCCACGTCGAGACCTACACCATCGACGAGGCGCCGCTGGCGTACGAACGGCTGCACGCGGGCAAGATCAACGGGCGCGCGGTCATCCTGCCCGATCCGTGAGCAAATCCGGATGCGGCACGGATGAGGCCCGAGGGAGTGGGCTGACTCGAATCTCCCTCGGGCCGCACCGGACTGCGTACAGCGGGCGATCCACGGCTTGGGCTACCGCCGATCACCGGTTGGAACGTCCCCAGGGGCACCCGGGGACGAACACGACCCTATGCCAGCCGAACTGGACGACCACACATTTCCACGCGGTAGCAACCGATCCGTTATTTCAAACCACTTGGTCTCTTAATCGCGACGCGGTGTCCCCAGACGTGACGGCCGCCTCCCGAAGGGACTACCGTGAGCCTGCATGTCGACCAGGGATATCACGGTGACCGTGACCGTGGACGAAGCCGAATGGCTCAGCTTGAACGACGCCGCCGAATGCGCCGGGATGGGCATGCCCGCCTACATCGCCTGGGGCGTGCGGCTGCTCGCGGCCCAGAACCGCCCCGGCGCCACCCGCGCATCCAGCGAACTGCGCGGCCTGCGGGCGCCGCGCCGCAGGCCGGAGATCGACGACGAACCGGAATCGGTCGCCTGGGCGGAAACCTTCGCCGAACGCCTGTCCCACCGCACCGAGCCCTTCCGGGAGTAATCCGTACCCGCCACGCGGGCGTGTCGCCTGTGCCGCTACATCAGGTGAAGGTGACCGGTAGTGCGGCCAGGGACCGGTGGAACGGTCCCGGTCGCCAGGTGGGCCTTCCGCCGGGGAGCGCCAGTCGCATATCGGGGAGCATGTCCAGGAGCTGGTCGATGGCGTCCTGGGCGACCAGATAGGCCAGCGAGCGGGCGGGACAGGCGTGCTGGCCGAGTCCGAAGGCCAGGTGCGAGCGGTTCCCGGTGCGGTCGTCGGCGCGGATGGCGGGATCGTTGTTGCAGGCGGTCATGCTGATCAGGACGGGCTGGTCGGCGGGTAGCCAGACGTCATCGATCAGGATCGGCTGCCTGGGGTAGGTGATGCAGAAGTTCGCCAGCGGCGGGTCGTTGAACAGCACCTCGTCGAGGGCGTCGCGGGTCGACAGGCTGCCGCCCAGGACACTGCCGCCGAATCGGTCGTCGTCGAGGATCAGCAGCAGCGTATTGACGACGAGGTTGACCTGCAGCTCGATGCCCGCACCGTAGAAGGCCACCAGCTGGTGGACCATCTCCTCCTCGTCGAGCTCGGAACGGTGTTGCAGCAGAATCGAAGTGACGTCGTTGCCCGGCTCGGTCCGCTTCAGCGCCACGAGCTCGCGCAGCGCGTCGCTGACCATCCGGTTGCCCTTGTCGGCGTCGACCCCGTCGAACATCGCCGCCATACCGGCGGCGACCTGCTGGCCGATCTCCGGCGGGCATCCGACCATGGCGCAACAGACCTGAAAGGTCAGCGGAAATGCGTACTGGCTCAACAGATCCGCGGTACCTTCCGGCCGGAACCCTTCGATCAGGTCGGCCGCGGCCTGCTCCACGATGCTGTGCAGGCCGTACAGGTCGACCTCGTTGATCCCCGCGATGGTCGCGTCCCGATAGCGCGTGAAATCCGTTCCCGCGCTGCGGCTCCCGCTCGGCCGCCACTCCATCATCGGCAGGACCGGGCAGTCGGCGGGCACGGTCCGCTGCCAGCGCCGCGGGTCGGCCGGAAAATGCTCCGGGTCGTTGAGGATCCGCAGCGCGGTGCGGTAGCCGATCACCAGGGTGGCGGGCACGCCCGGCGCCAGCTCCACCGGCACCAGCGCGCCGAACCGCTCGCGTACCTCGCGGTAGATCCGATGCGGATCCACGGCGAACTCCGGCGTGTGGAGCGGCACGCGCGGACCCGCCGTGTCGAGCGGTGAGCCATGGGCCACCGGGCATCCCGGTGCGTACGGCGGGAACTCTGGTGTGCTCAAACAGTTTCCGATCACTCGTAGGTCCGGTCGGCACGCGACTCGGCGAGTCGCCGCTGCCGGAACTCGCGCGGGGTCTCGCCGTAGCGTGCCTTGAACGCCGCCGAGAACCAGGTGGGGGTGAAACCGGCGCGCCCGGCGATCTCGGTGACCGACATGGCTTGCGTGCCACCGTTTTCCAGCAGATCGCGCGCGACGCGCAGCGCCTCCTCGCGGCGCACGTCGCGATAGGTGGTGCCCGCCTGCTGCATGGCGGTCCGGAGTTGTCGCGGTGACCAGTTCAGCGCGTGGGCGACGGCGGGCAGTCGCAGATCCGCGACGCCGATGGACTCGCGCACGTAGCGCCGGACGGCCTCCACCGTCTCGTCGAGATGTCCCGCCTGCGGGCTCGTATCGCCCAGTGCCATCATGCACAGCAACTCGCAGATGCGGTCGCAGACGGCGTTGAACTCCCGGGCGCTGAGGTTCGAATGCTCGGCGTGCACGCCGTGGATCATGGACTCGACGATGCGGCCGAGACCGGAATCCATGGTCAGCGCGGTGCATCGCGGTCCGTCGACGGGCACCGCGTTGTCGATCTCGGCCCGGGGGAGCTGCAGCGCCAGCGCCGAGGACCCCGGCCGCAGGCGGCACACCTGATCGAGTCCCATCAGGACCGCGCGGCCGTGGCCGGCGCGCAGCACGGTGTCGTCCCGGCCGACGGTGTAGGTGCTGTGCTGAGGGAATACGCACCAGTAGAAGCTGTCGGCAGGCGTGCGCCGGACGTGGCCGGGGGTGCGGTAGCAGGTCCGGCCCTCCGGTTCGTCCCAGCGCAGCAGGCTGTAGGCGGTCGTCTGCTGCACGGTGAGGCGCGAGGTCCATCGGTCGGCGTGCTGGATCCGATGCCCCATCGGGACGAAGCTGTTGGTGAGCTCGGTCCACTGCCGGGCGTCGTTCACAGTGACCTGGTCGTACTTCATGGCTTCCTCGAACTTCGGCTCTCCGCGTCGACTGATCATCCCGGAACTGAGTGGATAGACCTTATCCATGCCCGGTGGCGCTGTCTCGTCGCGCGCGGGCGACTTACGTCCTGCGCGCGGGAATTTGCGGTTGCGGGCAGGAATGGCTCGCTCACTTCCGCTCTTGCGCAGATTGATTCACCCTTCTGGGAGTGGGAAGCGACCGATGAGGATCGTCAGTAGTCACTGCCGCATGTTCGAGTACCGGGTCACCACCCCGAGTCCCTGCGCGGTGGAACTCGCGCCGTCCGAGATCGGAGTGGCCAGGCCGTTCTTCGACTGCCTGCTGCTGACGGTCGGGGTGCAGCCCGGCGATCTCACGCTCACCGGTGCCGCCGCCGACATCGTCGAACATCTTGCGGCCAGGACACATTCGGCCCACCTCGTGATCGACGGGTTCGCGCAGTGGGCCGCGACCGCCGAACGGTTCGGCCCCGCCGCCGATTTCGACGTGCTGACCGGGCTCGCCGACGCCCTCGACGTGCTGGCGGACTTGGCCCAGCGGCTGGAGGAACGCGGCGAGCGGGTCCACCTGATGCCGTTCGGCTGGAACCGGATTCAGCACGCCGAGGTATCCGAGGGCCGGTGGGCCCGGCACGTCACCGACGTCCGCGACGACACCCGCCGGACCCGTAAACCACAGCCCTGGACCCTCGCGCCACGCACCCGCATCCCCTGCGCACACAGTCACCGCTAGCGGTCGGGAGGCTGCGGGGCGCACGCCGTCCTCGGTCCGCGTGCGTTGATGGCTCAGGATACTGAGTCATGGGTGTCTTGTTCGTGCCGTACTCCGCGTGGGGGCATGTGCTGCCAACGCTGGCGGTGGTTGCGGAGCTGACGGGGCGTGGAGTGCCGGTTCGGGTCGTGGCCGGGGAGGAATTTCGCTCCGCGATCGAGTCGACGGGTGCTCAGGCTGTGGTTCCTGCGGTCGGTCACGAGGTTCGTGTGCCCGCGGGCGGGTCGCCCACGGAACTCTGCGATCGTGCGGCGTTGTGGTGGCGTCGCCGAGCCGCATGGCAGGCGACGCGGCAGGTTCTCGAGCGTGAACTGCGGCGTGAGCGTCCGGCCCTGTGCGTGGTCGATCCGCATGTTCCATGGGCTGAGCGCCTGGTGGCTCGTCACGATGTCGAGGTGGTCCCGCTGTGGACCAGTCACGCACGCTCCGCGCGAGATTCGGGTCTCGTTCTCGCCAATACGTTGCCGGAGCTTCAACCCGGCGGTCCCCGCTTCGGGCGCAGTGTCCACCTAGTCGGGCCTCTTGTGGGTCCGGCTCCACGGACGGTCGCCGCGGAGAGTGAGCCGCTTCACTCGGACGGGCCGACGATCGTGGTCGCGCTGGGAACGGTTTTCGCCCGGGCGGCACGGTTCTTCCGGTCGATCGTCGAGGCGTTCGCGCATACCCGGTGGACGGTGATTGTGGCGACTTCGTGGCTACCGGTATGCGAGTTGGGTGCATTGCCGCCGAATGTGTACGCACAGCAATGGATTCCGCAGCAGGAAGCCTTGCGTACGGCTCAGGTGTTCCTCACGCATGCGGGCATCAACTCCGTTCACGATGCGATTCTCGCGGGAGTGCCGATGATCCTGGCGCCGCGAATCCGTGAGCAGCGCCTGACCGCGGCACGGCTGGGTCGCCTGGGTATTGCGATGCCGCTCGGGGATCGGCGGGAGCTGGTCGAGAACGCGGCCCGGCTGGCATCGGATCCCTTGGTGCACCGCAGATTGCGGGAAATGCGGACGCGCGCTGAATCCTCGCGAGGGGACGTCAGGGCCGCGGATCTGCTCATGGCGAGAATGGGTGGCCGGTGAGAACCGGGATTCGGCTTCCGGCACGGTTGCCGACCACGGCCGCCGGAACCCGCTAGGGTCGTGTTGTGGCCGAGGATCGGGGAGTGCAGACCAGCGGCGGGCGGAGGGCCGCGTTGCCGCGAAAACCGTTGTGCCTGAACCGAGAGACTGAACTCGGCGCCGTTCGTGACCTGCGCAGGCGGGCGGTCGACGCGGGGGAGCCGCTGCTGCTCGCGGTGAGCGGTGGGAACGGAATCGGCAAGAGCACGCTCATCGTGACGGTGGCCTATGAATTCGGTGCCGAGTATCGCGATGTGGTGTACGCCGCGGCCGATTCGTCGGAACCGGGAAACGCGCCGGGCTCGGCGGACCTCCTGGCGGATCTTCTTGTCCAACTGGGCCTGCCGTGGCAGGAGCTTCCCGAGCCGGGGCTGCGGCTGTCGGTCCTGCGGTCGCTGATCGGCGGGCGGCCACTGTTGATCGTCCTCGACGAGATTCGTTCCGCGGGACAGGTGCTGCCGCTGCTGGGAGACCTGCACAATGCCGCCGTCGTGGTGGCGGGGGAGCGGCATCTCGAGCAGCTGCGGCTCGAAGGCTTCGAATCGTTGAAGCTCAAGGGATTCGATCCGGACGCGGGTGCCGAGTACTTGGTGTCGCTCGCCGGTGCGGAGGTCGCGCGGAGTGACCCGGAGGTGTTGCGGCGGCTGGTCGTGCTGTGCGGTGGCGTGCCACGACTGATCGCGGCCGCCGCGGCCCGGCTCGCCGACGGTGATGAGCCGATCGAGGCCTATGTGGAGCGGCTGGAACGGGCGCACTCGGTCGATGAGGTAGCCGAGGACCTCAGCATCGACAATGTGTCGGTGGTGAACGCGGTATGCGACGCCGGGTACGAGGGCCTGACCTCGGACGAAGCCCGTGCGTATCGGGTGCTGAGCCGGTACCCGGGTGCGGCGTTCGACGCTGAGGCGGCCGCGGCCGTGCTCGACGTGTCCCTGCCGAAGGCGAAGCGGCTGATCCGGGAGCTGGCCGACCGGTCGCTGGTGCAGCCGCGCGGCGCGGGCTACCTCGAGTTCCCGCACGTGATCCGACGGCACGCGGTCGAGCGGGCGCTGGCCGTGGATTCGGTGTCGGACATGCGAATACACGCACTGCGGACGGTCGAATGGTGCACGCGCCGGGCGGTGCAGCTGGCGTTGTCGATCTCCGGGCGCCCGATCGCCGCCACCGAACCGGGCCGACTGTTCCAGGAGTGCGAGCCACGCTATCGCGGTGACACCGGCTTCGAGCACGCATCCGCCGAACTCGCCGCCCGGTGGACGACGTTCGTCGAGGCGGCGCGCCTGGCGCGGGAACTCGGCCGGTGGTCCGAGGCGGTGACGCTGCCGATGGCGCTGTGGCCCTTCGCCTATCACACCTACCGGACCGGGGAGATCATCGATCTCTATCGGAACCTGTGGGATCTCGCGGACCGTTCCGACACCGAATGGGAAGCAGCGGACGATATCGGATGCTGCTGGCAACTCGCACGAGATCTCGGTGCACTGCACGAGCGGCGTGGCGAACTCGATTCGGCCCGTTCCTGGTTCGACCGTGCGGCGGCGATCGATTATCTGCCGGGGCGGGCGAGTGTGCTCGAGTGGCGGGGCATCGTCCTCGAACAGCTGGGGCAGCCGGAGGAGGCCCTGGCCGAATACGATGCGGCGCAGGCAGCGTTGGAATGGCTGCCGGAGCCTGCCGACCGTGATCGGTCCACCGCGCTGCTGCGGATGCATCGCGGACGGGCGCTGGTCGCTCTGGAGCGTGGTCCGGAGGCCGAAGCCCAGGTGCGGGCGGCCGAGGCATTCTTCGCCGCGCGGCCGACCGACGCCGGTAACACGGCGCGATGCCCGTGTCCTGCTTGGAGATATCGCTCGGCAACGGGGTGACACCACCGACGCAAGGCGGTACTGGGAATCGGAGCTGGACACCTTGGCCCGGTTCGGCATGCGCAACGAGGTCGCCACGGTCCACGGCAAACTGGCCGACCTGGCGGACGACGAAGGACGCACGGAAGATGCCCGGCGGCACCGCGAATCCCAACAGGTGCTGCGCCCCGGGTCCTAGTCGAATGTGATCTCGACGGCATAGCGGATACCCCCGGCTTCCACCGCGACCGGCGACACAGCCGGTGACCGGCCGCCGTAGAACCACGCGTAGACGACCGAGGGCAGCAGGTCGGCGGGACCACCGGTGGTCATTGTGACCTCGACACCGGATCGGGTGAGTGCACGGCACGAATCGCCCTCGACAATGGCGGCGACCTCGCAGAACGAGTTGTCGCGCAAGGTATTCCGCAACCAATCCGGAACATCGCCGTGCGCGTCCGCGCTGGTGCCGACCAGGATATCCGCTCGTTCGCGCAGGGCGAGCATCGGATAGTCCGCGGTGCAGCACAGGTGGACGTCGATGCCCGGCCTGATGCCGGGAAAGGTGATTCGCTGCAGCTCCGCGGGCCGCCGCACCAGATGGATCGTCCCGTCGTCGGCCACTCTCGTCGCGACCGTGTCCGCGAAATACGGTGCCGGGCGTACTTCGGCCGGTGGTGGCAATAATATCGGCGCGGATTCGGTCGGTGGCGGGGTGAGATCGAGGATGCCGTAGAAGAGTTCCCGCAGCCGTTCATGGGCTCGGCCGGGCACCGACGTGACCCCGTCGGCGACCTCCGCGTAACGGCTCGGTTCGTGTTCGGCGAGAACGGCTTCGAGATACGGGGCCAGGGGGCCGTGCGCGGGCAGGCGCGGGGCGAGCTCGCCCAGCGCGCTGATCGGTGTGCCGTCGGGAACCTCGGGGAATGCGCACAGTATGGTCGGCCGACCGATCGCGGCGGCGTATCCGGTGACCGAGCCGTTGTCGCCGACGACGAGATCCGCGGCGATCAGGCCGGTGCGCCAATCATCGATCTCGGGCAGGATGATCAGTCCGGCGCGGACACAATCGGCGAACCAGCGGCGCACCTGTCCGGGCCCGTGCAGGTGGCTGATATTCGGATGTACGGCCACGGCCACCGCATAACTGTCGCGCGGAAGTTCGGCCAGCAACTCCCGGATCAGATCGAATCGCACCCCGATCGCCGACTCGGGTGACCACGTGGAGGAGACGTAGACGAGGAGTCGGTCGCCGACGCCGAGCCGGGCGCGATAGCGATTCCGGAGCGGCAGGCTCGCGACAATTCTGTCGAAACACGGGTCGCCCGCCACGACGGCCGCCGGGGCGGCCGCGGGTGCCGATAGGGCCAGTCGCCGCACCTGATCCTCGTGCGACAACACCAGTGCTCGTGCGGCGGGCCTTCCTTCGCGCAGCACCCATTCGGAGGAGAGACCGAAAACGGCTCTCGGCTCTCGGCTCTCGGCTCTCGGGGGAGAACTTAGTATATCCGATTCCGTGAGAAAGAATTGCCAAGGGGGACAATATGTTCGACACATCGTCATGGTGGCTTGCGGCTATTGCCAGGCCGAATCGTGACGTTCGCGCCACGTCCCAGGGGATCGTCACCAATCCGGTCTTGCCTATCTCCTCGGAAAGGCCCGACCGGAATGGATCCGACGCCGTCGAGGTGACGATCAATTGGATGCGTGGATCATTGTCGAAAACATCGACGATATCGAGCAGCCGCGACAATGTGGTCACGTTGTGGGCGATGAGGAGAACCGTGTGTGTCGCGCCGACAGTCCGCCACTTTTCGGCGGCCGGACCGAGCAGTATCGGATGCTCTTCTGTCGCCACGCCTGCCTTGTCCCTCTCGATTCCCGGCCGACCTTACCGTATCGAGTGGAACGGCTGCGGTGGATAGCCTGCCCCCTATGACTCTTCAACTCTGGCTGACGACGGTGGTGGCGGTTGTCGGCAACGTGACGACGGTGGTCAACGGGATTCTCATCAGCAGACTCAATGCGCGCAATGCCGTCGGCTTGGCGATCACGATGCGGGATGTCGACCGGAGGGAGGCCCATCGCAAAGAATACGACGACGCCTGCCGGGACTTTCTGGTCGCGGCCCGGCGCCTGCGCGCACTGGGCGATCGAGCGGGAACCGACATCATCGACAGCACGATGTCCGACCTGCGCAGCGCGGTAGCCAGGATCGAGCGCTACCGGCCCGAGCTTGCCGACGGCACTGTAGGAACCGCACTTGCCGCCGCCGAGCGACTCGTCGACCTGAGATCCCATGGCGCGCTGAGCACTTCGGTGGCAGCGGCCGAAAAGGATTGGCAGTCGGCCCTTGCAGAGGCGCGTCAGGGTCTGGCCGCCGATCTACCCAAGATCATCGACTGAGCCAACGAGCTCGGATAGTTCACCCGTTGATGAATACAGAAAATTGTGTACTGTCGGGGTTGTGGAAGCCGTAGTGCAGCGTGACGCGCTGGCCCGGTTCGGGCACGCGCTGTCGGATCCGACCCGTACTCGGATCCTGTTGAGCCTGCGGATCGGGCCGGGGTATCCGTCCGACCTGGCCGAGCAGATCGGGGTGTCGCGGCAGATTCTGTCGAATCACCTGGCCTGCCTGCGTGGTTGCGGGCTGGTGGTCGCGATCCCGGAGGGGCGGCGCAGCCGGTACGAGCTGGCCGATCGCCGCATCGGGGCCGTGCTCGAGGATCTGCTCGGGCTGGTGCTGGCGGTCGATCCGGCCTGCTGCGCGGCCTCCGATGCCGAGGAGTGCTGCTGATGGTGCAGGCGCCGCAACGAAAGGCGTTGCTGGCGCGGCGGATTCGCTGGTTCGTCGCCGCGACCATCTCCTACAACGTCATCGAGGCGATCATCGCCCTCACCGAGGGCGCCCGTGTCTCGTCGGCCGCGCTGATCGGGTTCGGGCTCGATTCGGTGATCGAGGTGTCCTCCGCGGCCGCGGTCGCGTGGCAGTTCGCCGGTCGAGACCCCGAGGCCCGCGAGAAGGTCGCGCTGCGGATCATCGCGTTCTCCTTCTTCGCCCTCGCGCTCTACGTCACCGTCGACTCGATCCGCGGACTGCTGGGCGTCGGCGAGGCCCGGCACTCGCCGATCGGAATCGGTTTGGCCGCAGCGAGTCTGGTGATCATGCCGGTGCTGTCGTGGGCCCAGCGCCGCGCGGGCCGCGAACTCGGGTCCGCGTCCGCGGTCGCCGACTCGAAACAGACCCTGCTCTGCACCTATCTGTCCGCGGTGCTGCTGGTCGGGTTGCTGCTCAACAGCGTGTTCGGGTGGTCGTGGGCCGACCCGATCGCCGCGCTGGTCATCGCCGCCATCGCGGTCAAGGAAGGCGTCGATGCCTGGCAGGGCGATACCTGCTGCCCGACCTGCGATACCAGTACTTCGACCGATGCGGTTACCGATAGGCCCGGCCATAGCTTGTGACGTGAAGCCACCGCGGTCGCGGTGGGCACGCAGAGGAGATGACCGACATGAGTGAACAGAACACCCGGGCCCGGGACGCCGAACTGGCCGCGCTGCAACGGCTGATCGGTACGTGGAAGGTCACCGGCGGCGCGGAGGGCACCGTCACCTACCGCTGGATGACCGGCGAGCACTTCCTGATCCAGGACATCGAACTGGAGCAGTACGGCGAGCGGATCGAGGGCATCGAGGTGATCGGGCGAGAGCGCCCCTTCGGCGCCGACGAGCCCAGCGCCGACATCAAGAGCCGCTTCTACGGCAACAAGGGCGACACCTTGGACTACGTCTACGAGATGAACGGTGACGAACTCACCATCTGGGGTGGTGAGAAGGGCTCACCGGCGTACTTCCGAGGATCGTTCGACGACAACGACACGGTCATGGCCGGAGCCTGGGTATATCCCGGCGGCGGTGGCTACGACTCGGTCATGACCCGCATCGTGTGAGCCGCGCCGCCGCCGGGGTTGTCGGGCGGATGGGCTATCCGCGGGCTGGCCCTGTCCTAGTAGTCCGGCGGTGGCTTACCCGCTGGCTCGCCCTGCTCGAGTGGTCGGCTTGCTAGGGTTCGGCGGTGGTTCTCGGGCGTGTGGAGGAGCTGGCGCGGATCGAGCGCCTGCTGGCGGACGTCCGAGCGGGGGCCGGGGGTGCGCTGGTGATCCGGGGTGAGGCCGGGATCGGTAAGACCGCACTGCTCGATCACGCCGAGACGGCGGCGGCGGATCTGCGGCTGTTGCGCGGCGTGGGAATCGAATCGGAGATCGAGGTCCCGTTCGCCGGTCTGCATCTGCTGCTCCACCCGCATCTGGACCGCATCGACGCCCTGCCCGAACCGCAGGCGCAGGCCCTGCGCGCGGCCTTCGGCCTGACCGACGCCGGTGGCGGCGAGCGGTTCCTGATCGGCGCCGCCACCCTCTCCCTGCTGTCGGAGCTGGCCGGCGACGGACCGCTGGCCTGTCTGATCGACGATGCCCACTGGTTCGACCCGGCCTCCCTGGACGCGCTGCTGTTCGCTGCCCGCCGACTGCGGCAGGAACCGCTGGCCATGCTGTTCACCGTGCGCGAGGGCGCCGGGCACTTCCCGGCGGCCGCGCTCGATACGGTGACCCTGCCCGCCCTGGACCGCGCCAGCGCGACGGCCCTGCTCGACCGGCGCGCGAACGATCTGGCCGGTCCGACGCGCGCGCGGATCCTCGCGGAAGCACGCGGAAACCCGCTCGCCATCATCGAATTCACCGCCGCGCTCACCGGCAGGGAACACGGCGGCGCCTGGTCGCTGCCCGTCGAACCGCTGCCCGTGGCGGGGCAGGTCCAAGACGCGTACCGCGCCCGGATCGCCGAACTCCCGCAACCGGCACAGCGGCTGCTGGTCCTGGCGGCGGCCGACGACACCGCGGATCCGGCGATCGTCGCCCACGCCGGCGAACGGCTCGGGCTGAGTGCGGCCGATCTGGAGCCCGCCGAGCAGGCCGCCCTGATCGAATTGTCCACTCGCGGAATCGCTTTCCGGCACCCGCTCATTCGCGCCGCCGCCTACCGGGGCGCCCCGAGCGGCTGGCGGATCGCCGCGCATCAGGCCCTGGCCGATACGCTCACCGAGGACCGCTATGCCGACCGTCGCGCGTGGCATCTGGCCGCCGCCGCCACGAAGCCGGACGAAACCGCCGCGGCCGCATTGGAATCGGCAGCCCGGGACGCCGCCCAGCGGGGTGGGCTGTACGCCGTCGCGGCCGCGCTCGAGCGCAGTGCCGCGCTGAGCCCGGACCCGGACCGCGCCAGCCGACGGCTCGTGGGCGCCGCCCGCGCCGCCTACGATGCCGGTGCGCTCGACCGGGCGGCCGAATATGCCTCGGCCGCAGCGGATCTCACCGGCGACGAGTCGATCCTCGCGCAGGCCGCGTGGTTGCGGGCGCAGGTCGCCTACGAACGGGAATCACCCGCGGCGGCCGCCGCATTGATGCTGGACGGAGTCGGGCCGATCATCGAATCCCGTCCGGCACAAGCCGTTTCGATGCTGACCGATGCGATCGGATGCGCCAAGGACGGCGGCGCGCCCGATCTGGTGCGCCGCGCGGCCAGGGACCTCGCCCGCGTGCCGCTCGAGGCCGATTCCGAACTGCGGCCGGTGGTGGCCGGGATGATCGGTCTGGGTGAGTTTTTCGACGGCCGCACCGAGCGGGGCATCACCGGCATGCGCGCGCTGGTGTCGGCGGTCCGGGACGGGCGCGCATCCGGCATGGTCGAGCGCGTGCTGGCCGGATACCTCGCGCTCATCATCGACGACCGGGCCGCGACCGAGGTGCTGGAGGCGATGGTCGCCGATGCCCGCCGGTCGGGTGCGCTGGGCTGGCTGCCCTACGCGCAGGAGCCGCTGGCCATCGCGTACCTGCTGCGCGGTCGCTTCCGTGACGCGGAAACCGCTGTGGCCGAGGCACTGTCGGTATCCGCGGACCTCGGGCAGCACACCCAGGCGGCCATCATGACCGCCATCCCGGCCTGGCTGGCCGCCGTCGCCGGTGACGCCGAAGGATGCCGCGCCCACGCCGAAACCATGCTGCGCCAACGGGACCGGCATCCCACCAACGCCGCCCTGGCCACCTGGGCGCTGGGTCTGCTCGACCTCGGGCAGGGACGGTTCGAGGCGGCCGCGGACCACCTCGAGGCCGTCTGCGCCGGACCGGCCCGGCGGGACTTCCTGATTCGTGCCATCCCCGATCAGGTGGAATCGGCGGTTCGCAGCGGCCGGGCCGAGCAGGCGGCGCGGTATCTGCCCGCCCTTACCGACTGGGCCGACCACACCGGGCAGCCGTACGCGACCGCGCTGGTGCACCGCTGCCATGCGCTGGTCGGCGACGATGACGAAAACCATTACGAGACAGCACTTCTCCAGCACGCCGAGGCCGAGCACGGGTTCGATCACGCCCGGACCGCGCTGCTGTACGGCGAATGGCTGCGGCGGCAGCGGCGCCGCGCCGACGCCCATGCCCGACTGACCGAGGCGCTGCACGCGTTCGAGCGGCTGGGCACCGACGCCTGGGCCGGACGGGCCCGCGCCGAACTGGCCGCCCTCGGTGACCGCCCCGTCGCCCGTCCGCACGATCACGACCCGGCCGCCCGGCTCACCCCCCAGGAACTTCAGGTCGTCCGCCTCGCCGCGGCCGGGCTCAGCAACCGCGACATCGCCGCCCAGCTGTTCCTCAGCCCCCGCACGGTCGGCCATCATCTGTACCGCGCCTATCCGAAGCTCGGCATCACCAAACGCACCGAACTCGGCCGGTTCACCCTCTGATCACCCCGGCGCACCGGTTCGCCGAGCGATTGCTCGCCCCGACATGGTGCTCGAATCTCTGTCACCCTGATCGCGGGCCGCACACGCGGCACCGAACACCCAGGAGTGACATCATGATTCGTAAATTCATCACCACCGCAGCCGTCGCCGCCGCCATGATCGGCGCCGGTGCCGGTATCTCCGAGGCCGCGGCGCCCGAGCCCGCCGCCGCACAGCCGGTCGCCGCCGGGCAGACCCAGGCCGTTCCCGGACAGGTGGCGGGCGGTGTCGTCGGCGGAGCCGTCGGCACGGTCGCCGGTGCGGGTCTCGGCGCGGTGGCGGGCGGCGCCACCGGATGCGTCGCGACGACTGTCGCCTGCCCGGTGGGCACGGTCGCCGGTATCGCCGTCGGCGCGGGCATCGGCGCCGTGACGGGCGGCGCCGTCGGTGCCGCGGTGGGCGCGGGCGTCGGCGGGGGCGTCGGCGCCCAGATCCCCGCCTGATACGCCGCGAGTGCCCGGGGCCCACAGCGGGCCTCGGGCACCGGCGCGAGCGAAAGGTTATCTGTGTTTGAGCGTTCGACGGTGCGGGTAATGGTGTAAGTGCCAGCGGCGTCGCTGGCCCCACGCGTGGTGCCCCCGGCAGGAATCGAACCTGCGACCTAGGGATTAGAAGGCCCTTGCTCTATCCAACTGAGCTACGGAGGCATTGCAGGCACCACACACCATGCCGCGTTCGCCGCATGGTGTCCAGCGGGTTCAGTATAGCGAGCGTCCAGAAGGGGGCTCGGGCGCCGACGGGCAACCCGCGGGCATGTCAGCAGCGTCACAGCGGCCGATGTGGAGGTCGGGGCGGGGCGGCCGGGGGTGCGGAATCGAACTAGGCTGGGCCGCATGTCGTCACCGCTGGACCCGTCCGCCGAAGCTGATCCCCGGGCCGTCCGGTCGGAATCGGCGGCGATGTTCCCGGTGCTGACGACGGTCGCGACGGCGCTGGCCGCGCTGGTCGCGCCGCTGGTGGTGAGCCTGTCCGCAGCTCAGGCGCTGACGCTGCTCGGAATCCCCGATCCTGGGCCGCTGACCACCTACGGTCTGCCGGTGGTCCGCGCGGTCGCCGATCTGTGCGCGGCATTGGCGATCGGCTCGCTGTTGTTCGCGGCATTCCTCACGCCGCCGCAGCGTAGTGGACTGCTCGACGTGGCCGGGTATCGGGCGCTGCATCGGGCCGGGATCGCGGCGCTGGTGTGGGCCGGGGCCGCGCTGCTGCTGGTGCCGCTGACGCTGTCGGACACCACCGGGCAACCCGTGCGCAGCGTCCTGCGGCCGGAACAGGTCTGGCATTCCATCGCCCAGGTCGAGGTGGCGGGATCGTGGCGGGCGACGGCCTTCATGGCGGTGGCGCTGGCGATCGGATGCCGGTTGGCGCTGCGCTGGGGCTGGACGCCGCCGCTGTTCGGCTGGGCCGTGCTGTGCCTGCTGCCGGTCGCGCTCACCGGGCATTCCTCCTCCGGCGGATCCCACGATGTCGCCACCAACAGCCTGATCCTGCACCTGGTGGCGATGGCGCTGTGGGTGGGCGGGCTGTTCGCGGTGCTCGCGCACGCCGTGCGCGCGGGTGCCCACACCGGGCTGGCGGCGCGGCGGTTCTCGCTGGTGGCGACCGGTGCGTTCGGCGTCGTCGCGGTGAGCGGTGTGATCAACGCGTGGGTGCGGGTGCCGTGGGCCGACCTGTTCACGACCACTTACGGGCAGCTGGTGATCGCCAAGACCGTCGCGCTGTGCGCCCTCGGCGTGATCGGATTCGTGCAGCGGCGCAAGGCGGTCCCGGCGCTGCAGGCCGATCCGGGTGACCGCGCCGCGCTGATCCGCTACGCCGGGGTGGAGGCGCTGATCTTCGCCGCCACCGTCGGGCTCGCCGTCGGCCTGGGCCGCACGCCGCCGCCGGACCTGAAGACCATTCCGTCCCCGGCCGAGGTGGAACTCGGATACGACCTGGCCGGGCCGCCGACGGCCGCGCGGATCCTGTTCGACTGGCGCTTCGACCTGATCTTCGGAACCCTGGCCATCGTGCTTGCTGTGCTGTATCTCGCCGGGGTGCGGCGGCTGCGCGCCCGCGGCGACACCTGGCCGATCGGCCGCACCGCCGCGTGGCTGTGTGGGTGCGCGACATTGCTTTTCGCCACCAGCTCGGGGGTGGGCCGGTACGCGCCGGGCATGTTCAGCGTGCATATGGCCCAGCACATGCTGCTGTCGATGCTGGCGCCGATCCTGTTCGCCCTCGGCGGCCCGATCCTGCTGGCGCTGCGGGCATTACCCGCCGCGGGCCGCGACACCCCGCCCGGGCCGCGCGAATGGATCCTGGCCGCCGTGCACAATCCGGTGTCGCGGTTCATGACCCAGCCCGCGGTGGCCACGGCGTTCTTCGTCGTCGGCTTCTACGCGCTGTATCTGGGCGGCATCTTCGGCGCGGTGCTCGACTCGCACGGCGCCCACCTGGCGATGAACGTGCACTTCCTGCTGTCGGGCTACCTGTTCTACTGGGTGGTGCTCGGCATCGATCCCAAGCCCCGGCAGGTGCAGCCGCTGACCAAGGTCGGCATGGTGTTCGGCTCGCTGCCCTTCCACGCCTTCTTCGGCGTCGCGCTGATGAGCATGACGACCGTGCTCGGCGCCTGGTTCTACCGATCGCTCGGCCTGGGCTGGAATACCGATCTGCTCGGTGATCAGCGCACCGGCGGCGGTCTGGCCTGGGCCAGCGGCGAGATTCCACTGGTGCTGGTGATGCTGGCACTGCTGATCCAGTGGTCGCGCAGCGACGACCGGATGGCCAAGCGGCTCGACCGCGCCGCCGAGCGCGACCACGACGCCGACCTCGCCGCCCACAACGCCATGTTCGCCGAGCTGGCGCGGCGGGACCGGGAGGTCAAGCCGTGACCGACGCACCCGCGACGCGAAAGGTGAAGCGGCTGTACCGGTCCGACGTGCGGACCGCCCGGCTGCGCCTGGGCCGCCGGATCCGCGTCACGCCGGTGTTCCACACCGAGGTGACCGGACCGCACGGACCGGTGAAGGTGACCTTCAAGCTCGAATATCTGCAGCACGGCGGCACCTTCAAGGTGCGGGGCAGCCTCAACGCGCTGCTGGATGTCCGCGGCGACGAGCGCGGGGTGGTCATCGCCTCGGGCGGCAACGCCGGGATCGCCGCGGCGCTGGCGTGCGCCGTGCAGAGCCGCCCGTGCACGGTGGTGGTGCCCGAGTCCGCGCCGCACACCAAGGTGGCCGCGATGTGGGCCTACGGCGCCGAAGTGCTGTGGCACGGAACGACTTACGCCGAGGCCAAGGGCTACGCCGACGCGCTGGTCGCCGAGCGCGGGGCGCTGCAGCTGCACGCCTACGACCTGCCCGCCGTGGTGGCCGGGGCCGGTGTGGTGGGTCTGGAGATCGAGCGGCAGGTGCGCGGTCGGCCGCCGGTGCTGGTCGCGGTCGGCGGGGGGGGTCTGGCGGCCGGGATCGCGGCGGCGCTGGGGCCGCGCGGGCGGGTGGTCGGTGTCGAGCCGAAGGGCGCGCCGACGCTGCACGCCGCGCTGTCCGCGGGGCGTCCGGTGGACGTGCACGTCAACAGCATCGCCGCGGATGCGCTGGGCGCGACCAGGGTCGGCGATATCGCCCTCGAGCTCGCCACTCGCTATCGGGTGGGCTCGGTGCTGGTGACCGACGATGCGATCGCGATGGCGCGCGAGTACCTGTGGCGCGAGTTCCGGATCGTGGTGGAACCCGCGGGTGCGGTGGCGCTGGCGGCGATCCAGAGCGGGGCGTATGTGCCGGAGCCGGGGGAGCGGCCGGTGATCGTGCTGTGCGGGGCCAATACCGACCTGACGACGCTCTAGCTGAAACACTCGATATTCACAGTGCGGAAATCCATCCCCAGAACCGGATTCGGCCTTTTCCGGCGGGCGCCGATCGATCAGGCTGGACCTGTCCTCGTAGCGAGGGCGGGGGCCGAATCACCAAGGGGAGGAATCATGTACGAGGCGAACACCGCCGTCATCGGTACCGTCGTCACGCATCCGGTGCGGCGCAGCCTGCCAGGCGGGGAACAGGTGGTCACCTTCCGGATGGCGAGCAACGCCCGGCGGTTCGACCGCGACCGCGGCGAGTGGGTCGACAACGGCAGCCTGTTCATCACGATCAACTGCTGGCGGCGCCTGGTGGAGGGCGTGGACGCCTCGCTGCGCCGCGGCGACCCGATCGTCGCCTACGGCCAGCTGCGGACCAACGAGTACCGCACCAAGGACGGCGCCCAGCGGCAGGACCTGGAGATGCGGGCCAGCGCGCTCGGCCCGGACCTGGGCCGCTGCACGGCGACGGTGGTGCGCCGCCGATCCGGGAACTCCGCGGAGCCCCCGGCCGTTGATTCTGCGGCTGACGGTGGGCTTGTCGAGCCCGATGTCGGGCAGCCGCTCGCCGCCGCTCCGGCCGATCCGGGGTGACGCGGAGCCGTCGCCGCCGCGGCCGCCGGAATCGGCCTCAAACTCGTTGACTACCTGGGGGAATTCGCCAGCCGGGTAAAGCCGATAGCTTCCGAACTACTAGGGTGATGCACATGGCAGAGTTCATTTACCAAATGCGCAAGGTTCGCAAGGCGCACGGAGACAAGGTCGTCCTCGATGACGTGAACTTGAACTTCCTTCCCGGCGCCAAGATCGGCGTGGTCGGTCCGAACGGCGCCGGTAAATCGAGCGTGCTGAAGATCATGGCGGGGCTGGACCAGCCGAACAACGGCGACGCCTGGCTCGCCCCCGGCGCGACCGTCGGCATCCTGCAGCAGGAGCCGCCGCTGAACGAGGAGAAGACGGTCCGCGGCAATGTCGAGGAGGGCCTCGGCGAGATCAAGGTGAAGCTGGACCGCTTCAACGAGATCGCCGAGCTGATGGCCACCGACTACTCCGACGAGCTCATGGAGGAAATGGGCAAGCTGCAGGAGGAGCTCGACCACGCCGACGCCTGGGACCTCGACTCCCAGCTGGAACAGGCGATGGACGCGCTGCGCTGCCCGCCGCCGGAGGAGCCGGTCACCACCCTGTCCGGTGGTGAGCGCCGCCGCGTCGCGCTGTGCAAGCTGCTGCTCAGCAAGCCCGACCTGCTGCTGCTCGACGAGCCCACCAACCACCTCGATGCCGAGTCGGTGCTGTGGCTCGAGCAGTTCCTGGCCCAGTACGCCGGTGCCGTGCTCGCCGTCACCCACGATCGGTACTTCCTCGACAACGTCGCGGGCTGGATCCTCGAGCTCGACCGTGGCCGCACCTACCCCTACGAGGGCAACTACTCCACCTACCTGGAGAAGAAGGCCGAGCGCCTGGAGGTGCAGGGCAAGAAGGACCAGAAGCTGCAGAAGCGGCTGAAGGACGAGCTGGCGTGGGTGCGTTCGGGCGCCAAGGCACGCCAAGCCAAGAACAAGGCCCGCCTCGGCCGGTACGAGGAGATGGCGGCCGAGGCCGAGAAGATGCGCAAGCTGGACTTCGAGGAGATCCAGATTCCGGCCGGTCCGCGCCTGGGCAATGTGGTCGTGGAGGTCGAGCACCTGGACAAGGGCTTCGGCGACCGCCAGCTGATCAAGGACCTGTCGTTCACGTTGCCGCGCAACGGGATCGTCGGCGTCATCGGCCCCAACGGTGTCGGTAAGTCGACGCTGTTCAAGACCATCGTCGGTCTCGAGCAGCCCGACAGCGGCACCGTGAAAATCGGTGACACGGTCAAGCTGAGCTATGTCGACCAGAACCGCGCCGGTATCGATCCGAACAAGACGGTCTGGCAGGTGGTGTCCGAGGGGCTGGACTTCATCCAGGTCGGCAACCAGGAAATGCCTTCGCGCGCTTACGTTTCCGCGTTCGGCTTCAAGGGTCCGGATCAGCAGAAGCCGGCGGGCGTGCTGTCCGGTGGTGAGCGCAACCGCCTGAACCTGGCGCTGACGCTCAAGCAGGGCGGCAACCTGATCCTGCTCGACGAGCCCACCAACGACCTCGACGTCGAGACCCTGTCCTCGCTGGAGAACGCGCTCGAGCAATTCGCGGGTTGTTCGGTGGTCATCTCCCACGACCGCTGGTTCCTGGACCGCACCTGCACGCACATCCTGGCGTGGGAGGGCAACGACGACAACGAGGCATCCTGGTTCTGGTTCGAGGGCAACTTCGAGGCCTACGAGGCCAACAAGGTGGAGCGGCTGGGGCCGGAGGCCGCGCGGCCGCATCGGGTCACCCACCGCAAGCTCACCCGCGATTAGGTCCGCCGATCCGGTTACCCGCGAGTTAGAACCCCGGTTACTCGCGGGTTATCGACAAGCAAACAGTGTGATTCGTCATAGTGGGACGGGCGTCAAATAACAACTGGCGCAACGTCTGTCGCACGCTACCTGGAAATTCGGGCGGCGAGCTGGTGCGGTCGTACCAACCGTGCCGTTCGGACTGCTCGGCGCCGCCGGAGGTTTGGGAGGATTCCTCGGCGGCGCCGCGGGCGTCCAGCTACTCTCGACTCCGGCGTCACTTTGTTGCGGAACCGAATCCGAGGAGTTGGCGAAGAAAATGACGGTCTCGTCCGAAATGTCCAGCGCGGCGTGGGCCGCTGGTTTGCCGGCGCAGCTGCGCGGGGAACTGGCGAACCTCGAGGAGGCGTACTTCCGCCACGTGGACGCCGGCGATGTGGACGTCGCGATCACGGGCGGTTCGAGCCTGGTGTTCCGGCGACACCTCGAGCTGGGCATGCAGCGCCCGCCCGGGCAGGCCCGGGTGCGGGTGTACCACCCGGACGACGGCGCCGGTCTCGGGGCGGCGGTGCAGATGGTCACCGACGATATGCCGCTGCTGGTGGAGTCGGTCACGGCGTATCTCAGCCGGCACGGCGTCAGCATCAGCGAGGTGATCCACCCGATTCTCGAGTCGACCCGCGACGCCGAGGGCGTTCTGGAATCGGTCGTCCCGCACGAGGTCGACGGCAACGGCGGGAATGCCCTGCGGGAGTCCTGGATACACGTACAACTGCACCCGTCGACCAGTCCGGCGCTGCTGGGCGAGCTCGAGACCGGCATCTCCGATGTGCTCACCGATGTCCGTCAGGTCATCGGCGACACCAAGGCCATGCGCGCGGTGCAGGACAGCCTGGCCGAGATGCTCGAGCTGGCGGCCAAGGAGAGCACGCCGCCGTTCTCGCCGACCGACCTCATCGACTGCGCGAACCTGCTGCGCTGGCTGGCCGACGGACACTTCACCGTGCTCGGCTACGCCCGCTACCAGCGTCCCGCGACGGGCGGGGTGCAGGCGAAATCCGTTGTGGACCCGGACAGTTGCCTCGGCGTGCTGCGCCCGGACGTGGGCACCGACTTCCGCGTCCCGGTCGACGGCGGCGACCGGCCGCTGCTGATGCTCACCCAGGGGCTGGTCCCGGCCACCGTGCACCGCTCGGTGTATCCGTATTTCGTCGGCGTCGCCGAATTCGACACCGGCGGCGCGATCACCGGCGAGCATCTGTTCATCGGCGTGTTCACGGTCGCCGCGATGCACGAGAACGTCCTCGACATCCCGGTCATCGAGCGCCGGGTGCGCGCGGTGGTCGAGCAGAGCGGCCACGAACTCGAATCGTATTCGGGGCAGGCGATGCTGGAGGTGATCCAGTCCTTCCCGCGCACCGAGCTGTTCTCCGCCGACGTGGAGACGATGCGGCACACCGCCGGTGCGGTGCTCAATGTCGGCCTGCGGCGGCAGGTGCGGCTGTTCCTGCGCTCGGACTCCTACGGCAGATTCGTGGCCTGCATGGTCTATCTGCCGCGCGACCGCTACACCACCCGCGTCCGGCTCGAGATCCAGGACATTCTGGTCCGCGAGCTGGGCGGCGTCTCCATCGACTATTCCGCGCGTGTCTCCGAAAGCGAGCTCGCCAGCGTGTATTTCACGGTGCGCCTGCCGGAGCCGGGCACGCCGGTGGACGTGTCCGAGCCGAACCGGCTGCGCATCCAGGACCTGCTGGCCGAGGCCAGCCGCACCTGGGACGACCACCTGCGCGACGAGGTGGCGGCCTCGACGGTGCTGGATCCGGCTGTGGTGCAGCGCTATTCGTCCGCGCTGCCGGATGCCTACAAGGAGGATTTCCAGGCCGGGCGCGCCCTTGCCGATATCGTGCGGCTGGAGCGGCTGGCCCCCGGGCAGATCGACCAGCACCTGTACCGGCGGCCCGAATCCGCCCCCGGCTCATGGCGTTTCACCCTCTACATCGGCGGCGGCATCTCGCTGAGCCAGGTGCTGCCGCTGCTGCAGAGCCTGGGCGTGGAGGTGGTCGACGAGCGGCCGTACAAGCTGCAGTTCGAGAACGGCCGCGAGGCGTGGATCTACGACTTCGGCCTGCAGGCCCGGCCCGACCTGTTGCGCGTGTCGCTGGACCGCAACATGGACGCCGAACTGGTGGAGACGTCCGACCGCCTGGACGTGCTCGACGCGCAGGAGCGCGGGCTGCGCGAGCGGTTCACCGCGGCGTTCGACGCGCTGTGGTACGGGCGCGCCGAGGCCGATGCGCTGAACGAGCTGGTGCTGCGCGCGGGCCTGGACTGGCGCACGGTGTCGATCCTGCGGGCGTACTCGAAGTACCTGCAGCAGGCCGACTTTCCCTACAGCCAGGCCAATATCGCCCGGGTGCTGCTGACCTCGCCGAACGCGGCCCGGCTGTTCGTGGACCTGTTCGCGGCGCTGTTCGATCCGGATTCGGCCTCGCCCGACCGCGCCGCCGAACTGCAATCCGCGGTCGCCGAGCGCATCAACGAGGTGGTGAGCCTGGACGCCGACCGCATCCTGCGCGCCATCCTGAGCCTGATGCGGGCGACGCTGCGCACCAACTACTACCGCACCGATGAGCAGGGCGCCGCGCGCGAGTATCTGTCGCTCAAGGTGGAGCCGCGCGAGATCGACGAATTGCCCAAGCCGCGACCGCAATTCGAGATCTTCGTATATTCGCCGCGGGTGGAGGGCGTGCATCTGCGGTTCGGTCCGGTGGCGCGCGGCGGTTTGCGCTGGTCCGACCGCCTCGAGGATTTCCGCACCGAGATCCTGGGCTTGGTGAAGGCGCAGGCGGTGAAGAACGCGGTGATCGTGCCGGTCGGCGCCAAGGGCGGGTTCGTGGTGAAACATCAGCCCGCGCCCACCGGCGATCCCGCCGCGGATCGTCAGGCGTTGCAGGCCGAGGGGGTGGCGTGTTATCGCACGTTCATCTCGGGTTTGTTGGATGTGACCGATAATGTGGATCATGCGACGGGGCAGGTGGTTCCGCCTGCTCGGGTGGTGCGTCGTGATGGT